>NZ_JUPG01000182.1 GCF_001074825.1 Streptococcus pseudopneumoniae
TTTCTCTTCTGGAGTTAAGTGCGCTTTGTCTTTAACTGGAACTTTCTCGTCTGGTTTCACTGGTTCGAAGTCTTTAGGCTGCGCTGTAACTATTTTTGGATCTGATGGTCTACTATCACCTTTCGTAGCTGTTGCTGTTACCTGACTTCTATCTTTAACACCTTCAGCTGGAATTAACAACGTTCCTGTTCTTGGATCAACAGTTACTCCTGCTGGCTTATCTGATGATGACCATGTTCCATTTTTAGCTTTAACTACTGTTACTACTTTAGAATTTTGTTGCTCATCTGTGTAGTTAACAATTACTTTATCTGCATCCCCTGTTGGTGTTACTGTTACTGTTCCATCTTTTGGTGCAGTTGCCATTGGTGACGTTGGCTTAGAATCACGTACTTTAAAGACTTTAGAAGCATCTAATCTATCTGTACTATCGTCTTTATAGGTCACAATCACATTATTACCATCAACTGTTACAGACTTAATTTTATCGCTAAAGGTTGGATTAGCTTGTTTTACAGCATTCTCAATTTGAGTCGCATCTGCACTATCTAATAATAATGGTGTTCCTGGCGCCTGTGCATCATATTTAAATGTTTGAGGTTTCCATACAAATCGAATGCGTCCAGGAGCTCCTACATCATTAGCATGACCTACATGCTCATAGTTAGTATTTCCACTTGGATCTTCTGCAAATACATAACGAGTAATTGATTTTTCACCTGTAAATGGCTGATTATTAAGATTTCCACTTACTGTAATTGTTGCTGGTTGGTTTTCTGAAGTTGGTGTATCTGAATGTATTTTAGTCGCTGTTAAATACAAGCCGTTGCTACTTCTACCACCCAAGTAACTGTTATCCTCTGTTCCTAAACCTCTTCTATCATTAGCCGCAAACGCAAGATATGATTTAGATATTTTTCCAGAGTTATCTTTTACTTTGATTGTAATGTTACTTGTTTCCCCGGAATATACATATACTTCTTGTTTGTCTGCATTATCATAAGGAATTTCAACTGTTGGTCTAATCTTATCGTTTGATTCAACTAACTTATCTCCAGATATTTGATGAGATATCCTTGATTTAGGATCAGTTACAGTAGCAGTACCATTACTTGATACTTGCACTTCTTTACCAGGGTTAGCATCTGAAACTTTTTTCTTAACCTGATTAACCTCATCCGGTGTTAAAGACGTTACTTTTGTAACAGGTGTCTTAGAAGGAACTTTTGGTGTGAAATCTTGGAAAGTAGCAACTTTAGCATCACTTGGTTGTGAGATATTTCCTGCTTCATCTGTTGCTTTTGCTGTAACATTACCTTTAGGAATTTCCTTAGTCGGATTGATAACCGCTTTACCACTTGCGTTCGCTACACCTCGTCCTAGTTCTTGACCGCCATGATCATATACAACAACAGATGCACCTGGTTCTGTATCTACTTCAATTTGAGTTCTAGTTCCAGCTTTATCCGTCAAGTTAGTTGGAATCGTTGGTTTACCTGGAGCTACATTATCTAGAACAACATTATCAGATGTTTTTGCAACACCTTTTTGCACAGATCCTCTACCTTGGTGATTGTAAGTAATATCTCCGTTACTTCCTACAGTTACTTCTGACTTATTGATACCTGGATTAGCTTTTTCATAGGCTGTTTTAACTCTCTCTTTATCTTCTGGAGTTAAACGATTAATATCTTTTACAGGTACTTTCTCTCCTTTATTTGCTAGTACATATTGACTAACCTCTTGAGATGACCTTATTCCTGAAACTACCGTAATATCTTTATTTTCTGCAGTAGCTTGGATTCTATCTAGGGTTTCAAATCTTGTACCTGAAGGCAATTCAAAGGTTACACTTCCATTTGCATTTGGTGAAATTCGTACATTCGCTGCATTTTCTAACGTCTTATAACGTCCAGAGCCTTCCTTTTCAATTTTAACTTTTTTCCCTTGAATAACCGCAGAGATAATATCTGTTCTGCCTTGCGGAATAATAGTTACGCTTGTTGAACCATGATGAGGTTGCTGAATAGTCAAAGCTTGCGGTGCAGGTACTGTCGCTTGTTTTGGAGCACTTGCATCTGTTGTGTGATCACGATTATCAGTTGCTTTTGCTGTTACATTTCCATTTGGAATCGGTCTTGTAGGATTAATAGTAACTCGACCACTTTCATTTGCCGTACCTTCTCCCAATTCATGGCCTGAGTGATCGTAAAGTTTTACTTTAGAACCTGGATCTGCCGATACAGTAGTCGGTGTTTGTGTATCTGCCTTATCGATTAAGGATGTTTCTATTACTGGGCGTTTTTGAATAGTGTATGCCGAAGCTACTTTATCTACTGATTTATCAGGATAAGTGATGGTAACATTCCCTTTTTCATCTACTGAATAAGTTGCCTGATCTAATAATGCTCTGTATGCTGCATCTGTATATGTTCTATTGTTCTTCTCTTTAATCGCTGCAATGATTTTCTCTTTTTCTGGACCACTTACAGCGTTTGGATTGTCTACAGTAATCTTTTTATCAATAGAAATATCATATTTCTTCGCTACTTCAAGGACAGTGATAGTTGTGCTAACTTCAACAACTGCACCTCGATTACGTTGACTCAGACTAGCTGTTGTAGTCTTACTTTGACCAACAAAAGTAACTTTTGTATCTCCTAAAGGCTGTTCTAAAGAAATAGTACCCTTAAAACCTCCAAATGCATTTAGATGTGCCTTCCCACCTGCAGTACTTAGATAATTATGTGACAACTTTCCTTTTATTGGGAAGTTTCTTTCTAAATCTTCTTGAGTGTTTAGCCCTTTAGGTTTTAATGATTCTAAATATCTAGCATGAGCTTGAGTTTTAATCTCAATTTCGTCCCCACGATAAGCAACGATCCATTTTTTATCAACTCCAACAGTCAGACCTGATTTAGTATCTTGTTTCGATTCTCCATGACCTATTTGAGATCTTGTAACATTCACAGGGTCACTTTTCGCTGATTCTTTCCCTCCAGCTGGAGTTGAAGTCGCTCTAACTTGCCCTTCAGGTAAACTATTTAGAGGATGTACCGTTGCATATCCATCATTTCCAGCCTGAGCTTCTCCTATTAGCACATCATTATTATCGTAAAGTTTTACTGTTGAACCTACTGGTGCTTTTACTCTTACTTCCGCAGGTATACTTGCTTTACCTGTTAAGTCACTCTCGATATGAGCTCCAGATGTTAATGGAGCCTCTACTACATTGACAGGTTTCCATCCCTCAAGACTTCCGTAACCGCCTTCTTTCATATTTGAAATAACAGACGTTTGAGAGCCCACTTTCATATCACTATTCAATTTAAGATTAATGATAGAATAAAACTTATTACTTGTATTATCGACTGAAGTAACAGTAGCTAAATTACGTTTCTCAGGAAGAACTTGCCAAGCTTGGTTAATCGCAGTACGTCTAATCCCAATTTCATGTTCTTGATTATTTGTATCCCTGTATTTCAAGTAAGCCATACCCGCATCATGTGGTACATATAGCTTGAGATCGCGTTGGTTTGAAACCAATTCATTGGTATGTCCCGGCGAATAAGCAATCCATGAACGCCCTAATGAAACATCCACATTCGTTGCTTCACTCTCTTTGCCATCAACACTTTGAGTTACTGTTATCTTATCTTTCGGTACAAGTTGTTCTCCAGTATCTGATAGATTACTATTTAAACCAGCATCTAGTGAAACAACCCAATGACCACTTCCATCAACTTTTGTCTTCTTAAAAGTATTTCCATTTTTCTTAACAGAAATAGTCGCTCCTGGTTTCCCAGTCCCTGATAATTGATTATCTGTTGACGGTACAGTCTGCATACGTACAGTATCGTTGGTTCGAGTATAGTTGTGGTTAACAGTAGGAGCGCCTACTGCATTGACATGGATACCTACAGCAGGGAAGTCTGAATTTCGACTTGTAATCGCCGCCTTACCATTTAAGCCAGAATTTTCAAGAGTATTCTGTACAATAGCGGTCGCAAAGCGAGCAAAAAGATTGTGATGTGTTCCTCTAGTAGTTACTTCATAGACTATTCTATCTGGCACAGCTCCACCAATAAGTTTGTAGTGACCAATAAACATCTTATAATTAGAGAAAGGCGTACTAGCAGGGCGTCCTCTGGAAATTTCTCTCTCTTCTAGTACACTACCACCAGCTCCACCTCTTTCTACTACACGAATATTTTCAATAGTATCATCTGATGTAACTGCAATACCAGCCCAAGCATGATTCTTATGAGCCGGACGGACAGCCACTCTCCAAATAGTACGATCACCATCAATGTCATAATGAAGATTTTCAAACTGTTTAACTCCATCACCACTGATAGTACCTGAGTCGAGATTTCCAGCTACAGAACGATCAATTGATCGAGCTGCATAATGAGCTATTCTAAACCCAGAATAACCTTTTTTCTTCTTATCAAGAACATCCTCTGTCGCCTCATCTACAAGATTACTTTTCGTATCTATCGGCAACAGTTTATTATCTTTGTTTGGCAGTTCTAGACTATTAGCTTCCTTATCTACCTTGTTTAAGCTTCTATCGGAAGCTGTCACAGTAGGTTTTGAGCTATCTCTAGAAGTTTCTTCTTTACGAACTTCAGTAGCAGCCTCATTCGTGCTCTTATCTTCTAGTAAAGAATCCTTAGCATTGCTACTTTCAGCCTGATTAGCAGTCTCGTCTACCGCTTCAGCAGAAGGCACCTTACTCTCTTCTTTCCGCTCAGGTTGACTAGCACTACTTTCTTGCTCTTTTAATGTTTCTATCAGCTTTCTAATTTTTAGAATATGTTGATCAATATCCTCTGATTTAGCATCCTTATCAGAAAGCAAACGTTTGCTTTCATCAGTAAGCTGAAGAAGCTGATTAGACAATGGAGCAAGTTTACTTTCTTTTACCTTAACTACAATATCTTTAAGCTCATCCATCACTTGAAGAAGGGCTGATTTATCAACAACTTTTGTAGTTTTTTCTTCCAAATTCCTTTCAGCAAGCTCTTGACTATTTGGCAAGGGTTCTTCCTTAGCCCTACTCCTACCCTCATCATTTAGGGTCTTCTCAGTCGCTGCTGTATCAGGGGATACAGATAGACTATCTGCTCTAGCTACTCCATTTGCAAAAAACAAGAGGGCAGCTATAGCTACACTAGCAGCACCAAAATGGTACTTTCTAATCGAATAGCGAAAAACTTTTTCACCATTCCTATTATTCTTATGTCCAAACATAAATTTTTCCTTTCTATTTTTAAAATGACATAACTATATATAGTTTATCAAAATAAGTTGATATAGTGAAGTGATATCTGTAATAAATAATTAACAACTATAGAGTATTTTTATAACGAAGCAGTTCCTAGAATAGTAAGATTTTCGTTGAAAAAAGAGCGATTAATACATGACAAAAAATCTTTAAACTATTGATTCCTGTATGGATAAAATAAGTTCCACCGTTTGCATATATATATATATATATATGCAAACGGTGGAACTACCCTCTATGTATGAATTTGTATATTTACTAATTAGGACTAAACTATAAAATTTTAGTAGCTTGATTTTTACAAAAATAGCAATTATCCTTATTAAAGAAATATCAGAAAATTTAATATAAAAACATCAAATGCATCAAATCAATTTATGACAAACACACCTTATATTCATGTAGATTACAGCATACTATAGACGATAAAACCTCAATTCAAGAAAAAATAAAAAAACTTCTCATCTATTACACTCATCTAACTGAAGCGCATAAAAGACATATTGTAATCGATCTTTATAGCTGATACTCAATGAAAATAGAAGAGTATGAGCAATATGAAAACACTATATCATATTTAAGTCGCAATAGTATAACACGACTTCTAAAACATTGTTAGGAATTATTTTGGACAATCCTAGACTCAATTCATTATCTTCCAATCTACTATAATAAACTTATGCTCAATGAAAATCAAAGAGCAAACTAGGAAGCTAGCCGCAAGCTGCTCAAAGTATAGCTTTGAGGTTGCAGATAACGCTGACGTGGTTTGAAGAGATTTTCGAAGAATATTAGTAATCTACAAAAGACTAAATGTAAGTACTCCAGTCTTTAGAACAACATAAAAAGGTTGCCCAAACGGACAACCTTTCTGTACCATTAATATAAATCTAAATAGTTATCAATTTCCCATTGTGAAACGAAGGTTGCATAACTTGCCCATTCGATTCGTTTGGCTTCAAGGAAACTAGTATAGATATGTTCTCCAAGAGCCGCTCTGACAACTTCATCTTCAGTCAAAGCCTTCAAAGCGTTGTGAAGGGTTGATGGAAGGTCTGTAATGCCAGCTTCCTTACGCTCTTCTGCTGTCATAATGTAGATATTTTCTTCGATAGGAGCTGGTGCTTCGATTTTGTTTTCAATACCATGCAAACCAACTTCCAAAAGAACCGCCATAGCGATGTATGGGTTTGCCATCGGATCCACTGAACGTAACTCAAGACGAGTTCCCATGCCACGTGAAGCAGGTACGCGCACAAGTGGCGAACGGTTACGACCAGCCCAAGCAATGTAAACAGGCGCTTCATAACCTGGAACCAAACGTTTGTATGAGTTAACGGTTGGATTCATGATGGCAGTATAGTTGTAAGCATGCTTGATCAAACCGCCAAGGAAATGATAGGCCGTTTCTGACAACTGCATTCCTTTTGGATCATTTGGATCAAAGAAGGCATTGTTTCCTTCTGCATCAAACAGGGACATATTACAGTGCATACCTGACCCAGCAATACCAAATTTTGGTTTGGCCATAAAGGTTGCATAAAGCCCGTGTTTGCGAGCAATGGTTTTAACAACAAGTTTAAAGATTTGAATCTTATCACAAGCACGGAGAACTTCATCGTACTTGAAGTCAATTTCATGCTGTCCAACCGCAACCTCGTGGTGACTCGCTTCTACTTCAAATCCCATTTTGGTCAAGACATTGACAATCTCACGACGTGTGTTGTCCGCAAGGTCCGTAGGCGCCAAATCAAAGTAGCCACCCTTGTCATTTACTTCAAGTGTTGGGTCACCATTTTCATCCAGCTTAAATAGGAAGAATTCTGGCTCTGGTCCAAGGTTGAAAGATTTGAATCCTACTTCTTCCATGTGACGAAGAGCTCGTTTCAAATTGCCACGAGGGTCACCTGCAAATGGTTCACCTTCTGTTGTATAGACATCACAGATTAAACCTGCAACACTTCCATTTTCATCCCCCCAAGGGAAGACTGTCCATGTATCCAAGTCTGGGTACAAGTACATATCTGACTCATTGATACGTACAAAACCTTCAATAGAAGATCCATCAAACATCGCCTTGTTTGACAAGACTTTATCTAACTGTTCATCTGTAGCAGGAATTTCGACGTTTTTCATGGTTCCCAAAATATCTGAGAACATGAGACGGATAAAGGTAACATTTTTTTCCTTGACTTCACGACGAATATCTGCAGCTTTGATTGGCATGAGTTTTCTCCTTAATCTATGACTACTTGCGGTTGTCTAACCGCGACCAAAAGGTGATCGTACTGAAGCAAAACGCCCCTGTTGGAGAAGTTCATTGTGAAGTGCACGACGCACCTCAGTCTGACTCACCACTTTCTTGGACTTCGCTTCACGTTCAGCATATTTTTTCTTAATAGCAGCGATATTATAACCTTCTGAGATATAATCTTTGATTTCAAGCAGACGATCCATGTCATTCAAGGAATACATGCGACGATTCCCTTCATTTCGATCAGGTTTAATCAACTCTTGATCTTCATAATAACGAATCTGACGAGCCGATAGATCAGTCAACTTCATAACACTGCCAATAGGAAAAACAGCCATGTTTCGGCGAAATTCTTTTTCCTTCATTTACAATTTCCTTCTTTCTGTCTATTATAGTCTAAAAAAAGACAAACGTCAATTGATAATGTTATAAAATGTAACATCATTTTTCTTTTTTCTCTAAAAAGAGTCGAATACGGTCAATATCGTAATTTACGAGAATTGCGACAAAAACTCCCATGAACGTTTCTGATACACGCGCAAATACGTACAAAATTGTTTCTCCACTCGGAATTGATAAGGTAATGATTAACATAGCTGCTACACCACCTATGACACCTGCTTTGTTATTCATGGCTACATTTGTCATAATGGTTAACATGGTGCAGATTGGAACAACTACTAAAGTTACCCAAAAAGCTTCATGGAAAAAGCCATTTAATAGGAAGAAGACCAGAGCATAGAGGCCACCGATACTATTGCCTAGAATACGCGAAGTCCCAAAATGAACACTCTTATCAAAGCTCTCCCTCAAGCTAAAAACGGCTGTCAAAGCACCGATTTGAAGACCTTTCCAGCCAAAAAAGCCAAAAATTAAGAGAACTAGAAAAACAGCAATACCTGTTTTAAAAGTTCGCATACCAAGTTTGAACTGGGATTTATCGAATTTATATTTTTTAAAATAACTCATAATCTCAACTTTCTATTTCCATTTTATCATAAATTGGCTGATTTTATGAGCAATAGTTGAGAGGAAGCGTTTTTATTTTAAGCAAAAGAAAAGAGGAACTTTCATCCCTCTCTTCTTTGATTTATTTATGAAATCTTATTTTTCTGTCAAGGCTGCAAGTCCTGGAAGAACTTTACCTTCAAGGAGTTCCATTGAAGCCCCACCACCGCGTCACAAATACCTCCACTAACACAAAAAGGTGACATAGCCACCTTTTTGTTAACGTTTCAGTTTTGTTCCTTTTTCTACAAAATCAGGATTTTGTAGAGACAAACGGGCTGAAATTATTTTTCTGTAAGTGCAGCCAAACCTGGCAATACTTTACCTTCGAGAAGCTCCATTGAAGCTCCTCCGCCCGTACTAATCCATGAGAACTTGTCTGCACGTCCAAGGTTGATCGCTGCGGCAGCTGAGTCACCACCACCGATGATTGATTTAACACCTGGTTGTTTCACGATAGCGTCCATCACACCGATTGTACCAGCTTGGAAGTCTGGGTTTTCAAATACACCCATAGGTCCGTTCCATACAACTGTTTTAGCACCAGTCAAAGCTTCGTCAAATTTAGCGATAGATTTTGGACCGATGTCAAGACCAAGGAAGCCTTCAGAAACTGCTTCACCTTCAGTGTCACGCACTTCAGTGTAGCCAGCAAATGCGTTTGCTTCTTTTGAGTCAACTGGCAAGATCAATTTACCGTTTGCTTTTTCAAGAAGAGCTTTCGCAACATCCAATTTGTCTTCTTCTACAAGTGAGTTACCGATTTCGATACCTTGTGCTTTGTAGAATGTGTAAGTCATACCACCACCGATAAGGACTTTATCAGCTTTTTCAAGCAAGTTTTCGATAACACCGATCTTGTCTGAAACTTTTGAACCACCAAGGATAGCTACAAATGGACGTTCTGGAGTTTCAACTGCTTCTTGGATGTAGGCAATTTCGTTTTCAAGAAGGAAACCAGCAACTGCTTTTTCAACGTTTGCTGAGATACCAACGTTAGATGCGTGTGCACGGTGAGCTGTACCGAATGCATCGTTTACGAAGATACCATCTCCAAGTGATGCCCAGTATTTACCAAGTTCAGGATCGTTTTTAGATTCTTTTTTGCCGTCAACATCTTCGTAACGAGTGTTTTCAACCAAGAGAACTTGTCCATCTTCAAGAGCGTTGATTGCCGCTTCCAATTCAGCACCACGAGTGACACCTGGGAAAACAACATCTTGACCAAGTTTTGCTGCCAAGTCAGCTGCTACAGGAGCAAGTGATTTACCAGCTTTATCAGCTTCTTCTTTCACACGTCCAAGGTGAGAGAAAAGAATTGCACGTCCACCTTGTTCGATGATGTACTTAATAGTTGGAAGAGCTGCTGTGATACGGTTGTCGTTAGTGATTACGCCATCTTTCAATGGTACGTTGAAGTCAACACGAACGAGGACTTTTTTACCTTTCAAGTCAACGTCTTTAACAGTAAGTTTTGCCATGTTACAAAAACCCCTTTATTTATTTTATTCGAAACTATTATATCACACTTTGGAAATATAAGGAAAGATTTCACAAGATTTTTCGATATTTAATCTTCATCTTCTTTTTTCTGTTTCAAGGTCAAGGCTAAACTAGCAAGACCAAGGCTGGCCAAGCCTGCTATTAGGGCTTCATTAGCATCAACTGTTCCTGTATTTGGCAATTGTTTGCTTGCTTCTTCTGATTTAACTGCCGTATTTTGGGCTGGTTTTTCTTGTGTAGGCGCTACTGCTGGTTCAGTTTTTACTTTTGTGCCAATTTCAACAATTTCTGGAATCGCCTCTTGGATGACTTCTGTTGAACGAAGGCGACGCTGACCGTTTTCATCAACTTCAAAGACATATCTTAACAGACCATCTCGTCCCTGTATGATGACTCGTTGTTGCCCAACTAGCAACTCAGCATTTTCATGTTCTTGACGGTCAAAGGCAATCTTTTCCTCTTGGACTTCCAATTTAGGAGCCTTTTGTTGGTCAGACGCTGGTTGATTATAAGGTTTTGGAAGGTCTGTGTTTTGTGGTGCTGGATTGGCAGGAATTAGAACAGTACCCACTTCCACAATTTCAGGACTTGCTTCTTTCAAAACTTCTGTAGAGCGAAGAGTACGATTGCCTTGACTATCTACTTCAATCAAGCGACGAATTTGTCCCTCAACTCCTGCTTGGACAAGTTGACGCTGACCGACTGGGAGATTTGGATTTGGACGTTCTTGGTGTTCGAAGGCAAGACTTGTCTCTTCAACTTCTAATTTCGGAGTATTCACAACCAAATTCTTGACACCTTCAGTTGGTTCCTTACTTGAAAGAACTTTTGTTCCAATCTCAGTAATTTCTGGAACAGCTTCTTTAATTACCTCTGTTAAACGAAGAGTGCGTTTCCCTTGGCTATCTACTTCAATCAAGTGACGAATTTGTCCCTCAACTCCCTCTTGAACTAGTTGATGTTGACCTTTAAGAAGGCTTGCATTTGGGCGCTCTTGACGTTCGAAGGCTATTGTTTCAGTTTCCACAACTAGTCCAGAGAGGGCTTCAACTGTTGGGGCTACTTCATTTGGATCCTGGCTACCAACGTGATGGCTTTCTGCTGCAGGAGCTAGTTTCTTATTCAGCTGTTCTTTCATGTCCGCAAAAGCTTGTGGAGTTGGTGCTTGTGAGACCAACAAAGCCTCTACTTGCGCAATTAATTCTGATTGAGGATATTTTTCGCGGATGGATTCGAGTAAACTTTCTAATTCTTTCCTAGCAGCCTCATAACGCTGATTGCCATCCAAGTTTGCGCCTGCTTGTTTCAATTCATTCAAAGCCTGATTAACGTCTTCTTGACTGGCACCATGGTTTTCTGCAACAACTTTCGCTCCATTGAGCTTCTCTAGTAGCGTCGCTTGTTTGTCCTCACTGGAGAAGGTATAAGCAACCGTTGACTGACGACCTTGGACAGCAGTAATTTCTTGTTTGAGGTACTCGTCGTTAACTGCAGCCTTTGGAGAGACCAAAACATCAAAATTAACTTCGCGTCCTTGGTAATGAAGCGTCAAAGTTTGACGACCAGTCTTTTGAGCATCGTAACCAGTAATTTCAACCCCTTCATCAGCAAAGGAATGTTCTTCCATAGTGTCATTGCTATAAGCCACTGCAAAGCGTCCTTCAGACAAGTCTAAGCTATCTCCAACTAGGTAATCTTTTTTGGGTGCCTGACTTACTTCAATTCCCAAAATAGTTTTCGGACTTGCTTCATCTTGGCTAGTGACAGTCACTGATAAATTAGCATTCACCGGTTCTCCCAAATATTGTAAAGTAAGATTTTGTTCTCCCTTATGATGCGTATCAAAGCCTGATACTGATACACCTGCGTGAGTTAGGCGAATGAGTTGGTCCTCAGCTCCTCCTTCATACTGAACTCGAAGAACACCACCTCTAAGGTCCAAATCTTCCCCTTCGGCGAAGCTTGTTTTCTTAGGTCCTGTTTCTAGGCTGACTGACTTGATTCTTCTGTCATCTTTTGGAACGGAAACTGCTAGGACATTACTAATTTCCTTGCCTGGCAACTGGGTACGATAGTAAAGAAGACCCGATTGATTTGTCAAATCCAATGGTGCACTTGCTAGGTCTCCTCCAACTTCGCTCTTCAAGGTTGCAAGCGGAGTTTGAGAATTTGGATTGTCATAAACAGTAATGGTTGCTCCAGCTGGTACATCTGCAAAGCCAACTTGTACCTTGTTATTGCCTAAAGTACGAGCTGCAGCCTTGGCCATCGGAATATTGACACTTTCTGTATCAAGCTTTTCATACATTTTCCAGTTATAGATACGAATAGCCTTCCATGGAGTTCCATTGTCAGAAGTAACGACATTCAAGCGCCAATCTTGAGCTGTGATAGGTTTATCAAGGGTAATATCTGTAACATGGGCTTTATTGCCACGAACTTCCTTAGCCAACTTCCATTGACCATCCGCATCTTTATAATAAAGGTCAAAGTCTTTGGTGTTCATCAAACCGTCGTTTACAGATTCTCCACCAGCTCCAGCATGGTCCATCACCCATCTAACAACTGTGCGTGGCTGGGTCAAACGAATATCCACACTACCACTTAATTGTCCAGAAGACCACTTGTCAGACAGACTGGTAATGGTACCGTTCAACATACCTTCAATTCCTTCCCCACCTTCAGTCTTAGGGAAAGTACTATCAATAACAGTTGCACCCGGAACGATATTTTCAGCTAGTGGTTTTGGTAGACTGGTATCTTTTACAGTCATACCCCAATTAAAGGTTGTTGTTGCAGCTTCTGAACGAACCCCATTTTTACCAACGGCTACAACCTTCAGTTCTTGAGTTGTACCTTGAGCACTTGCTGAACGGCTAACTTTTGGTAGATAAATAGTTGTAGAAGATGAACCAGTTAGTAATTTCCAGCTGTCTCCATCTTTTTCGTAAACTTCATAGAAATCTGCATCCTTGTTTCCTTCAAATTGCACAACCGCTTCTGCTTCTTGGGCATTTTTAAGAACCTGTTTGGCTACAGCTACTGTTGTCGGAGCCTGAGGAGCATCTTGATTATTGCTGATGGTCAATTGCCCCAGATTGAATTGATAGCCTTTTAAGTCTTTGTCATTTTCAAAATACAGTCTAATACCGTAGATTGTTTTACCTGCTAAGGCACTCAAATCAAAATCATCAGTAGTCCAGTTATCTGAAACTGTCAATTCTTTACGGGCAGCTTCATCGCCGTAGGTATAATCTTTCTTGGTTGCAAATTCTACATAAACCTTGGTTCCCTTGCCTCCTTTGTGTGCAACATGCAATTTGGTTGTATCTGTCACCTTCAAGCGAGTAGAGTACAAATTCACATCTTGCTTGGTCGCACTTGAAAGATCCCCTGCAAATTTGAGAGAAGTTCCACCATTATAGGCATCTTCAAAATCATAGCTTGCTTTCAACTTATCACCAGTTGATTTTTGCCACCAGCGCCATGTCGGAAGAACACCTGAAACTGAACGGTAATTCCACTCAGAATCCTTAGAAACCTTACCATCTACGAACCATTTTCTACCATGACCTGTATTAAAGGAAGTAGTAAAGGTGTGACCTACTGCTGGCGTGCGGTCTGCAACTAGGTTAGCAATACCATACCAATCTTTGTCACCTGGTTTTTGACCAGTAGGGTCACCTTGGTAACCGGTAAAGAAGATGTCTTCATTTTTATGATAATCTTCACCCGTTTTTCCTAAACTTGTAATGGTATCTGGAGCAAATAAACCAAGAGAAAGGCGCAATTTCCCATTTTCATCTAAAATGTCATTCCATTTAACCTTAGTCTTGTAGGAACCGCCCTGCTGCAATTCCAAACCTGCAAATACATCATAAGGATTACGACCAATCCAGTTGGCAGTTGCAATAGTGTAATCATTCTTAGCCTTATCCCAGTTAAAGTTAGCAAAGAAGTTGTCTGCTGGAACCTTATCTCCTTCTGGTTGCATGAATTGGTAGTTGTATTCTCCCAAACCATCTTGGTGGTAACGTCCATAGTTATAGGTCATGGCATCGTACCAAGAATACTTGATTGGGTGGTTTACTTTAGCAGCATATTCCTTGGTATAGAGCATAAACTGGCGCATCTTTTCTCCAAGAGGTTCAACCAAATCTCCAGTTGTTTCTTGGTTGATGAAATAGCCATCATAGCCATAATACTTGGCCATGTCTACCAATTTACGGGCGATTGGGAAGCTACCATCTGCGTCTTGCTTCAAAGCTTCAGCAAATTTTTCTTGGTCTGCGATACTATTTGACCAGTTGAAGAAGAGTGTACCATATACAGGAACCCCGTTACGGTGACCTGCATCAATAATGTCAGGAGTTGGTACGAGACCTTCCCAGAAGACCATTGAATCTAGATATTGCCAATAGTCAAAAGCATAAGCCTTGAACTCTTCTCCACCAACAGAAGCGTGGTCTTTCGCTTTAGAGTTGGTGTTTGATAGGGCTTGAACTTTTGCTTCCTTGCTAGCTTTTTCATTGACCAAATGACCTGTCCGACGTGGAGCGAGGGCAACAGAACCACGGTTGATAATATCATCTTCACGCGCACCAGGTTCCCATTTCAACAAATCTTCCCAAGAATTAAATTTGATTTCCTTTGGTTTTAATGTTTTTTCTGTATTTTTAGGGACATCTGGCTGGACTTCTTTTTCAGTCTTATTAGCTTCTGCTGCTGGCTTAGACTCATCCGCTTGGCTAGCCGCTTCAGGCTTTGCTTCTGTTTCCTTTTCAGACTTAGGTTTTGCTTCTGCAGATGGTGTTTCTGCAACAACCTCACTTGCTTTTTTCTCTGGTTTAGCTGCTCCTGCAGTTTCAGTAGTTGCAGCTTCATTGCTTGCTGGCGAAGCAGTGTCAGATGCTGTCTCGACTCCTTCTGCCTTTTCTAGCTTGTTTTCTCCAGCATGTTCCCCTTCATTCTGCTTATCAGCTTCACTAGTTGGATGCTCGCTATCTCCTGAAACAAGCTCTGTATTAGCTCCGCTATTTTCAGGAACAGCTGTTTCTTCTGCCAAGGCTGGACCAGCAAACAAAACAGCCCCAATCATCAGCGAGCAAGCCCCTACTGATAACTTACGAATACTGTACCGACAACGTCTTTCAAAAAATGGATTCTTCATTTTCTCCTCCTAAAAGATTGATTTTTTGTTTTAAAGAAAGCGCTTAACTTTCTTCATAAAATTTTTATCCCAATCACAGGGACCAAGATAATTCCTCCCTCATTTTAAAATATTTCTTTTAAATGTCAATATATCAGAGGAAATACCTATATCTAGGTTAAAAATTGGTAAAATTAATATAACTACAGTCTTTCCTAACGAATTTTCTTTCTAAAATCTTAGCTTAACACTT
The DNA here is from genome assembly GCF_001074825.1 of Streptococcus pseudopneumoniae. Taxonomy (GTDB): domain Bacteria; phylum Bacillota; class Bacilli; order Lactobacillales; family Streptococcaceae; genus Streptococcus; species Streptococcus pseudopneumoniae_C. The sequence goes on from NZ_JUPG01000182.1 coordinate 15,458, forward strand.
GTTAGATTTACTTTTATCCTTTAAAATAGAATAGAATAGAATAGGAGAAATTCCGTTATTATTTTTCGGAGGAAAAAGAAATGTCCATTAATTGGCAGGAAATTTTATTTCACTTTTTAGGTGGTCTGGGACTATTCTTATATAGTATCAAGACCATGGGAGACGGTTTGCAACAAGCTGCTGGAGATCGCCTTCGTTTTTACATTGACAAGTACACCAGCAATCCCTTTTTAGGTGTTCTAGTCGGGATTGTCGTGACTGCCCTGATTCAGTCAAGTACAGGGGTGACAGTTATCACGGTTGGACTGGTCAGCGCTAGTCTCCTCACTCTTAGACAGGCTATCGGAATTATCATGGGAGCCAACATCGGAACCACCGTTACTTCCTTTATCATTGGTTTCAAGCTTGGTGAGTATGCTTTACCCCTAATTTTCCTTGGAACCATGTTCCTCTTCTTTACAAAAAACAGAACAGCAAACAATATTGGGCGCATCCTGTTTGGTGTAGGGGGAATCTTCTACGCCCTCAACCTCATCAGTGCCGGTATGAGTCCTCTTAAAGATTTACCGCAATTCAAGGAATACATGGTAACCTTGGGACAAAACCCTATTTTAGGAGTTTTCGCTGGTGCAGTGATTACCGTTCTCATCCAAGCTTCTTCTGCGACAATCGGGATTTTGCAAGGTCTCTATGCAGGTGGCTTCCTTGACCTTAAAGGTTCGCTACCAGTTCTCTTCGGGGATAATATCGGGACAACCCTAACCGTTATCATTGCGGCAGCAGGAGCCAATGTCTCTGCGAAACGCGTTGCTGCAACCCACGTCACCTTTAACGTATTAGGAACTATTCTTTGCTTAATCTTATTAGGCCCCTTCACTGCAATGATTGAGTACTTCCAAGCACTCCTTCACCTCTCACCTGAGATGACCATCGCCTTCTCGCACGGTGCCTTTAACGTAAGTAACACCATTGTACAATTTCCATTCATCGGAGCCTTGGCTTTCTTTGTAACCAAGCTCATCCCTGGTGAAGACGAAGTTGTCAAGTACGAGCCACTTTATCTTGATGAGCATTTGATTAAACAAGCTCCATCAATCGCTCTCGGAAATGCGAAAAAAGAACTCCTTCACTTGGGAAATTATGCTTCTAAAGCCTTTGACCTTTCATATAACTACATCATCGATCTCAATGAAAAGCTTGCTGAAAAAGGCCATAAGACAGAAGAAGCCATCAATACTATTGATGAAAAATTGACTCGTTACCTTATTACTCTTTCAAGCGAGGCCCTTAGCCAGAAAGAAAGTGAAGTGCTCACCAATATCCTTGATTCATCCCGCGATTTGGAACGGATTGGGGACCACGCAGAAGCGCTAATCAATCTAACTGACTATCTTCAACGTAAAAATGTTGAGTTCTCTGAAGCTGCTTTGCAGGAATTGGCTGATATCTATCAAAAAACCACTGGCTTTATCAAGGATGCCCTTGATAGCGTGGAAAACAATGATATTGAAAAAGCGCAAAGTCTGATTGAACGCCATAAAGAAATCAACAATATGGAACGTGTTCTCAGAAAGACCCACATCAAACGCCTCAACAAGGGCGAGTGTTCAACGCAAGCTGGGGTCAACTTTATCGACATTGTTTCCCACTACACTCGTGTGTCTGACCATGCTATGAATTTAGCTGAAAAGGTCATTGCTGAACAAATCTAAGAACCAAGAAGCTATCCTAAATGGGATGGCTTTTTCTTCTCCTTAGCAATAGTTGCTTTTCCACCATACAAAAAAATGCTTTGATCCACAATGGAATCAAAGCATTTTAAAGAGCTCTCCGTACATAAGCGCAGAAGCTGCAGTTCCTCTGTACTTGGATTCTTCTCTTTTAATAAAGCGAGCCAAGTTGAGCAACTCAGGTGCCGGATGTTTGGGATTTAGGAGCAATTCACGATTGACCAGGCCTGAGAGACGAACTGCCAGCAATTGCTCATTTGTAGTAGGCAGTTTTTTTGCAGTCTCTAAGAGAGCAGCAACTAAATCTTCACTCAAATCATGTCTAGCATGATTGTAAAGATCTTTTATAAGGCTTTCTAGGTTTGGTTCTACCATCCCTACCACCTCCCTTATGTTTAATAATGTTTAATCAAATCAACCGTTGAACGATCCAATTTCTTCACCAAGGCTTGCAAGAAAGCTTGCGCTTCTAGGAAGTCATCCATTGCATAGAGGGTTTGGTGAGAATGGATATAACGGGCACAGACACCGATAGTTGTAGATGGGACACCACCATTTTTCAGATGAGCTGCGCCAGCGTCTGTTCCGCCTTTACCACAGTAGTATTGGTACTTGATACCAGCTTCTTCAGCCGTTGTCAAAAGGAAATCCTTCATTCCTGGGAGAAGCAAGTGACCTGGATCGTAGAAGCGAATCAAGGTTCCATCTCCAATCTTGCCTTGACCACCATAGACATCACCTGCTGGTGAACAGTCAACTGCGAGGAAGACTTCTGGGTCAAACTTGGTTGTAGAGGTATGAGCACCACGCAGACCAACTTCTTCTTGGACGTTAGAGCCAAGATAGAGTTCATTTCCGAGTTTTTGACCTGATAAAGCTTCAGCTAGCTCACTCACCATGAGAACCCCGTAGCGGTTATCCCAAGCTTTTGAGATGATATTTTTTTCATTCGCTGTCAAGATAGCAGAGCTATCAGGGACAATGGTATCACCAGGACGGATGCCAAAGCTTTCTGCCTCAGCCTTGTCCGCAAAACCACCATCAAAGACAATATCTGCAATGGCTGGCATGGTTGGTCCACCCTTTCCACGAGTCAAATGTGGAGGAACAGAGCCTGAAATCACTGGAATTTCACGACCATCACAAGTCAAGAGTTTGAAACGTTGGCTGCTGACTACCATAGGATTCCAACCACCGATTTCTACGACACGGAAGGTACCGTCTGGCTTGATTTCGCTAACCATAAAACCAACTTCATCCATGTGAGAAGCGACCAAGACACGCGGTGCATCCACAGCTTCTGAATGTTTAATCCCGAAAATACCACCCAAGCCATCTGTCACCACTTCATCCACATGCGGTGTCAACTTTTCACGAAGATAAGCACGGACAGGCGCTTCATGACCTGAGATCGCAGCAAGTTCTGTTACTTCTTTGATTTTTGAAAATAATGTTGTCATTTCAGTTCCTTCTTTCTTTCATCCATTTTACCACTTTTTATAGGAGAAGGATAGTGGGAAGGTAGATTTCTAAATTAGTATCCTAATCTGCTTTCTACAAATCATATCTTATTTTCTAAGTAGAAAAAACAGTATTCCCTTATATACGAGGGAAGGTCTAAAAAACTATAAAAAATATTTGACAAACAATTATATATATGATAATATTAATATATTGAGTAATTGAATATGAACATATTATTAGTAAACGGATATCAAAAACATGATTTCTGTAAAGGAGAACTTAACTTTAGCTTATACAATATTTTTTTAAATAAATTACGGCACCATCATAATGTACAGCTCTCTTCAGTAGAATCATATGATGTTATTGATGAAAGAAATAAGTTTTTATGGGCTGACCTAATTATTTTTCAATTCCCAATTTATTGGTTTAATGTTCTAGGGAAATTAAAATTGTATCTTGATAATGTATTTGAATATGGACAGTTTTACTCATTTGCTGATAAATATGGAACTGGTGGACTCATGAAAGGGAAAGAATATATTATATCCTCAACATGGAATGCACCAGAATATACTTTTAATGATATTAATGAATTTTTTAATGGTAAAAGTGTAGACGAAATTTTAATATCATTTCATAAAGCAATGGAGTTTTGCGGATTTACACAAAGAGAAACTTTATCATTTCATAATGTAGTAAAGGAACCTAACTTTGAACAATACAAAACAAAACTAGAACAATACATTGATGACAAGATTAACAAATAATTAGTTTTAATATTGAAAAGGTGTAAATGTTAACAATATTCAACTTTAAAAATAAATTAAGTATCCCTGAACAATTAGAACTGTTAAAACTTTTCAATAAAGGAAATGTTAAAACAGAATTAATTATTTCACCTATAATTCCTGTTAATGACAATGAATATTCTTTTTCAATTGCTTCGCAAAATATTGCTATCAAGGGGCGAAATGTAGGTGATTTAACCTGTGAGCATCTCAATTACTATAATATAAAATATGCATTTGTTGGCCATCTAGAACGTCAAAAATTCTTAAATGAAACAAAAGATATTATTCGTTCAAAAATAAAACAGACAATAGTTGGAAATATAACTCCTATTATTTGTTTTGGCAAAAATAAAAATTATATCGATGAGATACATCAACTTTTATCAGGAATTCAATTTCAAGGCAAAGAAATTATTATAGCATATGAGATTTTAAGTGCAACATTGAGTGGGGAAAAAGACTACAGTTTAGAAGAAATTTCTAAGCATTTAACTATGCTAAAAATGTATTTGTTCTTATCTAGTCAAATATATAATTTTAAATATAAATTAGTATTTGGAGGAGGTCTACAGTGCGAAGATACCCCTAAAATTGTTGAATTAGGATTCGATGGAGTATTGATTGGAGATCGAACAAATACGTTATTAGAAGTATTTAATTTTTTAAATCAAAAAGAATTTTCTAATTAGTCAAAAATTAAAAAAGGAAAAAATCATGACCAAAACAATTCTTGTTACAGGTGGAGCTGGCTATATTGGCTCCCATACCGTTAAAGCTCTTTTAAATGCTGGCTATCAGGTGCATGTCCTCGATAATCTCTCTACAGGAAATCGTTCGGCCGTGGATAGTCGTGCTAGCTTTAAACAACTGGATGTTTATGATGCTAGTACCCTAAAAACTTACTTAGAAGAAAATCAAATTGATGCTGTTCTGCATTGTGCAGGTGAAATTGTTGTGAGCGAAAGTATTGAAAATCCAAGCAAATACTTCACTGCCAATGTGGCAGGTATGAACCAAGTTCTCAAAGTCTTATCTGAAGTTGGCATTCAAAAAATCATGTTCTCTTCGACTGCATCTCTCTATGGTAATAACTGTATTGACAAGCCAGCAACTGAAGATACCCTGCTCGACCCTGTCAACCCCTATGCAGAGACAAAACTGATGGGGGAACGAATGATTTACTGGATGGCCAATCGCTACGACTGGAAATATGTCATTTTCCGTTACTTTAATGTAGCTGGGGCTGAAATGGATGCTTCAAACGGGTTGCGTGTGAAAAATCCAACCCACATCATTCCCAACATCAACAAGACTGCATTGGGACAAAATGAAAGCCTAAAAATATTTGGAGATGACTACGATACACGTGACGGTTCATGTATTCGGGATTACATTCATGTCTTGGACCTTGCACAGGCACATGTTAAAGGGATGAATTACCTCTTCCAAGAAAACAGTTCTTCTCAAATCTTTAACTTAGGAACTGAGAAAGGATATACTGTCAAAGAAATCTTTAAAACTGCTGAAGAATTACTGGATCAAAAAATCCCACACGAGATTGTTGCGCGTCGTGCAGGTGACCCAGCCAGCGTCCTAGCAGATGCATCAAAAGCTAAACAATATCTTGATTGGAAGGCTAGCTACTCCCTCGAAGATATTATTTTATCTGATTATCACTGGCGTGTTAAAGAAGGTAAAAACATTTTGGAATAGGATAACAGAAACATCAATAATAAATAAAAACACAGATAGATGGCACTTAGTAAATACCAAGTATCATCTATCTGTGTTTTATACATTAGAATACAATCTTACTTTGAATTTTTTTTCAAAGTAAAGTGGTCTGGGACGGGGTCCTTGCCTGTTTTCGACCAGGGATGACAACGTAAAATCCGAGCCAAGCCCATTAAAACACCCTTAAAGCCATGTTTTTCAATAGCCTGAATCATGTAATTTGAACAAGTCGGCTCAAAACGACAAGAAGGTGGAAAGGCTGGTGAGATAAAACGTTGGTAAAAGCGCACAGGCGCTATTAAAATTCGGTTCATTATTTCTTAGTTACAGCCATGGTGTGTAGTTGGCTGATTTCTTTTTTATTCAGACGACGGGATTCTCCTGGACGGAGTCCTGTCAAGTCTAGATGTCCAAAACGGGTCCGTGACAACTTATCTACTTGGAGACCGACAGCTTCAAACATCTTTTTAACCTGGTGGTTACGCCCTTCATGGATGGTTAACTGCACCACAGAGCGATTTTTAACTGGATCCACTTTGAGAATCTCGTAAACAGCTGGCTTGGTTTTCTTTCCATCAATCTCAAGACCACGGGTCAAGGGACGGAGATTATCCTTATTGGCCACACCTTTAACACGCGCGACATAGACCTTGTCAATCTCATTACGAGGGTGAATCATCTCATCCGTAAAATCCCCATCATTGGTCAAAATCAAGACCCCTGATGTATCCCAGTCCAAACGTCCAACTGGGTAGATACGCTCTTTTACATTTGGCAAGAGGTCGACAACCGTCTTACGACCCTTATCATCTGTCACACTGGAAATCACACCGCGTGGTTTATTAAGCAGATAGTAGACCTTTTCTTCGTTGTAGATTGGTTGACCTTCTACTTCGACCTTGTCAGCAGACTTGATGGTCGTTGCGAGTTCACGTACTACTTGGCCGTTGACCGTCACCAAGCCTTGCTTGATCAACTCTTCTGCTTTTCTCCTACTGGCCACACCTGCGTGGGCAATATATTTATTGATTCTCATCTTCTTCTATCCTTTCACCAAATAATTGGCTTTCTTGGGCTTGAATCTCAAGCTCATCAATCACTGGTAATTCTTCCAAATGGTTAATTCCCATGTAATCTAGGAAATAATCCGTAGTCACATAGAGGTTGGGGCGACCCAAAACCTCCTTTTTCCCGTCTTCCTTTATCAAATCAAAGGCCTGCAACTTTGCCAAGGCTCCACTCGAATTGACCCCACGAATGGCATCAATCTCTATCCGCGTGATGGGCTGCTTGTAGGCAATGATGGACAAGGTCTCAAGGGCAGCCCGAGATAAACTCTGGTTGATAGGTGCCTTAGAGTATTCCTTCAAAATCTCTGCAAATTGAGGCTTGGTCACCAATCTATAAGCCCCACCTGTCTCAATCAGAGCCAAACTGGAATCTGGGTCACTTTCATACTTCTGAGTTAATTTTTCTAAACTCTGTTGGATTCCTGTCGGTGGTAGAGAGAGGAGTTCAGCTAACTGGCGGACCCTAATCCCATCTTCACCCGCTACAAACAAGAGCGCTTCTATTTTTGCTAAAGTACTCATCTTTCCTCTCTATCAAGTTTAGCTTTGTGCCACTTGACTTTCTTCCTTCTTTTCCATGAGATAGATATCTCCGAAACTCTCCTCTTGCACGAGAATCAGCTCCTGGGTTTTGATTAACTCTAGGGTTGCCAAAAAGAGGGTAATGACCTCTTGGACATTCTGGGCTTCCTTGAACAAATCCTGCAAGCGCAACTGATCTCGTCCAGCCAAGGAGTCTTTTACGATGACCATCATGTCCTCAATCTTATACTCATCCCGCAAGATAGTTGTGTGATTCTGAGCAAACTCCTCTTTTTTCTTTGTTAGGATATTTGAAAAAGCCAAAAAGAGGTCAATGGTCGTCTTATCATGCACAAGCTCCGCATCTTCGTAAATCAACTCTGTCGGTGCTTTGGAATAGTACTGGGCCCGTTCTTGGTGCTTGGCTTCCAAGTGTTCACCCAAGAGCTTGAACTTGCGGTATTCTTCGATTTGAGAGAGAAGATCCTGCTCTAGGTCATCTTCCAAATCTGTCACTTCCGCTACCTTTGGCAAGAGCTTGCGGCTCTTGATCAGCATGAGCTGACTGGCCATGACCATGTACTCACCCGTCACTTCCAGACGCATGGCCTGCAGGGTTGAAACATAGGCTAGGTATTGTTCGATGACTTCTGTGATGGGCACATCGTAGATATCCATCTGGTACTTGGAAACCAGGTGCAAAAGAAGATCCAGGGGCCCTTCAAAATCTTTTAATTTAATATCCATTATCTATATTTTTCTAAGGTCAGGACTGTTTTTAATCCTAATTTTTTTGCAATTTCGTACAAATCGACCTTGTTTTCAATTTGTCGTAGAATGAACTGTTCCCGCAAGGCTTGGGCTGATAAGGTTGGGAAACCTTTCTCCTTGACAAAGGACTCCAACTGACGGAAGGCCCACTGACGAGAATAGGCTTTCCCTGCCCTTTCAAAGAGATAGGTCTGGCCCATCAAGGGTTCCAATTCTGAAAGCAAGGCCGTGGGAATGGTGACAATCCTCTGTTGGGAAGCCTTCTTGATTCGTAACACTTGAAAATCCAGATTGATATCTGCAACCTTAAGGGCTAAAATCTCACTTGGCAAGAGCCCTATTTCCAAGATAAGAAGTGCCAGTAAGCGTCCCTCTGGATAGTCGCTTTCCTGCCAAAAAGAGTCTAGGTCTAACAGTTCCGGCTTTTCAGTCTTCTTTTCAGCTTGTTTGGCTAATTCTAAGCGGTAAAAGCTGTCCACCTCTCCTTTTTGATAAAGATAGTAGAGAAATTGGTTACAGGCCGAAATCTTTCGCTTCTGGGCGCTGATTTTTAGATTGGCTAGTTGTGCTTGGTAAATCTTGAGACTGGTCTCAGAAATCCGCTCTCCTATAATGTCTAAAAATTGCTCCAAATCATACTTATAGGACTGCTTGGAATTGGCAGATAAGCCCTGCTTTTCTTCTAAAAAGGCTGAAATCCTATCTCTCATCTGCATCGAATCTCGTAGTCCTTATTAAAATCATGCAAGAGGGCATTGACTGCCTTGAGGATAGACTTGCGCGTGATAATTCCTTGGAAAATGCCAGACGCATCCACAACCGGTAAGAAAGACTCATCTACCAGCTTGTGCAAGACCTCTGTAATGGTAAAATCAGGCGAAACAACCGCTACATCCCTTTTCGTCATGTGGACAATATCCGTATCTGCCATGATTTCTGGGCTCAAGTCATGCTCCATCTGATAAGCCATAATATCTCTGAGCCCAATAGTCCCAACAAACTGCTTTTCATCTGTCACAACGGGAACACGGGTATAGGTCATCTGACTGAGCAAGAGAGTCGCATGATCCGCATTGTGGGTATCAATCAACACAGCTAGATTTTCAGCAGGGGTCAAAAAAGTTTCCTCTTGACCCAACAAGAAAGTCTCAAACTCCTTGGCAATCATCGGCTAAACTCCTTGGACAAGCCTGGATACACCTCGTGGTCTCGTGTCAAAAAGTCCACTTTAAAATAACTATCATCAATCTCCACACGAGCATAGAGACATTCTCTGATGGTACCTCGTGGTTGGCTTACGGAACCTGGATTTAGAAAGAGGGTTTTGCCCTCCATCCAAGCACTTGGCACATGCAAGTGACCATAGAGGCAGATATCGGCTTTTTCTTCCTGAGCCCAGTAGTCCAACTTTTGAAAGTTGAAATTGATGTCAAACAGGTGTCCATGGGTTTGGATAATCTTGGTCGAACCAAGCTCAGTCACCAAACGTTCTGGGTAGCCTGCGTAGAAGTCCATATTCCCTTTAACGACATGGATACTCTCCCAAAGGGGAGAATCAGGGCGCAATTCAGAATCTCCGTTATGAAAAACGGCGTCAACTTTGCCCACATAGCGATCACGGATTTCTTCCACAATCAAGCTATCGCCATGAGAATCGCTCATTACAATGATGGTTTGCTTTGCCATGATGGAAATACCTCCAAAAGTTTCTTAACGGCTAAGGCACGGTGAGATTGACTATTTTTTTCTTCAAGGGTTAATTCAGCTGCTGATTTGCCTGTCTCTCCCACAAGGAAGAGGGGATCATAGCCAAAGCCATTTTCACCCTTAGGTTCAAAGTTAATGTAGCCTGGCCAGTCAGCTTCAACAACCAAACTTTCCTTGTTTGGACTGGCTACGACTAGGGTTGTATGGAATTGAGCCGAGCGGTCCTTGAGTTCAAAGACCATGGCCAATTCGTGCAAGAGTTTAGCATTATTTTCACGGTCAGTTGCTCCCACACCTGCGAAACGAGCTGACCAGACGCCTGGCAAGCCACCAAGGACATCGACTTTAAGTCCAGAATCATCTGCCAAAACCATCTTGCCCGTTAATTGGGAAATGGTTTCCGCCTTAAGGCGGGCATTTTCTTCGAAAGTCATGCCTGTTTCTGCTACTTCAGGTAGGTCAGGATAGTCATTGAGATTTTCCACATCGTAGCCTAGCTTGTCAAAGATAGCTCGAAATTCCTTGGTCTTGCCCTCGTTACGAGTCGCAATCAACAAGGTTTCTCTGACCTTATTTGTTTCAAAGAAATCATGAACATTGACCCCTTCTTTGGGCAATTCCACATACAAGAGTTGGCCATTTTCAACCAAAAGCAAAGCTCCCTGACGTTGGATGACTTCTAGATTGCGACCTGCTTCTTGGTTTAGTATATCTACCACAAAAGACAATAAACGGTAGCGAGAACCATAGCGTAAAACAGTAACTGAAATCGGGAAACCTCGTTCCTCGTCTCGAAAGATTTTGGCCAATCCAACCAGAGGGAAATCCAAGTCTTCATCAGTCAGCGTCCGGACGCCACCAAAAATACTATAGGACCCGACATACCAGTCCTGGTCATCCTTGTATTCATAAATTTTATTTGTCATAATTCTACATGCTCCACATGAATTTCTTTTTCCAGCCATTCTTCACCTATTTGGGCAAAACTTTGGCTGCTAGCTGTTGTGTAAAAACGGTGTTGGAGTGGTCCAGCATCGCGACCACGATTGATTTCAAAATAATTGAGTAAGACTGAGATATCCCGTACGCACTCTGCCCCACTATCAATGAGCTGAACCTTTGGCCCCATGACATTTTGAATAATGGGTCTGAGAAGTGGATAATGGGTACAGCCCAAAATCAGGCTATCCACCTTTCCTACCAAGGGACGCAGAGTTTCATAAACCACTTTCTTGGTGACACTGGTTGACAGGGCACCTGACTCCACCAAGGGGGCAAACTTGGGACAGGCCAAACTCTCCACCTGTAAGTCCGGATCCAGATCATGAATTTTCTGACGGTAAATGTCTGATTGTACCGTCATGGGCGTTCCAATCACTCCGATTTTCCCACCTTGGCTGGACTTGATGGCTGCCGAAGCTCCTGGCAAAATCACACCTAGAACAGGAATGTCTAGTTGAGCCTTGATTTCTTCCCAGACGACCGCAGTCGCAGTGTTACAAGCAATGACAATCATCTTGACATCCTTGGTCAAGAGAAAGTTGACCAACTGCCAAGTATATTCACGAATTTGCTCAGCAGGACGGGGACCATAGGGCGCCCGCGCCGAATCTCCAATATAGACGATTTCTTCATGGGGAAGCTGGCGCATGAGCTCTCGCACAACGGTCAATCCCCCGACACCCGAATCCAAAAAACCAATTGGTCGATTATCCATACAGTCTTCTTTCTAGTCTTCTTTCTGATTGATAGTTCATTATGATTACTTGTCTGTAAGAACTGAAGGACAGCCTCATCAACAACTATCTCTCTTAATCATAATCAAATATCAATAGAATGCAAGGAAAATGTCTTATTCCTAAACCATAGCCAACATAGTGAGAAGTCTGGAACTTTCATCCCAGACTTTTCCTTATTTATTTTTTCTTTTTATTGTTAGCAAGGGCTGCTTTTTGTTGGCGGATGATTTGGTGGTAAACTTGTTGTACCTTGGCTTCGCTTGGTTTTTGACCATTTGCACTCAAAAGAGTACGAACTGCTTCAGCATTCAAACGTGGGTTGTCAGCGAATTCTTTTTCAATTTGCTTACGAACCAAGTACATTCCTCCAAGAGCTCCTCCTAGAAAAGCTAATACAATCAATACAATTGCTAAAAGTAAATCCATCATTTTTCTCCTGTTTCTTTTTGAGTCCCTTTCATTATACCACAATCTAGCCACCCTGACTAGTTTGTTTTACGCTTTCAGAGATGGGTAGGCTGTAATTAAAGTTGGCTTATCTTTCTAGTTAAAACTAGAAATAATATAAAAAATACACTCCCTTACCATTCATTTCCTCCACTTTTTTAATACAAAACAATATCAAATATATATTCTTCTTAAATCCCCTTGACAATACCTCGTTAGCTCGTAAAATTAGATTAACAATACAATATAGAAATAAGAAAGTTCGCTTTTTAAAAAAATGAAAGCGCTTTTAATTAAGGAGGTTTCTATGGAAAAAATTTGGAGGGAGAAATCCTGTCGCTACAGTATTCGGAAGCTAACGGTCGGCACAGCCTCTGTTTTGCTTGGAGCGGTTTTTCTAGCTAGTCATACCGTCTCTGCTAATACTATCGAAGTAAAGCAAAACGAGCCTGCATTAGAAAAAACTACAGTTAAGACAGACACTGTAACGAAAGCAAGTGAATCAACTGAGCACACACAGCCAAACGAACCAATTGATCATACAAAACCAGTTCTAGCCGATAATAGTGCTTCTGAAAGCAAACCCGCTGAGGCTGATCTTACTTCTGCTACAACTAACCAAGCAAGCACCGAAGCTATTGTCAAACCTAACGAAAATAAGGAGAGCGAGAAACCAGAACTTCCTGTGAATAAACAAGAACATTACGAACTACATTACAACCAACCAACTGCTCCTTCCTATGATGGATGGGAAAAACAAGCCCTCCCAGTTGGAAATGGAGAAATGGGAGCCAAAGTTTTCGGGCTTATCGGTGAAGAAAGAATCCAGTACAACGAAAAAACACTTTGGTCTGGAGGTCCTCAGCCAGATAGTCAAGACTACAACGGGGGAAACTACAAGGACCGCTACAAAGTCTTAGCAGAAATCCGTAAAGCCTTAGAAGACGGTGACCGTCAAAAAGCCAAACAACTAGCAGAGAGAAATTTGGTTGGTCCAAACAATTCCCAATATGGACGTTATTTAGCCTTTGGTGATGTATCCATGGTTTTCAATAACCAGAAAAAGGGTCTGGAAAATGTTACTCACTATCATCGTGGCTTAGATATTTCTGAAGCTATCACAACTACCTCCTATACCCAAGATGGAACAACCTTCAAACGTGAAACCTTCTCCAGCTATCCTGATGATGTCACCGTGACCCACTTGACTAAAAAGGGAGATAAGACGCTTGATTTTACCCTTTGGAATACCTTAACAGAAGATTTGATTGCCAACGGAGACTACTCATCGGAATATTCTCACTACAAGAATGGCCATGTTACGACAGACCCAAATGGTATCCTACTAAAAGGTACAGTCAAAGATAATGGACTCCAGTTTGCATCCTATCTAGGACTTAAAACGGACGGAAAAGTTACTGTCCATGATGATAGTTTAACGGTCACAGGGGCCAGCTACGCTACGCTTTTACTCAGTGCCAAGACTAATTTTGCTCAAAATCCGAAAACCAATTACCGCAAGGATATTGATGTAGAAAAAACTGTCAAATCTATCGTTGAAGCTGCTAAAACCAAAGACTATGAGACTCTGAAAAATGATCACATCAAGGATTACCAAAGCCTTTTCAACCGTGTTCAATTAAACCTCGGCGGTAGCAAGTCTAATCAAACTACAAAAGAAGCTCTTCAAACCTATAATCCAACAAAAGGCCAAAAGTTAGAAGAACTCTTCTTCCAATACGGACGTTATCTCCTCATCAGTTCGTCTCGTAACCGAACAGATGCCCTCCCTGCCAACTTGCAAGGAGTCTGGAATGCTGTAGATAATCCACCTTGGAACTCAGACTACCACCTCAATGTCAACCTACAGATGAACTATTGGCCTGCTTACATGAGTAATCTCGCAGAAACGGCTAAGCCAATGATCAATTATATCGATGACATGCGCTATTATGGTCGTATCGCTGCTAAAGAATACGCAGGTATCGAATCCAAAGAAGGTCAAGAAAACGGTTGGCTGGTTCACACCCAAGCTACACCATTCGGCTGGACTACTCCTGGTTGGAACTACTATTGGGGCTGGTCTCCTGCTGCCAATGCTTGGATGATGCAGAATGTCTATGACTACTACAAATTCACCAAGGATGAAACTTATCTTAAAGAAAAGATTTATCCAATGCTTAAGGAAACAGCTAAATTCTGGAATTCCTTCTTGCACTACGACAAGGCTAGTGACCGCTGGGTTTCTTCTCCATCCTACTCACCAGAACATGGAACCATCACGATTGGGAATACCTTTGACCAATCTCTAGTTTGGCAGCTATTCCACGACTATATGGAAGCAGCCAATCATCTGAAGATAGACCAAGACTTGGTGACAGAAGTGAAAGCTAAATTTGACAAGTTAAAACCTCTTCACATCAACCAAGACGGTCGTATCAAGGAATGGTACGAAGAAGACAGCCCACAATTCACTAACGAAGGTATTGAAAACCACCACCGCCATGTTTCCCATCTAGTTGGTCTCTTCCCAGGTACTCTATTTGGCAAGGATCAGCCTGAATATCTAGAAGCTGCACGCGCAACCCTAAACCACCGAGGAGATGGTGGAACTGGTTGGTCTAAGGCCAATAAAATCAACCTCTGGGCCCGTCTCCTAGATGGAAATCGTGCCCACCGTTTGTTGGCAGAACAGCTCAGATCTTCAACCCTAGAAAATCTCTGGGATACGCACGCGCCTTTCCAAATTGATGGAAACTTTGGTGCAACCAGCGGTATGGCAGAAATGCTCCTTCAATCTCACACAGGCTACATTGCCCCATTACCAGCCCTTCCAGATGCCTGGAAAGACGGGCAAGTCTCAGGCTTAGTCGCTCGTGGTAACTTTGAAGTCAGCATGAAATGGAAAGAGAAAAATCTTAAAACGCTATCTTTCCTTTCTAATGTGGGTGGAGACTTAGTCGTAGACTATCCAAATATCGAAGCTAGTATTATCAAGATTAATGGCAAGGAAGTTCAAGCTAGTCACCTCAAAGATAACCGTATCCAACTTGCGACTCAAAAAGGTGATGTCATTACCTTTGAAAACTTCCCTGGACGAGTGACTCGCTTATCAGCCCTTCGAAAAGATTCCGTCACAGCTGAACTCGACTTTAACACAGTTGAGGGAGCAAGTCATTATGTTATCCGACGAGAAAGCAAGGATGAAAACAGTCAAACTCCTAGCGTTCGTGAGTTTATCACCAACCAAACTCACTTCATCGATCGCTCGATTGATTCTAGCCATGCCTATACTTATACCGTTAAGGCTATGCTAGGGAATCGTACAACACCAGTTTCAGATCCTGCTTCTATCGATGCCTTCAGTGAGTTGATGGATGACCGTGACAAGCGCATCCAGTACGGCTCAGCTTATGGAAACTGGGCTGACTCAGAACTATTTAGCGGCACAGAGAAATACGCCGATATCTCAAATGGAAATTATTCTGATAAAGATGCGACTGCAACCATCCCATTCAATGGCCCTGGTATTGAAATCTATGGTCTCAAGTCATCTCAATTGGGACTTGCTGATGTTAAAATCGATGGTAAATCTGTGGGAGAGCTTGATTTCTATACAGCTGGTGCTACTGAAAAGGGTGTCCTAATCGGTCGTTATACAAATCTTTCTTCAGGTCCTCACCTCATGACCATCACTGTTAAACGAGAACATAAGGGACGAGGAAGTGAACGCTCAAAAATTTCCTTAGACTACTTCAAGGTCTTCCCAGGTCAAGGAGAAGCTGTTGAGAAGATCGACGACCGTGACCCTCGTATCCAGTATGGTTCCATGTTTAAGGATTGGAGCGATGCAGAACTCTATGCTTCTACAGAAAAATACGCTGACATCAACGCTAATGATAGCCTCGCTTCTGAAGCCACTGCAACCATTCCATTCTCTGGAACAGGTATCCGAATCTATGGATTGAAAACATCTGCCCTTGGCAAGGCACTTGTCACACTCGATGGCAAGGAAATGCCAGCTCTTGACTTCTACACTCCAGGAGCGACTGAAAAAGGTGCATTAATTGGCAAATTCACAAATCTAGCTGATGGTGATCACGTTCTTACTTTAAAAGTGGATCCAAATTCTCCACAAGGACGAAAGAAAATTTCTCTTGATTCCTTTGATATCTTAAAGGCACCTTCTGTGTCTCTCGATAGTCCAAGTCTTGATTCCGTTAAGTCCAAAGATAAGACTGTTACCCTAACCCTACCAACTGGCAATTGGGATGCAGTCGCTGTGACCTTCCCTGGTATCAAAGATCCTCTTCTACTTAGAAAAGTCGATGATGATCATCTTGTCACATCAGGTGAACAAACAGTATTAACCATCAAGAATAATAAGGTCCAACTAGATATTCCTGAAACTACGGACCGTAAAGCTGGCAAGCCGATAGAAGCTTATGCCATCCAAGGTACAACAACGACTAGTCCTGTTGTAGCTGTCTTTCCTAAGGACGAAACTGCTCCAGTTGAAGAAAAAATCCTTACAAGCAAAGGGGATGAGCCTGCTCCAGTTGGAACCATTCCTGAGTACACAGATCCTATAGGCACTGCTGGAGATCAAGAAGCGCCTTCTGTTGTAATTCCTGAATTCACTGAACCTATCGGCACTGCGGGAGAGCAGGAAGCACCTTTCGTGGAAATACCTGAATACACCAAACCTATCGGAACAACTGGGGAACAGGAAGCGCCTACTGCGGAAAGACCTGAATATACCAAACCTATAGAGACAGGAAGAGAACAGAAAGCTCCTACCATAGACAGTCCTAATTATAGTGAACCTGGTAAAGGAGCTAGGCAAGAAAAAACATCTACTAGCAGTATTGCTGAGTATAAACTTCGTGTCTTGAAGGATGCAAAGACTGGTGTTGAGATTATTGGTAGAGCAACTGACTTAGAAGGAATTTCTCATCTCTCTAGTAAACACGTGTTGGCTCAAGAACTCTTTGGTAAGATATACGATGCTTATGATATTCAATTTAAAAATTCAAACAACCATAATATACAACCACAGGGAGCTGTTTTAGTTAGATTACCAATTACAGCTGATGTAGAAAATATTTATTACCTAACTCCGACAAAAGAATTGAAATCACTTTCTTTCACTATTCGTGATGGTATGGCAGAATTTACTACTAGTCTCTTTAGTACATATGCGGTAGTCTATCAAAATGTCAATACTCCGGAAACCTCAATAAACAAAACAGTTGCAACAACCTCACTAAACTTTGGGCAGGCTTCAACCACCGATAGTCCTACTCAACTGGAAAATACTCATCACAAAGAACAACTTCCAGAAACTGGTGAATCCTCAAATCCACTCCTCTTCTTAGCAGGACTGAGTGTAGTCTTAACATCCATTTTCTTATTAAAAAATAAGATAGATTAGATCTATAAATTTTTAAGAATTACTTAGAGGGCCCATTCTATTCAAGTTCAACTCAAGTATGTTATACACCATTTCATCTACCATTTAACTGATATCTTTTAAGATAATATTCTTAACTACAAACCAGTCCTTTTGTCTTGAGGACTGGTTTTAATATCGTATATCTAATTACCATCTGATAGATTATACTCAATGAAAATCAAAGATCAAACTAGGAAACTAGCCGCAGGTTGCTCAAAGCACCGCTTTGAGGTTGCAGATAAGGCTGACCTGGTTTGAAGAGATTTTAGAAGAGTATCAATTTCATATTTCTGCCTATCCATTCATACTACTAAAAGACTGAGACACTGGATCTCAGCCTTTTTCTTTATCCCAAAACCAACTCATCACTGACTAGGCTTTGACCACTATTTTTCTGGAAGAGATGCATAAGATTTTCAACCGTCAGATGCTTTTTCTCCTCTCCCTTGACATCCACCACAATCTTTCCTTGATAGAGCATAATGAGACGATTTCCGTACTCAATTGCATGGTTCATATCATGGGTAATCATCAAAGTCGTCAACTGATGGTCTTCCACAATCTTTTGCGTCAAATCCATCACCATTTGACTCGTTTTCGGGTCAAGTGCCGCAGTGTGTTCATCCAAAAGCAAAAGTTTAGGTTTCACCAGAGCTGCCATGACTAGGGTCAAGGCCTGTCTTTGTCCTCCTGAGAGGTATTGAGTATCCACTTTCAAGCGATTTTCAAGGCCAATATTCAACTCTTTCAAGGCTTCTTGGAACTGGATTCTATCCTTCTCCTTCACACCCCAGCCAAGCCCTCTCTTTTGCCCACGTCTCAAGGCAATAGCCATATTCTCCTCAATCGTCAAACGAGAAGCTGTTCCCATCTTAGGATCCTGAAAAACACGTGCAATATCCTTGGCTCTCTTTCTGACGCTCAGATTTTTAATGGATTTATCTGCCAATAAAAGGTCTCCTTCGTCTACCGATAGATTACCAGCCAAGATATTCATCAAAGTGGATTTACCTGCACCATTTCCACCGATCACAGAGATAAAATCTCCCTCTTCCACTTCTAAATCTAATCCTTTGAGGACATGGTTCTCATTGACCGTCCCTGCTTCAAATGTCTTGTGGATATTTTCAAGTGTTAATAAACTTGCCATAACTTTCTCCTCCTATTCATTTCTCAATTTCAGACCACGAATCTTTAATCTCTTTTGCAATTCTGGTGCAAATAAAACCAAGGCGAGCAAGATTGCATTAAAGAGACGAACCAGGTTTTGATCTAGATTTGGAATTTCATAGATATTTAAAATAATCAAACGGTAAACAATAGCACCGATTCCGATAGATAACAAGCGGCCTCCAATGGTCAAATCGTGTATCAAGACTTCCGCAATAATCACTGCACTCAAACCAACAACAATGGTTCCTGTCCCAGAAGTCACATCTGAAAATCCATCATTTTGGGCAAACAAGGAACCACATAGGGCAATCAAGCCGTTTGAAATCATGTAACCAACAATCTTCATGGTGTCTACATTGACCCCATTTGCCTCACTCATCGGAATATTGTCCCCAGTCGAACGTAAAACCAAACCAATCTCCGTTTTCATCAAAAGGGTCAAAACCAAACAAACAAGTAAGAGACAGGCTAAACTGAGTGAGAACACAGCTTCTTCATTTGTCAGACCAAAGTTCGCTAATTGTTTAAAGACGGTTGAAGAATCTCCCAAGGAAAGATTGGGCACACTTCCCATGATTTTAATATTGATGGAATAGAGCCCTGTCAAGGTTACAATACCTGTCAAGAGAGCTGGAATTTTCATCTTGGTGTGGAGCATTCCTGATACAAGACCTGCTACCATACCTGCAAGCAAAGCAAGTAAGGTCGCAATCCAAGGATTTGTCCCTGCCTGTATCTGTGATACAACGACAGCTGCCCCCAGAGGAAAGGCTCCCTCAGCAGTCATATCCGCAATATCCAAAATACGGAAAGTCAAGTAGACCCCAATAGCCATAATCGACCATAACAAACCTTCTGATAAACTAGATAATACAAAACTCATCTTAAACCTCCTTATTCCTTGCCTTCTAACTTACTGATATCAATTCCTAGTGCATCTGCCATTTCTTGATTGGTATGCAATTCCAGTTTTTCAGGCAACTCAACTGCCATATTTTCTGGCTTTTCACCTTTTAAAACACGAATCAGCATGCGAGCTGTCTGTCTTCCCAATTCTTCATAATTGGTTCCGTAGTTATACAAGCCACCAACCGCAACCATTTCTGTTGAACCACCAAATACTGGTACCTTATGTTTAATAGAAACCTGCTTGACTGTTTCCATAGTTGACGAAATGATATTGTCCGTTGGTACAAAAACCATATCAACCTCTGCCATCAAGCTCTCTGCTGCCGCCTTGACGTTGTTACTGTCCAAGATTGTTTTTTCAACAACGGTAAAGCCTTTTTCTTCCAGAAGACGCTTAGCCTCATCCTTTTGGACAACCGAATTTGGCTCACTCTGAGTATAGAGAATTCCAATCGTTTTAGCCTTTGGCAACACTTTCTTTATCAAATTGATTTGGGTTGAAATGGCATCTGACGACTGGTCGCTTGTCCCAGTTACATTGCCTCCAGGATGCTCTCTTGACTCAACCAACTTGGCACTGACTGGGTCTGTTACAGCTGAAAAGATAACCGGTGTTGTTTGCGTTGTATTGGCCAAGCTCTGGGCAGAAGGCGTTGCGATGGCTAGAACAACATCACTGGATTCTGCTAGCTGCTGAGAAATGGTTTTTAGATTTCTTTGTTCTCCCTGTGCATTTTGCAAATCAATCTCAATATTTTTCCCTTCAACATAGCCTTGTTTGGCTAGTTCATCCACAAAGCCATCTCTAGTAGCGTCCAAAGACTGGTGGGTAATAAATTGCGAAATACCGATACGAAACACATCTTTTTTCTTATCTGCCTTCAACTGATGTAAACTAATCAGAGAGGTCAAGAGGATACCCACTACCAAGAGAGGGGCTAGTAATTTTCGAACAACTTTCATAATGAAACTCCTTCTCAGAAAAGATAATACTCAATGAAAATCAAAGAGCAAACTAGGAAACTAGCCGCAGGCTGTACTTGAGTACGGCAAGGCGACGTTGACATGGTTTGAAGAGATTTTCGAAGAGTATAAAACAAAAAACCGCCTAGATAATACCTAAACGGATGCTTGAAATAATCTAACAAGTTATAACTTTGCTAATCCATTTAGATATTCATCTATATGGACCACAATCAAAAACCTTAGCCACATAGATACAAACAAATTGCTTGAACTGTTTGCATCCATGATGACATGTCTACAAACACTATCTAAAGTAGCTAAAGTAAAAGTTTTGATTCATCGTTACAGCTTGTTTCTTATTCATTTCTTTTTCTGCTTTCTTTTTTGATGTTTCCTATCTTACCACCTTTTTCATTAGCTGTCAAGAATATTTCAGAATTTTTTAAAATTTTCCGAAAATTATTTCAGGATAATTTCAAAGTTTTTTCAAATCAATTCAACAAAAAAAGGTTTATAATTTCCATAAAAATTGACATGGAAATTATAAAACCATTCTTAGTTTAGTCCTTTTTGATAACGTGCCAATTCGGCTTGGTTAGCCCAAACATAATGACCTGGGCGGATTTCAACCATAGACGGCTTATCAGTCTCATAGTCGTGTTGACTTGGGTCATAAACCTTCAAGACCTTCTTACGTTCCAAGATTGGATCTGGAATTGGTACCGCTGACAGCAAGGCTTGAGTATATGGGTGAATTGGATTGTTAAACAATTCTTCTGTTTCTGCAACTTCTACAATAACACCCTTATAAATAACCGCGATACGATCTGAAATAAAACGAACGACAGACAAGTCATGGGCTATAAAGAGATAGGTCAAGCCAAGTTCTTTTTGGAATTTTTTGAGCAAGTTCAAGACTTGAGCACGCACAGAAACGTCCAAGGCTGAAATAGGCTCATCCGCAATAACAAAGTCTGGCTGCATCACCAAGGCACGGGCAATACCGATACGTTGACGTTGACCACCTGAAAACTCATGAGGGTAACGAGTCAAGTGCTCAGCAAGAAGTCCCACTTCACGGATAATATTTTGAACTTTCTCTTTACGTTCTTCTTCATCCTTAAATAGATGGTGATTGTAAAGACCTTCAGAAATAATATAATCAACAGTCGCACGTTCATTCAAACTTGCAGCAGGGTCTTGGAAAATCATCTGGATACGACGAATCAATTCCGCAGCTTGTTCGCGCGATTTCTTACCATTAATCTTTTGACCATCAAAAATGATATCACCATTACTTGTATCATTGAGACCGATTATCGCACGACCAATAGTTGTTTTCCCACTTCCTGATTCACCTACAAGCGAGAAAGTTTCTCCCTTGTTGATAAAGAAGTTAGCATTTTTAACCGCAACAAACTTCTTACTTCCTTCTCCGAAGGAAATTTCTAAATCTTTGATTTCTACTAATTTTTCAGACATTTCCTTCCTCCTAGTCTGCCAGATGGGCAAATCCCATTTTTTCACGAATCTTATCATGGAGATTTGCAATCACAGCTGGTTTTTCTACTTTTGGAGCATCCTCATGAAGTAGCCAAGTTTTAGCCCAATGTGTCTCTGATACTGAAAATTGAGGAGCTTTTTGTTCGAAATCAATCTGCATTGCATAGTCAGAACGCAAGGCAAAGGCATCCCCTTTCAGGTCAGTATAAAGTGACGGAGGTGTTCCTGGGATTGAGTAAAGATCCCCTTTATCATCAGCAAGCTGAGGCAAGCTAGACAAGAGACTCCATGTATATGGATGACGAGGGTCATAGAAGACTTCCTCAACAGTTCCATACTCAACGATTTCTCCTGCATACATAACCGCTACCTTATCCGCAATACTTGCTACCACACCAAGGTCGTGGGTGATAAAGATTGTTGTGAAATGGTACTCGTTTTGTAAAGATTTCAGCAAATCAATAATCTGTGCTTGGATGGTTACATCCAAGGCAGTCGTTGGCTCATCACAGATCAAGACATCAGGTCGGCAGGCAAGGGCAATAGCAATAACGATACGTTGACGCATTCCTCCAGAATATTGGAAGGGGTATTCATCAAAACGTCTATCTGCTTCTGGAATCCCAACCTTATTCATGTAGTCAATGGCCAATTCTTTTGCTTCTTTAGCTGTTTTTCCTTGGTGTTTTACAATAACTTCTGTAATCTGACTACCAATTGTTTTAATTGGGTCCAAACTAGTCATTGGATCCTGGAAGATAGTCGCAATCTTAGCACCACGAATTTGTTCCCAATCCTTGTGAGAAGACAAGGCTGTCAAATCCTGACCACGATAGTCAATGCTACCTTGGGCAATGCGACCATTTTCTTCAAGCATACCTGTGAAGGTTTTTGTCAAAACAGATTTACCTGAACCTGACTCACCTACCAAGGCTAATACTTCTCCTTCAACTAGTTCAAGGGAAACGCCACGAATAGCTGTCAACACTTTGTCACGAACGTCAAATTCCACGACAATATCGCGAGCAGTCAAAATTACATTTTTTTCTTTTGTCATTTCTACTCCTATCTATGTGTACGTGGATCACTAGCATCTGCTAAGTTTTGACCAACTACGAAAAGGGACAAGGATACCAGGACAAGAGTTGTCAATGGAATCCAGAACAAGTAAGCATTGGTTGTTACGTTTTGTGAATAATCCGAAATCAAACGACCCAAACTTGGCACTGTAATCGGTAATCCAAGACCGAAGAAAGACAAGAAGGCTTCGTATGAGATAAAGCTTGGAAGCATTTGTGTCATCGTTGTCACAATAACAGATACCAATTGAGGCATGATATTTTTGGCAACAATCTTCAAGGTTGGAGTTCCCAAAGTACGTGATGCCAAGTTGTATTCCAAGTCACGATAACGCAAGATTTGCACACGGATCATGAAGGCAATCCCAATCCATGTTGTTACACTCATGGCAAAAATCAGATTCCAGAATCCAGCTCCGATTGAGTAAGTCAAGACAATGACAATCAAAAGAGATGGGATGTTTGAGATAACGTTATAAACTTCCATCATCACACGGTCAACTGATTTTGAAATTCCCCAAATACCACCGACAAAGACACCGATAACTAGGTTAATCACTGTCGCAATCACAGAAATGAGGATAGAGTTACGAGCTCCGAACCAGACACCGTCAAAGAGAGATTTACCGTTACTGTCTGTACCGAACCAATGCTCAGCATTTGGTTTGATATAACGAGCACTAAAGTCGTTTACCTTGCTGACATCATTGAAATCAAACTTAGAAAACATTGGGTAAATGAAACTCATCAAAATAATAGCCACCAAAATTCCCAACATGACTACAGTTGATTTTTTCTTCATGAATTGTCTAAACACTGAACCCCAGTATGAATAAGCTGGCGCATCAATGGCTTCAGAGGCAAAATCGTCACGTTTTACGAACTGAAATTTTTCTTTATCGATTGTAGACATTATTTGCCTCCTTTCTCAGTCAATTTAATACGTGGGTCAATAATGGTCATCCAAATATCTCCTAAAAGAAGTGAGAAGATAGAAATACATGTAAAGATGAAGACAAGACCTACGACCATAGAGTTATTAGATGCTTTTACAGAGTCAATCAACATTTTACCCATACCTGGGAAGGCGAAGACTGTTTCAGTAAGAGTTGCACCACCGATAACCCCGATAACGGCACCAGGAATTCCTGAAACCAGCGGAACCATGGCATTTTTAAAGATGTGTTTGTTTGAAATTTCTTTTTCAGACAAACCTTTGGCACGAGCAAAACGTACAAAGTCTTGCGACTGCAAGTCAATCATGTAACGACGAATCCAAATAGCTGTACCAGGAGCACCCAATAAACCAAGGATAACTGCTGGTAAAACATATGAACGCCAATCTCCAGCACCCAAGATAGGGAATGAATCTGGCAAGCCGATTGAAGAACCAGCCAAACGAACGATATAAACCAAGGCAATTGTTGGAAGAGCCATCAAGAAGGTCAAAGCCCCTGTTGAAAAGCTATCAATCCAAGTGTTCTTGAAGCGAGCCATAGCTGAACCAAGTGGCACGGCAATCGCATAAGAAATCACCAAACCAATCAATCCAACGACAGCAGAGCTGGCAATCATAGAAGGATATTGGTAGTTACTTTCAGTCGCTGTATAGGGATCATCTTTTCCGTAGTTAGCTACTTCACGAGAATCAGCTTGACTAGGTGATTTGTAGGTTCTTGAGTAAATATTTACAGAAGAAGTTTTCTTACCTGTTGGGAACTGAACTTGAGCCGTTTTTGTTTGTCCTTGTCCCTGAGTAATAACCTGTAAAACAGGGCTATTAGCATAGGTTGGATAAGAGTCACCTAAATTGATGTTCACAAAGTTTTGATGCACAAATGGGAACTGACTGTTAAAGTACAAGAGATATTTATGTTTGGTACCTGAACCAACCAATGACCATCCGATAGCTGGATCGTTTTCGAAACGAAGGTAACGTTTCAAGTCTGGGTTTTCAGGGTCTTGAATTTTATTAGTATGGTCAATGTCAATCAAGTTAGCATAGAATTTGAAAACACGTTCAAAAATTGGGATTTCACGAGTAGCGTAGAATTGGCCACTTTCAGTAAATTCTCCCAAGATCCAACCATGACCGATTTGTTTGATGTATTTTTCATAGATAGCCTTGTTGGTGTCATTAGCTTCAACTGTTACAGAAGCATCCATCTGGCTAGCTTTTTCTTGCAATTCCTTGGTATCGTAGTACTCGATATAGCCCATACGCTCATAAACGGTATTTTCATAGTTATCACGTTTATCAGCAGTTGTCGCAATCTTGTTATAGTTGGTATCCTGTTTGAAAATCAATTTTCGAGGAACCATTGTATAGATAATCGTGTAAGTCAAGGTTGTTACTAAAAAGATAGAAACCAATGACCGCAAAACACGCATAAAAATATATTTTTTCATATCATTTCCTTTAAAAATCCCAAAAGAACCTTCTCCTCATGGAGAGAAAGTTCTATTGAAAATTATTTACTTCACATGACTTGCCAATTCTTTTTGAGCTTTCTCGTTTGACTCAGCCTTTTCTTTCAACCATTTTTCACGAGCTTTTTCATACTCTTCTTTGGTGATTGCTTTTTCACCAACTTCAGTATACTTCAAGTATCCTGCATTTTCACCTTTAAGACCAGCTACAGAATATGAAGAGCTAAATGGTAGAACCTTTGAAACAAATGAAACGGCTGTTTCTTTAGGAGAAGCCATTACTGGAATTGTCAAAGCATTATCAGTCAACCAAGCTTGTGCTACTGCGTATTTTTCATAACGTTTTTGAACATCTTGGTTTTCGCTGTTTGCGTCATCAAGTAATTTTCCATAGTCAGCCAAACCAAGTTTACTTACTACTGATGCATCCGTGTTTTGGTCAATACCAAGGTAAAGGCGAGTGTTTCCTCCCTTGATGACAAACTGATCCAAGAAAGTAGACGGATCTTGATAGTCAGGGTTCCATCCTGACAATGTATGGATATCCCAGTCTTGCTCTTTAGCTGTTGGAGCACTAAATGAAATTGGTAAAGCTTCTGCTTGGGTCATTTGTTGCAAGTCTACGACAACATTATCTGAACCCAATACCTTTTCAATTGATTGCTTCAATGATTGGACACGGTTTACAACCGCTGTTGATTCTTGGATAACCAAGGCATCCAAGTGGATTGGGAATTCAACACCTTCAGCTTGTAGGCTTGATTTAGCTTTAGCAAAGACTTCTTTCGCTTTTTCTTCATTGTAAAGGCCATTTTGAGAATCTGCTAGAGATACGTTTGACCAAGTAGAGGAATTTGTCTTAGCCAAGCTATCTTGTACCAATTCACCAAATGTTTTCTTACCAACTTGAAGATTATATGGTGCAAATGTATTACGGATGGCTACTGCAGCTCCATCAGTACCATTTGTTTGAGCTGAATAAGAATTGCGATCGACCGCAAAGTTCAAGGCTTGACGGAATTCCTTGTTTAGCAATGCTTTCTGAGTAGATGTCTTTTGGGCATCACTTGTTTTAGCAGTGTGGTTATAGGTTGTACGGCCATAGTTCAAGCTGACAGTTGCAACACCAGCACCTGGTTCGTTAAAGTAAATGTTATCTTTGAAGTCAGCTGCATATTTTTCATATGTCGAACTTGTAGGGAAGATACGCGCCTTGCTATATTGACCATCAGCAAAACCTTTGGCAATCACATCTTGGTCCTTACCATCCCAGAAAGTGAACTTAACGTTCTCAATTTTTACATTTTCTTTGTCCCAGTATGCGTCATTTTTAGCCATCTCGATAGATGATTTTGGAGTTACAGATTTTAAGACAAATGGACCGTTATAAAGAATAGAGTTAGCATCTGTTGGGGCACCAAAACCTTCCCCTTTTGAAGCTAAGAATTCTTCATTAACTGGCATCAAAACACCACTAGTTGTCTTATCATTCCAGAAAGTTTCTGGCTGGTTCAAGGTATATTCTAGTGTTTGATCATCAAGTGCTTTTACACCAACGGTTGAAAAATCGCTTGTTTCACCCTTGATGTATGCTTCTAATCCCTTAATAGAAGAGCTAACGATTGAAAGTCCTTTTGATTTTCCATCTACGGCGTGTTTCAAACCAGTAACGAAGTCTTTAGCAGTGACAGGAGCGTACTCTTCTCCCTCTGCTGTCACCCATTTAGCATCCTTACGGATTTTATAGGTATAAGTCAAACCATCTTTTGAAACTGTCCATGATTCAGCAATAGAAGGAACCAGGTTACCGTATTTATCATTAGCCAACAAACCATCTACAGCATTTGTTGTGACGAATGATGTTGAGTCGATATTGCTAACGATATAATCCAAAGTTTCTGGGTCTGTTTGATAAACATATTGGTAATCTTTTGCTAGTTTAGCATTATTTGAACTAGTGTTTGAACACGCAGCTAGAACTCCTGACGCTAATAAGGTAGCCCCCGCTACAGCAAGCACTTGACTTTTTTTCATTTCTTTACTCCTCTTATAAAGTATAGGTTATTATTAATTATACCATATATTTTAAGATATTTCAAGAAAAGTAAACGAATTTTCAGAATATTTAGGCTTATTAACACAAAAAATCTGAAAAAGCTATTGACTGAAAATCATTTTCAAGGTATAATAATAAACGTTAAGGCGGTATAGCCAAGTGGTAAGGCACGGCTCTGCAAAAGCTTGATCGTCGGTTCAAATCCGTCTACCGCCTTCTATAACTTGAATTATCAAGTTACAAATGAACAGAAAGCCCCATTTGAAGGGCTTTTTTCTTTTGATAAATACATATAATTTACAAACATTTTGAGTCTGAGTTTCTCGAGGACACAATTTTCTTTTGAAATCAACTGAAAAAAGCTTCGTCACGCATGGTGACAAAAGCCTCTAGTTTACTCTGTTTCTTCTTCTATTTCAAATTCTGTGATCTGGACTTTTACCTTGGTAACACGTCCATTTTTCACTTTATCATTGGTTAGGATAAGCTGTTTGTTTTGGCTGACCAATTCATAGCTGAGTTTCTCAGTCGTTGGAATACTCCCAATTCCTGTCAAATAATAACCAGCGATGGTATCAACGTCATCACTTTCCAGCTCAACATCAAAGTAGCTATTAAAATCATTGAGATTCATGGTACCTTGAACAATGTAAGTATCATCGCCAATCTGATGAACATCTATTGCTGCTTTGTCCGTTTCATCATCAATCTCGCCTACAATTTCCTCTAAGAGGTCTTCTAGGGTCACCAAACCAGCCATACCACCATATTCATCCAGCAAGATTGCCATTTGTCTTTGAGTATTGCGCAATTCTTTTAGCAAGTCATCTACAAAAATGGTTTCAGGAACAAAGAGTGGATCTTGTAAGATTCTCTTCCAGACGATATTGTCAAAACCGTCTACAAAGGCTGCCTTAAGAAGACTCTTGGTATGAATGATTCCAATCACATTGTCCTTATCCCCATCATAAACTGGGATACGGGAAAAGTTTTGTTTTAAAATACTTTGGATAATGGTTTGACTATCATCCTGAATATCAACCATGAAGGCATCCGTCCGAGGAACCATGACTTCTCTGGCCATTAATTCGTCCAGTGAAAAGATTCCTTGTAACATTTCAATTTCGTCAGCATCTAGTGTTTCTTCACTATTGGTCAGCATGTACTCAATTTCATCACGGGTCATTTTTTCATCAGCATCGTCAAAGGTCATAGGAGTCAAGCGACTCAAGAGATTGGTAGATGCAGACAAGAGCCAAACAAAGGGACTAACTAGTTTACCAAGCCCAATAATAACTGGCGCTGTACGAATCGCCAAGGCATCCTTTAGATTAAGAGCGATTCTTTTAGGATACAATTCCCCAAAAACGATGGAAATATAGGTCAAAAATGCCAAGGATAGAAAAGTTGCCACGGCTTGTGCTGTTTCGCCATTCCCAAGCCAAGAGGAAATCACACGTCCTAGAGTATCGGCTAAACTCGCCCCTGATAAGATTGTAATCAGGGTGATTCCTACCTGAATGGTTGATAAAAAGTGGTTAGGATTTTCTAGTACCTTCAGCAGGCGGATGTAGCGTCTGTCTCCTTCTTCCGCCTTTTGTTCAACCCGCGCACGGTTAAGTGAAACCATGGCCATTTCTGTGGCTGAGAAAAAGGCATTTAACACCGTCAAGATAAACAATAAAACAAATTGTAGCAACAAATTCTGACTACTTGGGTCTTCCATAGTTCTTCTCCTAAAATAGTATCTTACCCTCTATTATATCACAAAATATAGTCCAGTACATATTATTTTTTCTCATACTCTTCGAAAATCTCTTCAAACCACGTCAGCTTTATCTGCAACCTCAAAGCTATGCTTTGAGCAACCTGCGACTAGCTTCCTAGTTTGCATTTTGATTTTCATTGAGTATTAGTGTCTATTGTAGCCCTGCTTAAACTAGTAAGAAAGAACTCCTACATCCACTAGTGACATAGGAGTTTATCTTATCTTTTACTGAGTTACAGTTACTTCTCCAGTTCGGTAATCCAGTTGAAGCCCTTTTTGAACATTGGGAACTAGAACATTGAATTCCAATTCTCCGTCTGAAGACTTGGCTTCAATCTGTGAAGCTGAAGGAACTAAATCCTCGTTTGAAGCATAATAAAGGGTTACACGGTAACGGACACGCTTGTTTTTATCCAAGGCCTTACGTACCATACTTTCATAGTAGTTTTGACCAGTCGAATCCTCGGCTTGCGCCTGATTTGCCCAGGCCGTTTGAACAGCAATGTTTTTAGGATTGCTTGTCGAGGCATCAAAACCATCCAAGCCACCGATTAAGGCATAGCCTAACAAGTGACCTCTATCGACCGCATGGGTATAAGTACCCTTTAGATTCTTAACCTGATGCCAGCCTGGAGGAGTCCATGAAGTCGAACCATTCCCAGTTTCTTCACGATTCTTGTACTGACGAGTAGCCTTAGACAAGAGGGCATTTGCTACGGTTGGCACTGTTTCCTTGCCCACTGTCTTTGTTTTATTATCAGCGTAGGGCTTACTTGAAACCTTGGCATCTAGATTTGTTTTATTGCCATTGACGATAAAAGCACCTGAGCCATTCCACTCCAGACTCCCTTTTATTTGACTCTTGACTGCATCTGTTAAGACACTTTCTGCCAATGCTTGACTAGGAGCTTCAGAAGCTTGTTTTTTCTGACTAAGCTTTGTTTTAGGACTATTAGCTGTCGACTGCATCTGCTTGATATAATAGCTTCCCGCAGATAAGAGTAATAACACTAGTAGTCCGATCAGTGTCTGTCTTGTTTTTTTATCCATTTTTCTCCTTATCTCTAGAAAAAGACTGGTTCTCCAGCCTAATTTCCTGTAAATTTATGAATCAATTCCTGCCATTTTGCTGGAGACAGGATAGCCCATGGATCTTGACCCTTGCCCAAGATTCCATAACCTACCATTAAGCCGATACCTAGGGCTAGAGCACCCAAAAACAGTACCAAAATGACTAGAAGTAAACGCTTGATTACGTAGCTTGATTTCTTATTCATCTTCATCACTTGCCTCAATCCGCTGAATCTTAGCACCTAGCTGCGCTAACTTCTCATGGAAACGGTAGTAACCTCTATCCAAGTGAACCAATTTACCAACTACAGTTTCTCCTTGTGCTACCAAACCTGTCAAAATCAAGGCAGCACTGGCACGAAGGTCAGTTGAAAGAACCTCTGCCCCCTGCAAAGGTTGACCACCAACAATACGAGCTGTATCACGGATAATCTCAGAGTGCAAGCCCATGCGACGCATTTCCTCCAGATGTTGAAAACGATTTTCAAAAACTGTCTCCACCATAGTTGATTCGCCTTTTGCGACAGTCATCAAGGCTGTAAATTGAGCCTGCATATCTGTTGGAAATCCTGGGTGGGGCAAGGTTTTCACATGGACAGCTTTTAGATTTTCTAATTGAGAGCGAACTCGAATTCCCTCAGTCTCCTCCGTCACTTCCACTCCCATTTCAAGCAATTTAGCAATCAAGGGACGGTTGTGCTCCCAAACAGCGTCTTTAATCAAGACATCACCACCAGTCATAGCAGCAGCCACCATAAAGGTTCCAGCTTCGATACGGTCTTGGACTACATTGTGAGTCGTACCATGAAGTTTCTCAAGACCGGTAATGGTAATGGTCTCTGTACCAGCACCCTTAACCTTGGCTCCCATTTCATTGAGGAGAATAGCTAGGTCAACAATCTCAGGCTCACGCGCAGCATTTTCAATCACTGTCACCCCATCAGCTAGAGTCGCTGCCATCATCAAGTTCTGCGTAGCACCAACACTTGGGAAGTCCATGTAGATATGAGCTCCATGTAAGCGATCAGCCTTGGCTTCGATATAACCAGCTATCTGACTAATCTTAGCCCCCATAGCTTCTAGACCTTTCAAATGAAGATCAATAGGACGGCTACCAATCGTACAACCACCTGGCATGGATACCTTGGCATGACCTACACGGGCAAGAATTGGTCCCAAGACAACGATAGATGCACGCATCCTGCTGACATACTTGTAAGGAGCTTCCTCTGTGATGTCGCCAGTCGCGTTCACCTCGACAAGATGGGCTTCCTCATCAAAATCTACCTTAGCATTTAAACCACGAACCACCTGATTCATAGTGAAAACATCTGACAAGATAGGAACATTCTGTAAGACGGTCTTTCCTTCACTGGCTAGAATAGTCGCTGCCAACAAGGGTAAGACTGCATTCTTTGCCCCTTCGATCGTAACACTTCCTACCAGACGATTATCGCCACCTTGAACCACAATTTTTTCCATACTTATTTCCTTTACATTTGATTTTATAATAATCCTCTAAGCGCTTCCTGCCACAACTGATATAAACTGATAAAGAAAGAACTCAAGATAAAGCCCATTACGATGCTGAAAAGAGCTATCAATAAACGGACTTTTCTTGTATTCTCAGCTGTCACTTTTAAAACCTTTTCCCATCTAACAAGATCCTTTAAAAGGTAAAAACTCACATAAATAAAGAGCATGTGACTGCTTAGAGTGAATAATAATTGAACCATTTGACTATTATACCATCTTCTCTGTTTGTGCGCTAGTTTGGAAACTTCACTCAAAAACTAGGGATTGTTTTTCAAGTAATCAATTGCATCTTGTAGGGTTTTAACTGGAACGATTTTCATATCAGTCTTGATTGTTTTGGCTGCTTCCAGAGCTGTTTGGTAGTTGTTTTTCGCATCTGGATGCGCTTTTTGTTCTTCTTCGCTAACAGGGTTATCAGGGGCAAAGAAAATCGCGGCACCTTCTCTAGCCGAAGCTACAACTTTCTTATCAATACCTCCAATGTCCCCCACATTACCATCGCGGTCAATAGTTCCTGTGCCGGCAACGATACGGCCATTACGAAGGCCTGGGTCAGCTATTTGGGTATAGATAGCCAGACTAAACATGAGACCAGCACTTGGACCGCCGATACCAGCTGTTGAAAAGAGAATTGGGACATCACTGGTCACTTCTGTACGGTCAATTAAGCCGATTCCAATTCCATTTTTGCCATTTTCCAAGGTGATAATCTTACCTTCTGCAGACTTGGTTTGCCCATCCTCTTCATAGGTCACCTTGACGGAGTCCCCTAGTTTTTGAGAATTGACGTAATCAATCAAATCTTTGGAACTGTCAAAAGTCTGATCATTGACTGCTGTGACTGTATCAGAGATGTTGAGAATCCCTTTAAAGGTCGAATTATCCGTCACAGTCAAAACATAAACCCCAAGGTATTTGAGTTCAATATCCTTACCAGCTGTTTTTAGTCCTTGATACTTGGCCATATTTTGCGATGTCTGCATGTAGAATTGATTGATCCGCATAAATTCAACATCGGAAGAGCCACCTGTAGTCTCTTGGGCACTACGAATATCTGTGAAAGGCGTCAACCAAGCATAAATCATATGGGCTACAGTAGCATGCTGAACACCAACCGTAACGAATTGATAGGCACCAGCTTCCTTATCTTCTGTGTCATTGACTTTGAGGACCTGGCGAATATCTTCCGAACCACCTGGAACCTCTATATAGTAAGGCAAGGGTACCACAAAAGCCAAGAAAGTCGCTATCAAGGCCGCAATGACATATAAGGGCCATCTAATCTTTTTTTTCATTTCTTATTTCCTCCAAAATACTCTCGGGAACATAGCAGGCAATATTCTGACCAAACTTCAGCAGCTCTCGAACACCTGATGAACTGATATAAAGATGCTCAGGTCGGCTATGTAAATAAATGGTCTCTATATCAGGAGACAGCTGATGGTTGTAGTAGTCGAAACTGGCTTCATATTGCAAATCCGCCGCATTCCTCAAGCCCCGCACTAGGCAAGTAGCCACCAGTCTTTTTGCGACATCAACTACCAATTCATCATGAGAAGACACAACTTCAACATTTCCCAAATGTTTCACAGCCTTTTCTAGCCCCCGTTTACGATTTTCGATAGGGAGAAATCCTTGTTTGTGAGGATTAAAAAAAATACCCACATAGAGCTTATCAAAGAGTTTGCTAGCTCGTTCAATCATATCCAAATGCCCATTTGTCATCGGGTCAAATGAGCCTGTGAATAAGCCAATCTTATCTGACATAGACTGTCACCTTACTAATTCCATAAATTTTTTCCTTCCAGATACCCAGGCAGGCAATTTCTTCTGGAAGTTCCACTGCTTTGTCCGTCTCACACACGACCATGACATCTTCAGAAAAAAGCTCTCTCTCAGCCATTTTTTCAATATCTGCTACGATTTGTTCCTTGGCATAAGGAGGGTCTAAGAAAATAAGGTCGAAAGGCCCAGACACCTGCTCCAGAGCTCGTTCCGCATCCATCTTGAGGAGTTGAAATTTTCCAACTTCCTTGGTCATCTGGATATTTTCAGCCACGATGACCTGAGCCTTACGGTCTCGCTCTACCAAAACAGCACTAGACATGCCACGCGATACTGCCTCAATAGATAAGCCACCACTACCTGCATAAAGGTCCAAGACTCGCCCCCCTTCAAAGTAGGGACCAATCATGTTAAAAATGGCGCCCCTAACCTTATCCGAAGTGGGTCTTGTTATCTTTCCTTCTAACGTCTTGAGGGGACGACCCCCATAGATTCCTGATACGATTTTCATACCGTTTATTATACCAAATTATGGGCGAAAAGAGAAAGAAAACCGAACCTTGCGGTTCGATTCTCTATAAAATATTTTCGTAAGTATCGCGGACTTCTTGAGGCCAAACACTTGTTTGCACTTCTCCGATATGTTTCTTGCGAAGTAAGAACATGGCCATACGAGATTGTCCAATTCCTCCACCGATTGTCAATGGGAATAGGCCATTCAACAAAGCCTTATGCCATTCCAATTCCAAGCGGTCTTCATCACCAGTGATTTCTACCTGACGACGAAGGGTTTCTTCATCTACACGGATTCCCATAGAAGACAACTCAAAGGCTCCACCTAAAGACTCATTCCAAACAAGAATATCGCCGTTAAGACCCTTGTAGCCATTTTCAGACTCACTTGTCCAGTCATCGTAGTCTGGTGCACGTCCATCGTGCGGTTTACCGTCTGGTAATTCACCACCGATACCAATCAAGAAAACAGCACCAAATTCTTTACAGATGGCATTTTCACGTTCTTTCGGTGTCAAGTCTGGGTAGCGTTCTACCAACTCTTCTGTATGGATGAAAGTGATTTGTTTTGGCAAAATTGATTCGATATCATAGCGGGCTTCAACAGCTAGCTCAGTCAGGCGAATAGCCTTGTAAATCTTCTCAACAGTTTCTTTTAGGTAAGCAATGTTACGTTGGCCATTTGGAATGACCTTTTCCCAGTCCCACTGATCAACATAAACAGAGTGGGTCGCATCCAGCGAGTCTTCGTCTGGACGAAGGGCCTTCATGTGAACAAAGAGACCTTCACCCTCACCGAAACCAAAGCGGGCCAAGGTATGGCGTTTCCATTTAGCAAGTGAGTGCACCACTTCATAAGTAGCATCAGGGATTTGGAGAACCTTGACCGATACGGCATTCTCCACACCTGATAAGTTGTCCTGCATCCCATCACCGACCTTACTCAAGATGGGACCTTGCACTTCGACAACTTCTAGCTTATCTTTCAAATACTGGGTAAAAGTGTTTTTGACAAAAGAAATTTCTTCTTGTTGATGGATAAAACTTTTCTTCATAAACTACTCCTCAAAAATTAATTAAAAGCATTATACACCTATTTCCAAGAAAAGGAAAGAGCAAATATAAAAAAATCAGTGCTCCTTCGAACACTGATGTCATGAATCTTTTAGTCATTGCGACCGAAGATACGTAGAATACTTAGGAAAAGATTGATAAAATCAAGATAGATACTGAGAGCCATTGACACAACCCAACCTGTCGCCACACGACCTTGTGATTGTTCATATGCGAGACGAATTCTTTGGTTGTCCCAAGCAATCAACCCTGAGAAGACCAAAACCATGGCTACGCTAATCATATAATCAAAGAAGCCACTAGCTAAGAAAATATTAACTACCATGGCAATCAACAAACCGATTAGAGCTGCCATCATAGCTCGACCAATTCCACTCAAGTCTTTCTTAGTGAATATGCCAACTGCCGCCATGACAAAGAAGAGAAGGGCGCTTGATACAAAGGCAGATAAAACTGTACCTGGAGTATAGAAGGCCACCACAAAACTGAGGGTAAAGCCGTTTAAAACGGAGTAAAGTAAAAATACTGGAAGAGCCGCTGGACTATTCTTTAAGGCCATGTTACTAGCAACGAAGACTAGTGCTAGCTCTGCAAAGGTTGCGATGGTCAACCAGAGACGCCCCTGCATCAAAAAGTAAACCAACTGAGACTGAAAAACAGTCAACATGAGACCAGATACCAAGGCGGATAATCCGATTCCCAGACCAACAAAAGCATAGACCTTAGCGTAAAATTGATTAAGACCTGTACGACCTTGTATAATAGTATGATTCATCCTTGTCTCCTTTTCTATGAATATCTTTCCTTGATTATAACAAAGAAAGTTAAAATTAGCTTAAATGAAAAATCAAAATACCTGCTGCAACTGCAACATTGAGACTCTCGGCCTGACCCTTCATGCTAATATGGACCAACTGGTCTGCACTTTCAGCCATGAGGGGACTAATTCCTTGACCCTCATTTCCCATGACCAAGACAAACTGATCTAAATGAGGCAAGTCACGATAATCTTTAGAATCCTTGGAAAGAGTGGTTGCCAGCACAGGGATACCAGCCTTTTTAGCTTCCTCGAGAAGTGCTTGGCTTGACATCCGATAAATAGGCAAATGAAAATGACTGCCTTGCATAGAACGTAGGGTCTTGAGACTATAGATGTCTGCCGACTTATCTGAAACAATCACTCCTGTAAAGCCTGCTGCATCCGCAGTTCGAATGATAGTTCCCACATTACCAGGATCTTGCACATCTTCCAAAAACAAGAACTTTCCCTGACTCAAATCAGCTTGCCCTACTTCTTCTTTTTGAACCACCGCAACAATTCCCTGTGGAGTCTGAGAATCCGCCAAATCCAGCAAAATATCCTCTGACACCCAGACAGTTTGCGGAAAAGTAGTTAACTGATCTCGGTAATTTTCTAAGGCAAAGATTTTCTCAATCGTCACTCCAGCTTGAACAGCTTCTTCAAACAAGTGCCAGCCTTCAATCAAGTAGGCTGTCTTTCGGTATTTTTTTTGGTGTAATTTCTTGGCATTTTTCACCACAGAATTGGCTTTTGAGGTTATAATAGTCATAGAAATATTATAACACAATCAAAGGGGTTTGGTATGCAAAAGGTTAGAATGATTGCCCAAGGTAGGGTTCAGGGAGTAGGCTTTCGTTGGGGTGTTTACAGCCTGGCACTTGAAATTGGTGGTATTACTGGGAGAGTTTGGAACAATGACGATGGCACAGTTGAAATCTTAGCCCAAGCAGACTCATCTGCTGTCATGGCGAAATTTATCCAAGAAATTCGAAAAGGACCAACTCCTTTTTCAAAAGTCAGCTACTTAGATGTCAAACTGAGCAACTTTCCTCCCTACCCTGACTTCAAAATCGCAAATTAGGTCTCTAGAACTATTGTATATTTTGTAAAAAAACAGTAGAATAGAAAGGTATAATTTTTTAAGAAGGAATAAAAACAGTGAAATCTATTAAACGTTTTGCACTCTCGGCTATGGGAGTGGCTATGTTGCTTGTCTTGACTGGCTGTGTCAATGTCGATAAAGCCACAGGTCAACCAACAGGATTTATTTGGAATACTATCGGAGCCCCTATGGCTGAAGCTATCAAGTACTTCGCCAATGACAAGGGACTTGGTTTTGGGGTTGGTATCATCATCGTAACCATTATTGTACGCTTGATTATCTTGCCACTGGGTATCTACCAATCATGGAAGGCAACGCTTCACTCTGAAAAGATGAACGCCCTCAAGCACGTCCTTGAGCCACATCAAACTCGTCTCAAAGAAGCAACAACTCAAGAAGAAAAACTAGAAGCCCAACAAGCCCTCTTTGCTGCTCAAAAAGAGCACGGCATCAGCATGTTTGGTGGTGTAGGATGTTTCCCTATCCTCCTTCAAATGCCTTTCTTCTCTGCTATCTACTTTGCTGCCCAACATACTGAAGGGGTTGCTCAAGCAAGCTACCTAGGCATTCCTCTAGGTTCTCCAAGTATGATTTTGGTTGCCTGCGCTGGTGTCCTTTACTATCTTCAATCGCTCCTTTCACTTCACGGAGTAGAAGATGAAATGCAAAGAGAACAAATCAAGAAAATGATTTACATGAGCCCACTCATGATTGTCGTCTTCTCCCTCTTCTCACCAGCTAGTGTTACACTTTACTGGGTTGTCGGTGGTTTCATGATGATTCTCCAACAGTTTATCGTCAACTATATCGTTCGTCCAAAACTTCGCAAAAAAGTCCGTGAAGAACTGGCGAAGAACCCACCAAAAGCAAATGCTTTCTCAACAGCAAACGGACGAAAAGACGTTACCCCTGAACAACCAATTGCTATCACAAGCAAGAAAAAACACAAAAATCGCAACGCTGGAAAACAACGTTCTAGATAAGAATAAAAAGGCTTAGCTGGATGGCTAAGTCTTTTTGTAACATCAAAAGCCCGATGTTTCCATCAGGCTTCTTTTTTATCCATGTACACGTTTCATATAGTCTTGATAACTTTCGGTATCCATGAGTTTTTTAGCGTTTTTCACACGGTCTGCTGTTGGTGGTTTGACTCCTTCGAGTGAGTATGGGATTCCCAATTCACGCCATTTGAACTCACCCATAGTATGATAAGGCAGAATTTCAAACTTATCAACATTTTTGAGGGTCTTGACGAACTTCCCAAGTTCAATCAAGTCATCATCTCTGTCTGTCAATCCTGGAACTAGCACGTGGCGAATCCAGACAGGTTTTCCAATATCTGATAGATACTGGGCACAGGCCAGGATGTTTTTATTGGTTTGGCTAGTAACAATCTTATGCTGTTCTTCGTTGATTTCCTTGATATCCAAGAGAACCAAGTCAGTGACA
This sequence comes from Streptococcus pseudopneumoniae, assembly GCF_001074825.1. Taxonomy (GTDB): domain Bacteria; phylum Bacillota; class Bacilli; order Lactobacillales; family Streptococcaceae; genus Streptococcus; species Streptococcus pseudopneumoniae_C. The sequence continues at coordinate 54,107 of NZ_JUPG01000182.1, forward strand.
GCCATGAGCTTGTCAAACTTTTCAAGGTAACGTGGTTTATTACGGAATGGAAGGGCACAGGTATCCAAGGTACAGTGGATTCCTTGTTCTTTGGCCTTGGTAAAGAGGGCAATCAAGAAATCAATCTGCAAGAGGGCTTCTCCCCCACTGACTGTAATACCACCCTTATTTCCCCAGAAACCGCGGTAGCGCAAGGCCTCTGTCAAGACATCATCTACCGTCCGTTCACGTGATTTATTGGACTCCATAGCCCAAGTATCCGGGTTGTGGCAATACTGGCAACGCATGTGACAGCCTTGCAAAAAGACAATAAAGCGAATCCCAGGCCCATCTACTGACCCAAAGCTTTCTGTCGAATGCACCATTCCTGTCACTTGTCCATAATCAATTGTTTCTTCAGACATATCGTTACCTTCCTTGAAAACGTTTTATAGTTTTATTATATCACGACTTGAAGGAAAAACAAGATTTTTGCCTATTTTTTAGAAAGCAATCTGTTTTTCAATTTCATTTTCAATTAATTATCATTTTATTCTTCAAAATCAAAGCCATACAAGGTTGCAAAATAGTCCTCAGGGTGCTCTGCACGGCGGATTTGACGGGCTTTACCTTCTTCAGTATAGAGAATTTCTGCAGAACGAAGTTTGGCGTTGTACTGGTAGCCCATTGAAAAACCGTGAGCACCTGTATCATGAATTACCAGCAAATCACCGATTTCTGTATGAGGTAACTCGCGATTCACTGCAAATTTATCATTGTTTTCGCAGAGTGAACCGACCACATCTACCACTTCAGCTGGTCCTTCTGGATGAGTCAGATTGGTGATATGGTGGTAGGCTCCGTACATGGCTGGACGCATGAGATTGACTGCTGATGCATCCACACCTAGATAGGTACGGTAAGTTTTTTTCTTATGAGTGACTCTTGTGACCAAAGCACCGTGAGGGGCTAGCATAAAACGACCCAATTCGGTAAAAATCTTGACCTGACCAAGACCAGCTGGAGTAAGAACCTCTTCATACACCTTACGAACTCCCTCACCAATCAAGGCAATATCGTTTGGCTCCTGCTCAGGACGATAGTTAACACCAATACCGCCAGAAAGATTGATAAAGTCTAGCGAAATGCCCAACTTTTCCTTGATTTCAACAGCCAATTCAAAAAGCTGACGGGCCAACTCTGGATAATAGAGATGGGTCACTGTATTGGATGCTAGGAAGGAGTGAATTCCAAAGGTCTTGGCTCCTTTTTCCTTCAAAATGGCAAAGGCTTCAAAGAGCTGCGCCTTAGTCATTCCAAACTTAGCTTCTCCAGGATTGTCCATGATATCTGTTCCCAGTTCAAAAATACCGCCAGGATTGTAACGACAAGAGATGATTTCTGGAATGCCTGCTGCACGCTCCAGATGTTCAATATCTTCAAAGGCATCCAAGTTAATGGTCGCACCCAATTCACGCGCATAGGCATATTCCTTGTCTGGCGTGTTGTTTGAAGAGAACATGATCTCAGAACCGGGGAAATCCAGTTTATGGCTCATCAAGAGCTCCACGTAACTAGAGCAGTCCACACCACAGCCTTCCTCTTGGAGGATTTTCAAGATAGCTGGTGTTGGAGTAGCCTTAACTGCAAAATATTCCTTAAAGCCCTTGTTCCACGAAAAGGCTTGGTTGACAGCTCTTGCCTTCTCACGAATCCCCTTCTCATCATACAAGTGAAAGGGAGTTGGGAACTCGGCAACAATCTCTTCTAACTCTTCTCTATTAATAAATGGTGTTTTCATAAGTTTCCTTCTATTCTATTTGCAAAGAAAGGCTGGGACAATCGTTCCAACCTTTAGTTCTATCTCTTATTTATCTTCATCAAAGATATTTCCAACCTCAACATCGATGGCTTGGTTCTTGACATCAATATTGGTTACCTTCAAGAGTGACTTGTAGTCAAACTGCTTTTCACGTTCTTCTTGGGCATTATCCGCAAAGACTGCGACACCAGCTAATTCTGAATCAAACTCACGCAAAAGACTGATCATCCCGTTGACCGTCCCTCCGCCTTTCAAGAAGTCATCTACGATTAAGACACGGCTGCCTGCCTTGAGACTGCGTTTTGAAAGGAACATTTTCTCAATACGGTCACCACTTGAACCTGAAACATAGTTGACGCTGACAGTTGAACCTTCGGTAATTTTCAAGTCACGGCGCACAATGACAAAAGGAACATTGAGGACATTGGCAACTGCATTTGCAAGTGGCACACCCTTGGTCGCTACTGTCATAACCGCGTCAATTTTTTGGTCCATAAAGCTCTTGGCAATAATGCGACCAATATTTTTCAAAATAGCTGGAGTGCTAAGCAAATCTGACAAGTAGATGTAGCCACCTGGCAAGATACGGTCACTTTCTGACAACTTGGCACGCAAGTCCTCAACCATTTCCTTAGCATCATGGCTTGAGATTGATGGTGTGAAGATGACACCCCCACCAGCCCCAGTAACTGTCTGGATGTGGCCGATTTCGATTTCCTCAAAGGCACGTTTGATAATCACGATATCTTCTGAGATGGATGATTTAGCAGATTCATACTTTTCAGCAAAAGTATTAAGACTAGTTAGTTTATAAGGATTATTAATCAAATAGTTGGAAATGACAACCATCCGATCACTTCTTCTTAATTTCATTTCTATTTCCCATTTCATTTAATTTTGATATTTTATCCATTATACCATATTCACATAAAAAAACGAACATTCTTATCCTAAAAAATGCTCATTTTTCTTAAATTATTAATCTAAATCTGGTTTATAGAAGGAACGATTGTCCATAGCGAATATTTTATTGGTCATCTCTCCCTTATCCACCAAAGCCAGAGCTGTTGACATCATCATCATGCTAGCATCCAAATTGTCAATCATATGAATAATCTCCGCCTCCATGATACGTGGACGAACCGGACTTCCATATTCTAGTAAGCCGTGATGGCTGAGAATAACATGGCGAAGCAGAACGACTTCTTCCTTGGTGTCATCGATGCCGAGTTCCATCACTGTCTTAGTAATTTCACTATCAATCAGAGCGATATGTCCAAGGAGATTGCCTCTGACTGTATACTCAGTTTGGTCTGGTCCCGTCAACTCGATAACTTTGGCCAAGTCATGTAGCATAATTCCTGCATAGAGCAAGCTCTTATTGAGCTGAGGATAGATTTCGCTAATAGCATCTGCCAAGCGCACCATGGTCGCCGTATGATAGGCCAAGCCTGTTTCAAAGGCATGGTGGTTGGTCTTGGCTGCTGGGTAAGAGTAAAACTCCTTATCATACTTGGCGTAGAGATTTCGAACAATTCGTTGCCAAACAGGATTTTCAATTTTGAAAATCATTTGCGACATGTAGTCACGAATTTCCTTGACATCAACTGGTGACTTGACCTTGAAATCAGCTGGGTCATTTGGTTCGCCAGGTTGAGGCAAGCGTAGGGTGATTTGATTGACCTGAGGGGTATTGTTATAAACTTCTCGGCGCCCTTTCATATGGACAACCTTACCTGCGGTAAAGGCCTCAACGTTATGTGGTTGGGCATCCCAGAGTTTCCCTTCAATCTCGCCACTATCATCTTGGAAGGTAAAAGCTAGGTAATTTTTCCCAGCGCGAGTTTGTCTCAGGTCAGCTGACTTGATTAGGTAAAAGCCTTCAAACAGCTCATCTTTTTTCATGTGACTAATCTTCATATTCTTCCTCATCTTCTTGGAAATGGAGTAGATCAAGCGCAGGCTCACCTTCTGATAACTCAATGTGACGGAGCGTCCGCTCGATAGCTGTAGTGCGACGATTTAATAATTCATCAATATTGCCAGAGGCATGTTGGAGATGTTTTTGTGCCTTGACCAGAATGCCACCAAACTTGCCAAACTCGGTCTTGACGCTAGCAAGAGTCTTACTGATATGGTCAGCACTCTTTTGGATATTGAGGGTCTTGAAGCCAACTGATAGGGAATTGAGGAGGGCTGATAGGGTACTTGGGCCAGCAACAATAATCTGCTCCTCCCGTCTCAAATCATCAAAGAAGACCGGATTTCGGACAATTTCTGAGTAGAGACCTTCTGTCGGAACAAACAAAACTCCAAAATTGGTCGTCCGAGGCGGTGCTATGTACTTGCTCTTGATATCCTTGGCAAAGCGCTTGACACTTGCTAGAAGTGACTTGCGACAGCGTTCGATTTCGTCCTTATCGCCTGCTTCATAGGCTTCTTCTAAGCGGTAATAATCTGCCAGTGGAAACTTAGAGTCGATTGGTAGGTAGACATATTCCTGGTCGCCTTGTCCAGGTAACTTGATAGCATACTCCACTCGTTCACTGGAGTTTTCAACCGTTGCATATTCTCGTTCATACTGGGCAGGAGTCATGATGTCTTCGATGATTTGCCCCAGTTGCAATTCTCCCAAAATCCCTCGCGTCTTGGTTCCAGAGAGAACCTTGTTGAGGGCCCCGACATCACGCGCAACTGTCTGCATTTCTCCCAAACCTCGATTGACCGACTCCAGTTGTTTGGAAACTGTCTCAAAGGAAGCTTGCAAGCGAGTCTGCAAGGTCTTTTCTAACTTTTCCTCGACCGTTTGGCGCATTTGTTCCAAACGTTGCTCGTTTGATTCCTGCAAGGCTTGCAGGCGTTGATCGGTCTTGTCTCTGGTTTGGAGGAGACTATCTGTCATTTCTTGACGGACCTGAGTCAGGCCTTGGTGCAATTCCATTCGCACTTCTTGCAAGCGGTCACTGACAGCCACTTCCAAATCTTTTTGATCTAACTGATTGGCTTGTCTGGCTTGTTCAAAACGGTAATCCAACTGGTCTGACAGATGATCTGCCTGATCCTCCAAGCTCTTGCTTAAATGTTTTTCCTGCTTATCCTGCCTTTGCCAAATCAGAAAGAGTCCAGCTAGGTTGGCAATTAATAATAGTAGTAATACAGTCTCCATCCTACCTCCTATCCTTGCTATGCAAGACAACCACATAGCCATCTGGGCAAGTCACCGAAACTTTCCTATCTATATATTCGTTAGAAGCGTACACTTTTTTAAAGAAAAAATTTTCCTCTGTCAACTCATACTTGGCACCAAGAATGGTCAGCTGGCTATCCCGAACTGGCATAAAGGCTAGGTAGTCATAGTCCAAACGTGGTTCTAGCTGACTGGTCCCTTCCGGACAATAGGCAATCAAATTTTGCCCGTCCTCAATCGCTATCTGACGCATATAAGGTGCTAACTTGGGATTGCTAGGCAGAAAGACATTGGCCAACATATGGTCAATACGGCCACCCAACGCACCGAAAATAGTAACCTGGGCCTGAGGATTTTGCTCGAAGATGGTTAAGAGAGCCAATTCCAAATCAGTATCATCTTTTTCTGGTCGCGCTTGAACAAAATGCTGGGCACGTTTTTGAATCAACTGTCGCTCTTCTTCCGTTACAGAATCAAAATCCCCAACTGCTAGGGCGAGAGGAAGTTTTTCCTCCAAGATCCAGAGCGAGCCCCGATCCACACCGACAAAGCAATCAAAATCCGTCCGATAATGACCGCGGTCTCCGCCTGCAAAAACGGCAACTCTAGTCCAGTTGTTTTCTGAGAGTTTGTACTCGCTCATTGACATCTCCCTTAAAGACATAGGAACCTGCTACAAAAACGGTCGCACCAGCTTCTTTAGCCTGAGCAATGGTCTGATCATCAATCCCGCCATCGACTTCGATTTCAAAGTTCAAGCCTTTTTCCTCACGAAGGGCAACCAACTCACGAACCTTATCCATGGTTTCAGGTAGAAAAACTTGCCCACCGAAGCCAGGGTTCACTGTCATCACCAAGACTTGGTCAACTAGATGAAGGGCGTGCTTAATAGCTTCAACAGGCGTACCAGGATTGATAACAACTGAAGGTTTAACACCAAGTGAACGAATCTTTTGGAGTGCTCCATGGATATGATGCGTTGCTTCTACATGGATGCTAATAATATCTGCCCCTGCACGCGCAAAGTCTTCCAGATGGTGTTCAGGATTCGCCACCATCAAGTGGCAGTCAAAGACCATCTTACTATGTGGTCGAAGAGCTTCGACTACACCTGCACCAAAACTGATTTGCGGTACAAAGTGACCATCCATGATATCGATATGGGCATATTCTGCCCCAGTTGCTTCTAGGCGTTTGATTTCACGTTCAAAGTTGGCATAATCTGCTGCCAGAATTGACGGAGCAATCTTGTATTGAGACATAGGTTTCTCCTTATTTTGGAATTTTTTTGCTGACTTTTTTATAGGTTTCTCTGCGATTTTCAATTTCACTGAGGAATTGCAGGTAATTATCAAAACGGAAGGACGCAATGGTTCCCTCTTCAACAGCTGGCTTGACCGCACAAGAAGGCTCATGGGCATGGGTACAAGTGCGGAATTTGCAGTCTCGACTGACAGTGGCAAGCTCTGGAAAGGCCTGATTAAGGTCTTCAGCCGTTGATACCTCATAGTCCAGAGATGAAAATCCTGGCGTGTCTGCAATTTTACCCCCATTGAGGTTGTAAAAACTAACAGCTCGAGTAGTATGGCGCCCGCGACCTAGACTGTCTGAGATTTCTCCTGTTTCAAGATTGAGGTCTGGTGCGATTTTATTGAGAAGAGTTGATTTCCCAACACCCGTCTGGCCCATAAAGACCGTAACCTTTCCTGTCAACAAGGGCAGGAGTTCCTCTTTACTGGTCACAAAGTCATAGCCAATGTCACCATAGGTCTGCTGATAAAAATCTAATTCTCCTCTATCTTCCAACAAATCCATTTTGGAAATATAAACGATGGGATGAATGCCCTTGTGCTCCAAAAGAACCAAGAACCGATCCAGCAAGTTGCTGTTAAAATCAGGTTCCTTGATGGACATGATTACCACAGCTTGGTCAATATTGACAATAGGCGGACGGACCAGACTGTTTTTCCGTTCGTGAATCTTGAGAATATAGCCTTCTGAATTTTCCTCCGCAGAAAAATCTACCCAATCCCCAACGTAGGGGGTATGGCCTTTTTTACGGAAATTCCCACGCGCCCGTGTTTGATATACCTGACCCTCACTCTCCACATAGTAGAACCCTGCCAAGGCTTTAATGATTTGTCCCTGCATCTTAGAGTCCTTGCCCTTTAAGTGCGTCTGCTAGACTGGCAAATTCTGCCAAGCTAAGAGCTTCCCCACGAACACTCGGTGACAAACCTGCTTGGTCCAAGGCCTTGGTCAATTTATCCTTGACTTCTTCAGTCTTGCCAAAGTAACCTGTCAAATTGTTCCACAAGGTCTTGCGACGATGGGTGAAACTAGCCTTGGAAACCTTAAAGAAGAAATTCTCGTCTTCCACTGCTACGGCTGGCTCTGGACGACGCACCATTTTTAAAATGGCTGAGTCCACATTTGGCGCTGGTACAAAGACCGTACGCGGCACGATAAAGGCAACCTTGGCTGTCATGTAATACTGAACCGCAATCGACAAGCTACCGTAAGCCTTGGTGTTAGGTTGGGCTGAGATACGATCCGCCACTTCTTTTTGCATCATGACCACAAACTCACTAAAAGGAATGCCACTCTCTATCAAGTGCATGAGAATAGGCGTCGTGATATAGTAAGGCAAGTTAGCTACTACCTTGATTGGCAGGTCAGGATTTTTGAAATTCTGGATATGTTGTGCCAAATCAACCTTGAGAATGTCCTCATTGACCACTGTTACATTATCAAAATCACGCAGGGTATCTGCCAAAATTGGCACCAAACGATGATCAATCTCAAAGGCCATGACTTGAGCTGCACGCTCAGCCAAAAATTCTGTCAAGGCACCAATACCTGGCCCGATTTCGATAACATTGACCTGGTCATCAATTTCAGCCGTATCCACGATTTTTTGAAGGATATTGGTATCCGTCAGGAAATTTTGCCCGAAGGACTTTTTAAAGGTAAAACCGTGACGCTCCAGCACTGCCTTGGTCACGCTATAATCTGCAATTCTCATCTATTCTCTTTTCTATTATCTGTTACTACTATTGTAACACATTCCCCTTGTATTTTGGGGTCTGCTTAGCTGTTCTCATAAGATTTCATAGCTTCCTCCACTTCTGCCAAGGTGACCCCGAACAACTCTAGGCGTTTGAGGAGTTGCTTGCCGTTGGAATAGCCAATTCGGAGAGCCTCTCCTAGATATTCTCGTCGCTTACGGCTATCTGCCCCTGCTAGAAAACCAAGGCGAATCAAGTCGCTACGACTGATGTCAAACTGGCTCTCATGTTCAAATTGTTCTGTCACCTGAGCTAGAGCCGTTTTCAGGTCTTCATAGCTGGCATGCTCAATCCCTAGAGACCGCCCCTTGGTCTTGGATTTAGGAACAGCTTCATCTCGTTTGAGGAAGGCATGTTGAACTGTTGGAATAGCCGTCATAATCATGCGCCGAATCCGCTCCCCATTAAAATCTGGGTCTGTAAAGACAATGACTCCATGGCGTTGGTGTATACGCTGAATCCGCTCTATATCCTGGTCATTGATGGCAGAACCTCGAGTCTCATAAGTCTCTACCTCGAAATAACGTTTAAGATTGGCCGTATCGTCGCGACCTTCAACCACGATGACTTGGGAAATTTTTTCTTTCATTACTTGTTGTCCAATCCAAAAATGCGCTCTGCATTTGCAGTCGTTGCTGCCGCCAGCTCTTCTGTCGTCATGCCACGCAGATCCGCGATAAAATCTACTACATAGCGAGTATAGGCTGTTTTGTTTTCGCGACCACGTTTAGGAACAGGAGCCAAATAAGGCGCATCCGTTTCCACCAAAATCTTGTCCAAAGGAAGTTCTCTAGCCGCCTCTTGGATATCGGTTACCTTCTTAAAAGTCACCACTCCTGAAAAGGAAATAGTCATACCAAGCTCGACAAGCTTCTCTGCCCATTCAAGAGTTCCTGAGAAAGAATGCATGATGCCACCACGAGGACCAACTCCCTCGCTCTTGATAATCTCATAGGTATCTTCCAGCGCATCACGGGTATGGACCACAAAAGGTAAATCCAAGTCCTTAGATAACTGAATCTGACGGCGAAAAACCTGCTCCTGCACTTCTTTGGGCGCTGTCATCCAATGGTAGTCCAAACCAATCTCACCCAAGGCAACAATCTTGGGATGTTTTAACTTATCCAACAAGTAAGCCTCGACTTCCTCCGTATAAGTCCCTGCCTCTGTCGGATGCCAACCTATTGTCGCATAAAGTTGATCATATTCATCCACCAACTCCAAAGCACGTTCAATCGTTGGTTCATCAAAACCAACAATATTCATCTGTGTCACACCCATCTCCGCAGCCAAGGCAATTTCTTCTGCCTCACGACCTGCAAATTCTTCTACATTCAAGTGTGTATGTGTATCAAAAATCATCTCTTCTAACCTCGTTTTCTATCTTCTATTATACCAAAAAACTGCCCTCTCTCCTCATCTGCAAAAAATATTCTAAAATCCATCGTCGTCTCTTGACGCTATTTTCCCAAAGCAGTATAATAGCACTTATTGAAATTTTCAGAAAAGGAAATGACCATGTTTACAAAATTAAAACAGACCTTTATCGGTCGTCCTCTTAAGTCCTTAACCGAAGGCGAGGGAGGGCTGCTGGGAAAAATGCAGGCCTTGGCCATGTTGTCAAGCGACGCTCTATCTTCCATTGCCTATGGACCTGAGCAAGTAGTCCTCGTCTTGGCTAGTCTCTCTCCACTTGCTATATGGTGGAGCCTTCCTATCGGCCTTTTTGTCCTCCTGCTTCTAGCTAGCCTGACCGTTTCCTACCGTCAAATCATCCATGCCTACCCTCAAGGAGGAGGGGCCTATATGGTTACTCGAGAAAATCTATCGCCCGAGCTAGGCTTGATTGCTGGAGGTAGTCTGCTGGTTGACTACATGCTGACTGTGGCAGTATCGGTATCATCTGGAGCTGATGCTATCACAGCAGCTCTCCCTGCCCTCCACCCTTACAACCTCCACATCTCCATTTTTCTAGTTTGCTTGCTCATGCTCTTAAACTTACGGGGGTTGAAAGAATCTGCCAGCTCACTGATGATTCCTGTCTATCTCTTTATCATTAGTACTGTCTTTCTCTTGCTCTATGGAATCTTTCAACTAGTAACTGGTTCTCTCAGCTATCAGGCAACTTCTCCTATCGGACATGCTGTACCGAGTCTGTCTATCGTTCTCATTCTAAGAGCCTTTACCAGTGGTTCTGCCTCTCTGACAGGGGTTGAAGCTATTTCAAATGCCGTTCCCTTTTTCAAGGCTCCAAAAGAAAAAAATGCCGCTCAAACCTTGACCATTATGTCACTGATTTTAGGATTTCTTTTTGCTGGTATTACCTTCCTAAACTACTGGATGGGGATTATGCCTCAACACGGAGAAACCATCCTCTCACAGATGGCTCAAGGAATCCTTGGCGATTCTTTCTTAGGTCACCTTGGCTATTATACCTTCCAATTCTCCACAGCCTTGATTTTAGCCGTAGCAGCAAACACTGGTTTTTCAGCTTTCCCTATGCTGGCTTACAATATGGCTAAAAACAAATACATGCCCCATCTCTTTATGGAAAAAGGAGACCGCCTAGGCTACTCCAACGGAATCTTAACTCTGGCATTTGGGGCTATGATTCTTCTTCTCATTTTTAATGGCAATACCGAACGTTTGATTCCTCTCTATACTATCGGTGTCTTCGTGCCCTTTGCCCTTTCTCAGACTGGGATGATTCGTCATTGGAAAAAAGAAAAAGGGACAAATTTCTTAAAACCTGCTCTTGCCAATATCCTTGGGGCTATCATTTGCTACGCTATCGTGCTAATCCTGCTCTTTTTCCGCCTCAGTGATATCTGGCCTTTCTTCCCGATTATTCTCGTACTCACCCTACTCTTCTTGGCCATTCACAGTCATTACCAAAAAGTAGCTCAACAACTGCGTCTCTATGAAGGAATCGAAAAACGTACCTACGATGGCAATCTTGTACTGGTCCTAGTAGGAAATGTCACCCGCGTCAGCGTCGGAGCCATTAACTACGCCCAAAGTATCGGTGACGAAGTCCTAGCCATGCATATTTCTACCAAGGATACAGCAGAGAAAGACCAAGAAATTCTCCAAGAATTTGCCGATTACTTCCCAACCATTACTCTGAAAAACATTCAGGCCAGCTACCGTGACATCATCACGCCTACTGTCAAGTATGTCAAACGTATTTCCGAGGATGCCCAGAAAAAGAACTATACAGTCACTGTCCTCGTTCCCCAGTTTATCCCTAATAAACCTTGGCAAAATATCCTGCACAATCAGATGAGTCTCAAACTCAAATACGCCCTCCGTTGGCACCAAGACATCGTTGTAGCTAGCTACTCTTATCACTTAAAAGAATAAAGAAAAGGCCCTACCAGAACCAAAAAGCTCTGGTAAGGCCTTTTTCTGAATCCAGCCACTATGCTTATACTCAATGAAAATCAAAGAGCAAACTAGGAAGCTAGCCGCAGGCTGCTCAAAGCACTGCTTTGAGGTTGTAGATGAAACTGACGAAGTCAGCTCAAAACACTGTTTTGAGGTTGCAGATGAAACTGACGAAGTCAGTAACATATATACGGTAAGGCAACGCTGACGTGGTTTGAAGAGATTTTCGAAGAGTATTAACTGAAAATCGTGACTAGGAATATCATTGAATGTGGTTAGCTAAATCTTCTTGAGCTTTTTTATTTGACTCAGCTTTTTCTTTTAACCATTTTTCATAGAGTTCTTGGTACTGTTTAGCAGTTACTGGCTCTTTTTGCAATTCAACATATTTGTAGTTGTCCGCATTTCCCTTATGACCAACAAATGAGAATGGGCCTGTAAACGGTACAGTCTTACGGAAGATTGGGTTGGCTCCACCACTTTGAACTGGTAGGAACAAGGCGCTATCTGTCAACCAAGCTTGGGCTTCAGCGTATTTTTCATAACGAGCTTGAGTATCTGTGATTTCAGCGTCAGCCTGATCCAAGAGTTTCTTGTAGTCAGAAAGACCAATCTTGTCCTTAATTTCCTTGTCTTTTCCTTCAGTCAAGCCCATATTTTTCAACTGAGAACCTGTCTCTGGATCAAGGATAGCTAGGTAAGTCTTCGGATCTGAGTAGTCTCCACCCCATCCTGAAATATCGATATCATAGTCTTTTTGTTCTGCTGTATCTGCAAAGTAGGTTGCCTGGTCTTTTTCATCCGGAGATAGTTGGATAACATCGATAACAACATTCTCCTTACCAAGAGTGGCTTCTACTGTTTGTTTGAAAGAACCAGCCTGTTGCACATCTAACTTAGCAGTCTGGTCAACTGGCATATCCAAATGAATTGGGAAGGTTACTCCTTGAGCTTGCAGACTTTCTTTGGCCTTGGCAAATTTCTCTTTGGCCTTGTCAGGGTTCAAGAAGGCTTGCTTACCATCGTTTAGGTTGATATTTGCCCAATCTTTACCGTAGTTGACAATTTTTTCATTGACAATATCACCGAAGTTCTTATCGCCAACTTGGACAAAGTTACTTGGTGTAATCGTGTTACGTAAGATACGGTCTGCTCCATCTTCACCATTTGTCTGTGCTGCATAAGCATGACGGTCAAAGGCAAAGTTGATAGCCTGACGGAAATCCTTATTTTGCATAGCTGCGCGTGAATCTGTCTTTTCCTTATCAGACTGTTTCATAGTCTGCTTGTAGCTTTGACGATTCACATTGAAAAGATAATAGAAAGTAACTGAATTTTGCGGTGTATAGGTAATCTTGTCCTCATTTCCCTTCTTAAGCTCAGAAAAGACTGAACTTGTTGGGAAGATACGGCCATCAGTATAGTTACCATCCAAGAAACCTCTTGCAATGCTGTCTTGGTCAGAACCGTCAAAGAAAGAAAGTTTCACTTTCTCGATTTTAACATTGTCCTTATCCCAGTAATTAGGGTTTTTATCAAGTTCAATCAAAGATTTTGATGTGAATGATTTAAATAAGTAAGGACCATTTGACAAGATACTTGATGGTGTCACACTTCCAAAGTCATCTCCCTTAGACTTCAAGAAAGCTTCGTTTACCGGACTAAGAATACTTGCTGTTGTTTTAGAGTTCCAATAAGTCTCAGGCTGGTTGAGAGTGTATTGTAGCGTGTAATCATCCACCGCCTTAACACCAACAGTTCCAAAATCAGATGATTGCCCTTCAACATAGTCTGCTAACCCTTTAATAGAGTCTTGTACCAAGTACAAGTTTTCAGCCTTTTTATCCGCCGCATACTTAAGACCAGTCACAAAATCATGAGCTGTTACATCCGCATACTCTTCTCCTTCAGAAGTGTACCATTTGGCCCCCTGACGGATCTTATAAGTGTAGGTCAAACCATCTTTTGATACAGTCCATGACTCAGCCATAGACGGGATGAGATTGCCGTACTGGTCATTTTCCAACAAACCATCAATCAAGTTGGTTGTGATACTAGATGTAGAATCTCGTGTAGAGGTAATATAATCCAAGGTATCTGGGTTATTAACAAAGATATAAGAGTAAGTCTTGTCTGTATTACTTGATTGGGAAGACCCACATGCCGCTAGAGCTAGACCTGCTGTCAAAGCCATAGCTCCAAAAAGCATAACTTTTGATTTCTTCATGATTATTCTCCATTTTTTACAGTATGTGAAATATTATACACCATTTGAGCAAAAATATAAAGTATTTTGAGCTTTTTTTACAAAAATAAAAATCAGTAGACTCGAGTTCCTACTGATTTTTGTTATGGTTCGTTTGGATTATGCAGCCAAAACTTTGCGTCCTTTACGACGACGAGCTGCCAATACGCGACGACCGTTTTTAGTTGACATACGGTTACGGAATCCGTGTTTGCGCGCACGACGAAGTTTACTTGGTTGATAAGTACGTTTCACGATGAATACCTCCTCATAGATTTTGTATTCGTTTAGCCGGCTATAAAGTGATCAGTTACTAAACATACTTTACTATTCTATCTGATTCTTTCACTTTTGTCAATAGCTCTAGGCAAATGTTTCCAGCTTTTTAACGCTTTTTCTGATGTAAGCCCTATCTACGATACTGTTTCAAGAAACGAGTCATCTTTTCTTGGATTTGGGCCAGCTCATCAACACGAGGAAGGTAAACGATACGGAAGTGGTCTGGTTCCTTCCAGTTAAAACCACGACCATGAACCAAGAGAACCTTTTCCTGCTTCAAGAAATCAAGGACAAACTGTTCATCATCATCAATGCGGTACATATCGCGGTCGATTTTAGGGAAGATATAGAGTCCAGCCTTGGGTTTAACGGCAGACAAACCTGGAATATCTTGAATAGCATTGTAGATGAAATTTCTTTGCTCGTAGATTCGTCCACCAGGAAGAAGTAATTCATCGACTGATTGGTGGCCTCCCAAAGAAGTTTGTACGACTTGTTGGGCCAAAACGTTAGAGCAAAGGCGCATATTGGACAACATATTGAGCCCTTCGATATAGCCCTTGACATGAGTCTTAGGTCCAGACAAGACCATCCAACCCACACGGAAACCAGCGATACGGTGCGATTTTGACAAACCGTTCATGCTGACACAGAAGACATCTGGTGCCAAGCTTGCCACAGGCGTATGCACATGTCCATCCATTACCATACGATCGTAAATTTCATCCGCAAAGATAATCAAATCGTTTTGACGGGCAATCTCAATAATCTCCAGCAAGAGTTCCTTAGGATAAAGTGCCCCAGTTGGGTTGTTTGGATTGATAAGAACGATTGCCTTGGTATTGGAAGTGATTTTTGACTTGATATCGTCAATATCTGGATACCATTCTGCAGCTTCATCACAGATATAGTGAACGGCATTTCCGCCAGCTAGACTGACAGCTGCTGTCCAGAGAGGATAGTCTGGCATAGGCACCAAGACCTCATCCCCATTGTCCAAAAGCCCCTGCATAGACATGACAATCAACTCACTGACACCATTTCCAAGGTAGATATCATCAATATCTACGTTTGGAAATTTTTTCAATTGGCAATACTGCATGATAGCCTTACGGGCTGAGAAAATCCCCTTGGAATCAGAATATCCTTCACTATCACGCGCATTCATAATCAAGTCATGAATGACCTCGTCTGGCGCTGTAAAGCCAAATTCTGCTGGATTTCCTGTATTTAGACGTAAAATCTTTTCTCCATTTGCTCGCATCCGCATGGCTTCTTCCAAAACAGGGCCACGGATATCATAAGCAACATGCTCTAACTTACTAGACTTGTTATATTCTTTCATCTTGTTTCCTCAATTCATCAGGATAGTAACATTATACCACTAGAAAGAGAATGCGACAAGTTTGCTGAAATGTGTTACTAGATTCGTATAGAAAAAAACCTCACTAAAAGCGAGGTCGAGACAATGGTGATAGCGGGTATTTTGCCGAAGACACATCACATACCAAAAGATAAACCTAGAAAAAGCAGGCCTAGAAAAGAGTCATAGAGAAGATTGAACATGAGGAAAAGCCCCCATATCATCAAGTAATCCCAGCGATCACTTCTTTTTGCAACTAGGAATAATATCAGATGGTAGAGTAGGTGAAAGACTAAAAAGCCAATAAAACCTGGATAGAGAAGCGGAATTAGCTTCTCTAATTGCCAGATCATAATCACTTCTATCAAGACCGAAGCTAGGATGATTCCATAATAAAGGAAATTTGATTTTTTTGTTTCTTGAAAAGAGTTTTTCATCATTCTTCCTCCCCTCACTTCTTTCCTACTATCCTTTCTTTTATTTCATCATATATTTATATAGTTTTTAAGTGCTAACATTCTTTTGAAAAATACTTTTTTTGCTTTACTTCTATAGTGAAAAGGTTTACAATTATAGTAAGAAAATTTCAGGAGGTTTCATTATGGCACAACGTTACCAAAATATTATGGTCGCAATCGATGGTTCTAAAGAAGCGGACTTGGCTTTTGTCAAGGGAGTTCATTCTGCTCTACGAAACGACGCTAAACTGACCATCGCTCATGTCATTGACACACGCGCACTCCAAAGCGTATCCACCTTTGATGCTGAAGTTTACGAAGAACTCCAAGTCGACGCTGAAAGTCTGATGAAAGAGTACGAAAAACGTGCTAAAGATGCTGGTGTGGCAGATATTCATATCGTCATTGAAATGGGAAATCCAAAGACCCTACTGGCACGTACTATTCCCGATGCTGAAGAAGTGGACCTCATCCTCGTTGGCGCAACTGGTCTCAACGCCTTTGAACGCCTCTTGGTCGGCTCTTCATCTGAATACATCCTCCGCCATGCTAAGGTCGATTTGCTGGTTGTGAGAGAACAAGAAAAAACCTTATAATTACAACGAAAAGGAGCTCAGCGCTCCTTTTTGTTTACTATTTATACTCTTCGAAAATCAAATTCAAACCACGTCAACGTCGCCTTGCCGTATATATGTTACTGACTTCGTAAGTTTCATCTGCAACCTCAAAACAGTGTTTTGAGCTGACTTCGTCAGTTCTATCTACAACCTCAAAGCAGTGCTTTGAGCAGTTTCCTAGTTTGCTATTTGATTTTCATTGAGTATTATTTCTCTCTTTATGGCGTTCGTAAGCCTTGAGTTGGCGCTGCAGTTCCTTTTTAATAGCAGGTTCTGGAGCATATTTTTCTTCCCAATCATCTGGTTTTAAGATTTTATGGGTCACTGGATCAAAATGAGCCTTGCCATCTGGGAAAATTTTCCCCATATTGGCCTGATGGACGATATCAAAAATACGTTCTGGGTCAACCCCCATCAAGACAAAACTACCGTAGGTGAAGTAAAGCGTGTCAATCAAGGCATCCACCTGACCTATCAAATCTTGCTGGGCAGGCGTCTTCTTAGCTACCTTATCTGCTGCCTTATCAAGAGCTTGATGAAGTTGTGATAGAGCTTGACCAAAATCCTCTTCAGAAGGACTAGCAGCTCGAACAAACTCCACCAATTCTTCTATTTTAAAGCCAGCCCTGTGGGTTGCACCTTTTAAATCCCAAGCTCGAGGTTCTTCTTGGGTTCGTTCATCCATCATGTGGTGGAAGGTCTTGACCTTATTGAAATGATAGTCACGGCTGACAAAGACCTTTTCTGAAGCTAGAACACCAAAATGTTCCAGAGCCTTGTGAATTCCATCCTGTTGATTGCTAGTGGTAATGTGCTTAGCAACTTCCTTGACACTGCTACTACCATTTCCCATAGCGACCGACATACCGACACCCGCCAGCATTTCTAGGTCGTTATCTGAGTCACCAAAGGCCATGACTTGGTTGAGATCAAAACCATATTCTTTCCCAACTCGTCTAATGCCTTCTAATTTAGAGTTTCCTTGATTGATGACATCCGCTGCAAAAGGATTACTACGTGTCAATTTCAAGTCTTCAAAATCAGCTGCCGCCTTCTCAGATTCTTCTGGCGTCATCAGCATCAAAACTTGGTAGATAGGCTGATTCATCAGATGAAGCAGGTCTTCTTCCTTTTGGGGAACAACCTTGCTGACCATACGATTAAAGGAATGACTCACCGTCCGAGTTAAAACTGAGGGAACGAAGCGACTAATTCGTTGAGAAAAAGAACCCAGACCAAAAGACATGATTTTAGAACCTAGCATAGCATCCTTGGTCCCTAGAGCAATCTCCTTGCCCTCTTTTTTAGCATAGCTAATTAACTGGCGCAAATGTAACTTGGAAATTGGGCTCGTGAACAAGACTCTGTCTTTGGTAAAGATATACTGGCCATTGTAGGTTACCGCAAAGTCCAGATCCAAATCGTCCATCAATTCCTTAACAAAAAAAGGTCCACGCCCCGTTGCTACACCAACAAGTACCCCTTGTTCTTTGACAATCTTAATCGCGTCCTTAGTGGATTTCAAAACACTCTTGCGATCGTTGACCAAGGTTCCATCGATATCAAAAAAAACAGCTTTGACTTCCATCCTGTCCCAATCTCCCCTTTTGTGATACAATGATTATACCACATTTCAGAAAGAGTGAGTAAATCATGCCTAAGAAAATCCTTGTTTTACATACTGGTGGGACTATTTCCATGCAGGCCGATGCTTCTGGCGCTGTTGTGACTAGTTCAGATAATCCTATGAACCATGTGTCCAACCCACTTGAAGGAATCCAAGTCCACGCCCTAGACTTTTTTAACCTGCCAAGCCCCCACATCAAACCCAAGCATATGCTAGCCCTCTACCAAAAAATCAAAGAGGAAGCAGATAACTACGATGGGGTGGTGATCACACACGGGACTGACACTTTAGAAGAAACAGCCTATTTCCTTGATACCATGGAAGTTCCCCATATGCCTATCGTTCTAACAGGGGCCATGCGTAGCTCCAACGAACTCGGTAGTGACGGTGTCTATAATTACCTAAGTGCTTTACGAGTGGCTAGCGATGATAGGGCTGCTGACAAAGGAGTTTTGGTCGTTATGAACGATGAAATCCACGCTGCCAAGTATGTCACCAAAACACATACTACCAATGTCAGCACCTTCCAGACTCCAACACACGGGCCACTTGGTCTGATTATGAAACACGAAATCCTTTACTTTAAAACAGCTGAGCCCCGTGTCCGCTTTGACCTTGATCACATACAAGGTTTAGTCCCTATCATCTCCGCTTATGCCGGTATGACAGATGAGCTGATTGATATGCTGGATTTGGAACAATTGGACGGTTTGATTATCCAAGCCTTCGGAGCTGGTAATATTCCCAAAGAAACGGCTCAAAAACTAGAAAGCCTTCTACAAAAAGGAATCCCAGTCGCTCTAGTATCACGATGCTTTAACGGTATTGCTGAGCCTGTTTATGCCTACCAAGGTGGGGGCGTGCAGTTGCAAAAATCTGGTGTCTTTTTTGTTAAAGAACTCAACGCCCAAAAAGCCCGTTTGAAACTCCTCATCGCCCTCAATGCTGGATTAAAAGGACAAGCCTTAAAAGACTATATGGAAGGCTAACTCCTTCTCTAGAAAGCAAAATCAGGAAATCTTTACGATTCCCTGATTTTTTCTATTTACGTTTTCGTGTTGAACGACGTTCTGTCAATCCATGAGGTAAGAGAACTTCACGTTCTTCCAACTCTTCCTTATGCATAATCTTAGTCAACATACGCATACTAATGGCACCAAGGTCATAAAGAGGTTGAGCAATCGTTGTCAAGTTTGGACGGGTAAAGCGTGAGATTTGTGAATCATCACTAGTAATGATTTCAAACTCTTCTGGCACTGATACACCGTGGTCAGCCAAACCATTCAAGACACCTGCTGCCAATTCATCACCTGTTACAACTGCTGCAGTTGCGTTTGATGAAATTAAACGCTCTGCCAAGGCATAGCCATCTTCATAAGTGTATTTAGACTCAAATACCAATCCTTCGCTATAAGAAATACCTGCTTTTTTCAAGGCTTCCTTGTAGCCAACCAAACGAACCTTACCATTGATATCATCCACCAGTGGACCGCTAACAAAAGCAATGCGTTCATTTTCTTTAGCAAGGTAGGTCACTGCGTCAATCGTAGCTTGTTTATAGTCAATATTAACACTTGGAAGTTGGTGTTCTACATCTACTGTTCCCGCAAGAACAACTGGTGTTCGAGAACGAGAAAACTCTGAACGAATTTTTTCAGTCAAGTGGTAACCCATAAAGATAATACCGTCCACTTGCTTAGAAAACAGTGTATTGACAACTGAAACTTCCTTATCATCATCCTCATCACTATTAGCAAGGACGATATTGTACTTGTACATTTCAGCGATATCATCAATCCCTTTAGCAAGCGTTGAGAAGTAGCCATTGGTAATATTTGGGATCACAACACCGACAGTGGTTGTCTTTTTGCTTGCAAGACCACGCGCCACGGCATTTGGACGGTAATCCAAACGATCAATCACCTCAAGCACTTTTTTACGGGTGTTCTCTTTTACATTCTTATTGCCATTGACTACACGGCTAACCGTCGCCATTGAAACCCCTGCTTCACGGGCGACATCATAAATCGTTACTGTATCGTCTGTATTCATTCCATTTCCTTTCTATATCATACCTCACGAGACTCCAAAAAAGAGACGGTATGAAAATTTCGTTTTCATGATTCTACTTATTCCATTTTATCACTATTTGTAAACACTTTCAAGCATTTTTTGAAGATTGTTTGAAAAAAATTTCATAGAAAACTACGTTTATAAAGAAAAAATCACCTTTTCTTGATTTTTAATCCTATTTGCTGTATGATAAGGGAAAAGAAAGGGGACAGAGATATGGCTTTTACCAATACCCAGATGCGGTCGGCTAGTTTTGGCATTGTTACTAGCTTGCCTGATGATGTCATTGACTCTTTTTGGTATATCATCGACCATTTCTTAAAAAATGTCTTTGAATTGGAAGAAGAACTCGAGTTTCAATTGCTCAATAACCAAGGAAAAATTACCTTCCACTTCTCAAGTCAACACCTCCCTACAGCCATTGATTTTGACTTCAACCATCCCTTTGACCCTCTTTATCCGCCAAGAGTACTGGTTTTAGACATGGATGGTAGAGAAACTATCCTTCTCCCAGAAGAAAATGACCTATTTTAAAAACTCTAGCCTTCAGTTACATGACTGAAAACTAGAGTTTTTCTATTTTTTCAAAGCATCATACAAGTTGCGAATAGGTTGCTTTAATGTCGGATGGATAAAATGAGGCGCAATTTCTTGTAGAGACTCAAGAACAAAAAGGCGTTCTGCTATGTAAGGATGGGGCAAGATGAGGTCGTCTGTATAAATGACCTGGTCCTCCACAAAGAGCAAGTCCAAATCAATCAAACGAGGTCCCCAATGCACTTCTCTCACCCGTCCCATCTCTGCCTCAATAGCCAACAATGTTTCTAATAAGACTGGTGCTGGTAGCCAAGTCTCTACTTCAATCACTTGATTTGCAAAGCTATCCTGCTCCACTCCACCCCAAGGCTCCGTCGCTAAGACACTGGACTCTTTGAGAATATGGATGCCACGAGCTCGCAGTTTGTCAATGGCTTGCTCCAAATTGGCTGGCTTATCTCCCATGTTACTTCCTAAGGCGATAAAGGCTCGCTGCTTACGGCGATGGATAGTTACTGAGCAAGTATCTAGTGGCAAATGAACCGGTGCCCAAGGTTTTTTGAGTTCAAGTTCAATCTCTTGAACCAGAGGATAGGTCTCAAAAGTACGTTCTACCAATTTGTAAGCTACCGTTTCAATCAAGTCCTCAGTTGTTTCCTGAAACCAAGTCGTCCACTGCTGACACAGTTCTCCGTAATGGACAGAGGCTGTTAAATCCAAGTCTGTCGCTGCCTTGGTCATATCATAGGATAGGATGGCTGAAACGACAAACTTCTGCCCCAATTCTTTCTCACTAGGGAAAAGACCATGGTAGGCAAAAATTTCCAAATCTTTAATCTGCAGTTGATCCATAACTAGTCCTTTCTAGAAAAATCCGCTTCAAGCGGATTCTTTTTATACTCAATGAAAATCAAAGTGCAAACTAGGAAGCTAGCCGCAGGCTGCTCAAAACACTGTTTTGAGGTTGCAGATGAAAGCTGACGTGGTTTGAATTTGATTTTCGAAGAGTATTATAGTCCCATTAAACGATAAGCCTGATCTCGTAGGTCCTTATCTGTTTCAAATAGACCACGAGCTACTGTCGTTAAGGTTGCAGTGCCTGGTTTTCTGACACCACGCATGCTCATACACATATGTTCTGCCTCAATGACAACAAAGGCTCCCTTAGCACCCAGATATTCCATCAAGGCATCGGCCACTTCGATATTCAAACGTTCTTGAATTTGTGGTTTCTTAGAATAAACTTCAACCGTACGGGCTAGCTTAGACAAGCCCGCCACACGACCATCTGGAATGTAGGCAATATGCGCTTTCCCATAAAATGGCAAAAAGTGGTGTTCACACATGGTGTGGAAAAAGATATCCTTTTCTACCACCATATTATCGTCGATAATCTCAAAGGATTTTGACAAATGTTCCTCCGCTGTTTGACCAAGACCTGAAAAAATCTCTTGGTACATACGAGCGACACGAGCAGGTGTTTCCTGCAAGCCCTCGCGATTAACGTCCTCTCCTACAGCCTCAATAATCATTTTTACAGCTGCTTCAATCTTTTGTGTATCCATTCTCGTTCTTCCTCTCCATCAGATAGGCTCTCACTTGGCTCAAGAAATACAAGGAACCTGTGACAATCCTAACTGTTTGTTTCTCTTCTTTTTTATCTGTAAATTTCTGCTCTAGAAAATCCTGCCAACCTTGGTAGCTGAGATTTCTAGACTTAGCTGCCTCTTTCAGCACGCTTTCATCAGTCGCCCGACTATCGTCAAAATGTGTCAGGGTAAGCTCGGTATCTGAGATTTCCTCCAACAAGTCCAACATATCTTCCAAGGCCTTGGTTTTGATGCAGGTAAAGAGGATTTCCTTATGATAATCCGCAAAGCGTTCTTGCAAGGTTGCTAATAAAGCCTTGATAGCATGGGGATTGTGGGCCCCATCCAAGATCATCAAGGGGTTCCTTGACACGACCTCCAGACGCCCCGACCATCTTGTTTCTTCCAGAGTTTGAGCAATCAAGATATTAGCTGGTAGCTCTCGACCATCTTCTTGACAAAAAGTATCAAGTAAAGCTAGAGCCATCCCAGCATTCTCTATCTGGTGCAAACCAAGCAGGCCAGTCTGGAAGCGACCTTGTCTGACAGCACTTGTATAGTCAAAGACCTCGCCTGTCACCACACTTTCTTGATGACGAACCTGATAATCTCTATCATATCTAATTCTCGGCGCATCTTTCCCTTCCGCAATGCGGTCAATCACAGCCAAAGCTTCTGGAGCGATACGACCTGACACCAAGGGAATTCCTTGTTTGATAATACCAGCTTTCTGCTCTGCTATAGCTTCCAAGGTATCACCAAGTAGGGCCACATGATCCAATCCAATGGTTGTAATTCCTGTCAAAATGGGCTGGCAGATATTGGTACTATCCAAGAGTCCCCCCATACCAACTTCCATGATGGCCACATCTACTTGCTCTGAGGCAAAGTAGTCATAGGCTATGGCTGTGATAATCTCAAACTCAGTTGTCCCCTGTAAATTAGCAGCCACTTCTCCTTCAAGCAAAGACTGATAGTCTGCCATAAGGGCTTCTAGTCTAGCCTCTGGGATAGATTCCCCATTGATGCTAATCTGGTCTGTGTAATGAATGAGATAGGGCGAGCTGAACACCCCAACTCTCAGCCCTATCTTTTCTAGCAGATTTTTCAAAAAAGCAATGGTAGACCCCTTGCCATTGGTCCCTCCGATATGGATGACCTTGAGTTTGAGATGGGGATTACCACGCAAAGCTAACAGTTCCACCATGCGTTCCAATCCAAAATGTGGTTGGTCCGTCCGGTAGTTGGCAATCCACTGGTTGTTTTCAATTTCTTTCATCTTATTTGTATTGTTTTAAATCTAGATTTTCCGCATCATCAGCTAGACGAATAGCGGAGGCAATTTCAACTGCCATCTTGTGACTAGCTACATCATGCACGCGCACCGCTTCCACACCTTGTCTCGCAGCGATACTGGTTACATGAGCCGAAGCCGTGTCCCGATTGCGGAAACCAAGTTCTATCTCAGGATTGACTTCAAAACCATTCTCTTCTAGGATATTGATAACAAACCGCTTACGCGAAACTCCAAGAAAGATTGGATAGCCTTTCTGATGGAGTTTATCCAAGTCCCGTAAAAGAAGCAGATTTTCTTTCTTGGTCAGACCAAAACCAATTCCCGGATCCAACATGATATTTTCTGAAGCAATACCAGCTTCGTCCGCTCTCGCTAATGCTCTGTCAAAGAAAGCCTCCATCAAGTCTTCGATTGGCAATGTTTCAAAGTCAGCTAACTCTTCCTCTGTAAAGGTTTGACCAAAGCCAAAATGAGGAAAGATGAGCGAGCTAGGGTGCTGAGGTCGAGCCATAACTGGATTAAACATGATAACCACTTGCGCTCTCGCTTCAGCTACCACATGAGCCATTTTTTCATCACCCATGAGACCAGTGATATCGTTAACCAGATTGGCACCAGCAGCCAAAGCAGCCTCTGCCACCTGACTCTTCCATGTATCGATAGAAATGAGGACATCACTTTCCTTGCGAATAGCTTTGATCACTGGAACAACACGCTGGATTTCCTCTTCTATCTCAACATAGCTACTGCCCGGTCGAGTCGATTCTCCACCGATATCTAGCATGCTCGCCCCTTCTGCTATCAATTTACGAGCCTGCTGGAGTGCCTGCTCAAGAGCAAAAAATTGACCACCATCCGAAAAGGAGTCTGGGGTTACATTAATAATTCCGCAAATAGCTGTCTTTGCATGATTGGCTGTACTTGACATATCGGTCACTCCCTCAAGGCTTTTCACCATATTATTTCTCTATTTTACCATAAAAAGAAAAAGATGGACACGATTGCATTCATCTTTCCCTAGTAGAAAGAGATTGGTTCCTACATGAAAACTTTCTAAACAGAAATCCCTAATGTCCGACTCATAATCACCACAAGAGCCAACAAACAGAAAGCCACCCCATTCACAATCATGTGAAGCAAGATAGACATTTCCAAACGTTGGGTCTTGTAAGCCGTCCAAGATAGAACGATCGACATACCTCCATAAATCAATAAAGAAGGTAAATTACTTGGTTGATGCAATAAAGCAAACACAATCGTACCAACTACAAATCCCAAGTTCTCCTTGCCTCGGAAAATCTTTTTAGGAATAATCCCACGGCACAAGATTTCCTCACAAATCGGAGCAAGCAAGGCTAGCAAGAAGAAACTGGAAATCAGAGAACTATGCTGAACCATATCGTTAATCTGAGACTGATTACTTGTTGTCGTCTCATTTGACAGTTGCAATAAAATGGAACCAAGTATATTTGAACCGATAATGACTAAATAACTCAAGCCCAAACGTGCCAAATCCTTAGCTCTAAAAAAAGAAAAATTAAAACTTGCTAACTGCGTTTTACGAGCTCCAATGATAAATAGCGCTAAAACCACAATTGAAATACCAGCAACTATCAGCCCTGACTGTAACAGTGGTACTTGATGTAAAGCTAAAATTGCAGTAACTGCTAAAGGAATTTGATATAAAATTGTCGCTAACAAAAAGACCAAAAGCCAACCTGCACGATTCAACAATTCTTTCCACATACTTTTCCCTTTCATCACCTATCTCCTTTGTATTAAAAAAGGGGGAAAATCCCCCTGGGTAATTCTATTATAGGGCCATGCTGATGTAGTTAAGGATAAACAAGGCATCCAAAATCCAAATCATGACATGAACATCTTTAGCTTGACCTTTGACAAGCTTAGTCAAAGTGTAAGTCAAGAAACCAACTGCAATCCCTTGAGTGATAGAGTAGCTGAAGCCCATAAAGATAGATGTGAAGAAGGCAGGAACTGCTTCAGACATATCATCCCAATGGATATTTTTCAAGCTAGCCAACATCATAATCCCAACGATAATCAAGATTGGAGCTGTAGCGGCTGTTGGTACAATCGCTAGAAGTGGGCTAAAAAAGCTTGAAATTGCAAAACAGATTGCCACAACCAAGGCTGTCAAACCAGTACGTCCACCTGCACCGATACCAGCAGCAGACTCAACATAAGTCGTTACGTTTGAAGTACCTGCGATGGCACCAATTGAAGTACCAATCAAGTCGGAGTAAAGAGCCTTGTCTAACTTAGCTGATTGATGATTTTCACCATTTGTCGCTACAATACCAACTTTTTCACCTGTACCGATCAAGGTACCAATCGTGTCAAAAATATCTGTCAATGAGAAGGCAAGAATGGCCATCAGAGTTTCAGGCAAGCGAGCTGTATCTGAAATCAAAGCTCCTAAACCTTCTGAACCAAGAGCTGCACCAAATACTGTCTTCAAATCTTCAAAAGCTGCACCAACATGATTATTAGCAAAATCGATACTAGACAAATCTACCAAACCAACTGCGATAGCAAGAACAGTTGTTGTCAAGATAGAGAGGATAATTCCCCCTTTAATCCCTTTGATGACAAAGAAGATCGTAATGGCAAGTCCTGCAAGAGCCACCAAAACAGCTGGATTATTAAAGCTGACCAAGCCTGGAACTGCTGAAGCATTTGCTGTAATCGCTGCTTGAGCTTTATCAGCCCCTTCTCCTGCAACCGTGTAGTTCCCTGGATCAATAGAGAATTTCAAAAGTCCAGCATTCTTAATTCCCACGTAGGCAAGAAAGACACCGATACCAGCTGAGATAGCTGAGCGAAGGGCATTTGGAATCGATTCAATGATCATTCTACGAACATTTGTCAAGGTAATAATCAATGAGATGACCCCACAAATGAAGACCATAGCCAAGGCTTCTTGCCATGAATAACCAAGTCCAAATACGACTGTAAAGGTAAAGAAGGCATTGAGTCCCATACCTGGCGCTTGAGCGTATGGCAGGTTAGCATAGAAGGCCATCATCAAGGTACCAGCAACTGCACCAATAATCGTTGCAAGGAACACACCCTGAGCAGGCATTCCTGTTTGCGAAAGAATTTGTGGGTTTACAAAGAGAATATAGCTCATTGCAAAGAAAGTTGTTAAACCAGCAAGAACCTCTGTACGAACGTCTGTACCGTTCTCTTTTAGTTTAAATAATTTGTCCATTATCAATCTCCTTTTAATTTTTACGAACAATAATAGAATTATATCATTTATCATTCACTTTTTCAATATCTTTGTTTGATTTATTTAAGAATTTGATGAAATTTCATTTTTTGTTTCGAATCTGCTTTTCTGCCTGCTTTCTGTTATAATAGTAGACATCTTATCTGAAAAGACACTAGAAAGGTCCCTATGACGAAAAAAATTATTGCTGTTGACCTGGATGGAACCCTGCTCAACTCAGACAGTCAAATTTCTGACTTTACCAAAGAAACCATTAAAAAAGTTTCTGAAAAAGGCCATCAGGTTATTATTACGACAGGTCGCCCTTACCGTATGTCAAAAGATTTTTACCGTGAGCTAGGCTTAGACACTCCTATGATTAACTTCAACGGTTCCCTCACTCATTTACCAGACCAAGTTTGGGACTTTGAAAAGTGTTTGACCGTAGACAAAAAATATCTGCTAGATATGGTTCGACGTTCAGAGGACATTCAAGCCGATTTTATCGCTGGAGAATATCGTAAAAAATTCTACATTACAAATCCGAATGAAGAAATTGCCAATCCCAAACTATTTGGTGTGGAAGCTTTCCAGCCTGAAGATCAATTCCAGCCTGAATTGGTGACCAAGGACCCTAACTGTATTCTGCTGCAGACCAGAGCCAGTGACAAGTATGCCCTTGCAAAAGAAATGAACGCCTTCTATCAGCATCAACTTTCTATTAATACTTGGGGTGGTCCGCTCAATATCCTTGAGTGTACCCCAAAAGGTGTCAACAAGGCCTTCGCCTTAGACTACTTGCTCAAGGTAATGAACCGTGACAAAAAAGATTTGATTGCTTTTGGAGATGAACACAATGATACCGAAATGCTCGCTTTTGCTGGGAAGAGCTATGCAATGAAAAATGCCAACCCAGAGCTACTCCCTTATGCCGATGAGCAAATTTCCCTGACAAATGACCAAGATGGGGTTGCCAAAACCCTGCAAGATTTATTCTTATAGTCCATTCTGACCAGCTTGCGAGCTGGTCTTTGTGCTCTTTTCACAGTCTCATCAACCGGTTAATCGATTGTTCGGTTTTTTACCTCCAAAACCTTGGAAAAGGGTTTGATTTGTGATATAATTCACATATAAATACAAGAGAGTTCGTCACACTCGACTCTGTTGAAGCATAATCAATCCAGTCCTGTTGTCCCTGTTCTCGGCCAATATCAAGGAGGATAGCTATGAAAGCTGTTGTTGTAAATCCAGAAAGCACTGGTGTTGCTGTTGAAGAAAAAGTACTCCGTCCACTTGAAACTAGAGAAGCACTTGTAGAAATTGAATACTGTTGTGTTTGCCACACTGATAATTTAATAGAAACCTATTTTAAAAGTTGGAATGCGCTTCCAACTTTTTTATATTAAATTTTTAAATAGGGATTCAAAAAAATCCCTCAAAAACTTAATATATCAACATTCACAAAGAAAGCCTTTTTATTTTTTTATGCTAAATAGTTGATTTTTATATGAAAACGGTTTATACTAATCTAGTCTTAAAGTTTTCTTAAACAATGAGCACAACATTTTATAAGGAGGAATGACAATAATGAGTATCGGAATCATTATTGCGAGCCACGGTGAATTCGCTGCAGGTATTCATCAATCAGGATCTATGATTTTTGGTGAACAAGAAAAGGTTCAAGTTGTAACCTTTATGCCAAATGAAGGTCCAGATGACCTATATGCTAAATTTAACAATGCTGTGGCTGCATTTGACGCAGAAGATGAGGTGCTAGTTTTGGCTGACCTTTGGAGTGGTTCTCCATTCAACCAAGCTAGTCGCGTGATGGGAGAAAATCCTGAGCGTAAATTTGCCATCATCACAGGACTTAACTTACCGATGTTAATTCAAGCCTACACAGAGCGCCTGATGGACGCTGCTGCAGGTGTAGAAAAAATCGCTGCGAATATTATCAAAGAAGCCAAAGATGGCATCAAAGCTCTTCCAGAAGAGCTAAACCCAGTTGAGGAAGTGGCAAGCGCCGCAGT
This sequence comes from Streptococcus pseudopneumoniae, assembly GCF_001074825.1. GTDB lineage: Bacteria > Bacillota > Bacilli > Lactobacillales > Streptococcaceae > Streptococcus > Streptococcus pseudopneumoniae_C. The sequence continues at coordinate 82,897 of NZ_JUPG01000182.1, forward strand.
TGCTCCAGTTGCCCAAGCCGCGATTCCAGAAGGAACTGTCATAGGAGATGGAAAACTCAAAATCAACCTTGCTCGCCTAGACACTCGTCTACTTCACGGTCAGGTTGCTACTGCTTGGACTCCAGATTCAAAAGCAGACCGTATCATCGTTGCTTCAGATAACGTTGCCAACGACGATCTTCGTAAAGAATTGATTAAACAAGCAGCTCCTAACGGAGTAAGAGCCAATGTTGTACCAATCCAAAAATTGATTGAGGTTTCAAAAGACCCACGTTTTGGAGAAACACATGCCCTTATCTTGTTTGAAACACCTCAAGACGCTCTTCGTGCCATCGAAGGTGGCGTGCCAATCAAGACACTTAACGTAGGATCAATGGCTCACTCAACAGGTAAAACAATGATTAATAATGTTTTGTCTATGGACAAAGAAGATGTTGCTACATTTGAAAAAATGCGTGACCTTGGTGTTGAATTTGACGTACGTAAAGTACCAAACGACACCAAAAAAGATTTGTTTGACTTGATTAACAAAGCCAACGTTCAATAATAGACATTGAGCTATCGAAGAATACTAAGAAAATTTTTCACTTTATTATACTTAAATAGAAAAGGAATAAAACCATGTCAGATATTTCAATTATTTCTGCTGTCTTGGTTGTAGTTGTTGCCTTCCTTGCAGGTCTTGAAGGTATCCTCGACCAATTCCAATTCCATCAACCAATCGTCGCATGTACCCTTATCGGACTTGCAACTGGTAACCTCGAAGCAGGGGTTATGCTTGGTGGATCACTTCAAATGATCGCCCTTGGTTGGGCAAACATCGGAGCTGCCGTAGCTCCTGACGCTGCTCTTGCATCTGTTGCCGCAGCAATCATCTTGATCAAAGGTGGTAACTTTACTACTGAAGGTATCGCCGTTGCAACAGCAACAGCTATCCCTCTTGCCGTAGCTGGACTTTTCTTGACTATGATTGTTCGTACAATCTCAGTTGGTTTGGTTCACACTGCTGATGCTGCTGCTAAAGAAGGAAATATTGCGGCTGTTGAGCGTGCTCACTTTATCGCGCTTCTTCTTCAAGGTCTTCGTATTGCTATCCCTGCAGCCTTCCTTATCGCTATCCCTGCTTCTGCCGTTCAAGACGCTCTTAAATTGATGCCAGACTGGTTGAACGGTGGTATGGCTGTTGGTGGTGCTATGGTCGTTGCCGTTGGTTACGCTATGGTTATCAACATGATGGCAACTCGTGAAGTATGGCCATTCTTCGCAATCGGTTTTGCTTTTGCTGCAATTTCTCAATTGACTTTGATTGCCCTTGGTGTAGTCGGTGTTGCCCTTGCCTTCATCTACCTTAACCTTTCAAAACAAGGTGGTAACGGTGGCGGCGGAGCTGCAACTTCTAACGACCCAATCGGTGATATCCTAGAAGACTACTAGAAAGGGGAACAATCATGACTGAAAAACTTCAATTATCAAAATCAGATCGTAAAAAAGTTTGGTGGCGTTCACAATTCCTTCAAGGTTCTTGGAACTACGAGCGTATGCAAAACTTGGGTTGGGCTTACTCATTGATTCCAGCTATCAAAAAATTGTACACTACTAAAGAAGACCAAGCTGCTGCTCTTGAGCGTCACCTTGAGTTCTTCAACACTCACCCATACGTAGCTGCTCCTATCATGGGGGTTACTCTTGCACTTGAAGAAGAACGTGCTAACGGTGTTGAAATCGACGACGCTGCTATCCAAGGGGTTAAAATCGGTATGATGGGACCTCTTGCAGGTATCGGTGACCCAGTATTCTGGTTTACAGTTCGTCCTATCCTTGGAGCTCTTGGTGCATCACTTGCTGCATCTGGTAACTTGGTTGGTCCACTTCTCTTCTTCTTCGGATGGAATGCGATCCGTATGGCCTTCCTATGGTACACACAAGAGTTTGGTTACAAGGCTGGATCTGAAATCACTAAAGACATGTCTGGTGGTATTTTGAAAGACATCACTAAAGGTGCTTCTATCCTTGGTATGTTCATCCTTGCTGTTCTTGTACAACGTTGGGTATCTATCAACTTCACTGTTAACCTTCCAGGTAAACAATTGGCTGAAGGTGCCTACATCAACTTCCCAGAAGGACCTGTATCAGGTGCTGAATTGAAAGGTATCCTTGGTCAAGCACTTGGTGGATTGAGCCTAGATAAGATTCAACCACAAACTCTTCAAGGTCAGTTGAATTCATTGATTCCAGGATTGATGGGACTTCTCCTTACTTTCCTTTGCATGTGGTTACTTAAGAAAAAAGTATCACCAATCTCAATCATCCTTGCACTCTTTGCAGTAGGTATCGCAGCTCGTTTCTTCGGCATCATGTAATCAAGCAACTTAAAAGGAACCAGGTTCTAAGCCTGATTCCTTTTTTCTATGCTTTTATACTCTTCGAAAATCTCTTCAAACCACGTCAGCGTCGCCTTACTGTACTTAAGTACAGCTTGCGGCTAGCTTCCTAGTTTGCTCTTTGATTTTCATTGAATATTATTCAGCCAATGCTCCCATTGGGTCCCATGGTGCAAGTACGATTGGTTCTGCTTCATAGGCAGCTTGCTCTTCGGTTGTTAACAATTCCTTACGGACAACGATTTGATATGTGTATTCGTCCATCCAAGCGTCTGAGGCAACAAAATAACCATCTGTACCGACCTTGTCTCCCCATGAGTTTTCAACCTTCCACTTGGTTGACTTCCCATTTTCGTCCAAATCAACACCTGTCAAGACCATAGCGTGGGTCATTAAGCTTTCGCTGTAGTCCAAACGTCCAGCCTTGTCTTGAGTGAGTTTAATGTCCATGCTTGATTCAAAGTCATAAACATCTGTCGCAAGGATTCCAGCTTTGCGGTTGCTGAGCTGGCCGACATCAGAACCAAACCAAACAGTCTCACCTGTTTGCATTTGAGCAATCGCCAATTCTTTCAAGCGCTCCATCGGTACGTTGATGTAGCGAACTGCACGGCTACCAACCACATTTCCTAACATCTCAACTGTGTAAGATTGGCCGTAAGGCTTGTCAGCAGTTGGGGCGTTGATAACAGAAACGTAATCTTCTAGAGGAAGATTGACATATTTCTTATAGAATTCCTGTGGTGTAATACCCTTTTCGCTTTGGTAGTTGTTATCCTTATCACGATAAGCAAAGTCAAATTTACGTGGTGGAAGCCCCAAAGACATAGCAAGGAAGTTAAAGATTTCTTGCAAGAGGTCTTCTTTCTTAGCTTGGACAGTCGCTTGATCTGCACCAGAAGCAAGCAAGTCACGCAAGATTTGAGCATCTTGGCGAAGCAACTTGTTAAGGATTGCATTTAACTCACGGCTACTGCTAGATGAAACTGACTCAGGATAAACAGACTTGGGAACAACACCGTATTTTTCAAAGAGAGAAACGACCATATCCCATTGACCACCGTCTTGTTGAGGTGTTTGAAGTAGGAATTTAACCTTACGGCTCGTCAAGTCTTGGTCTGCAGTCGCAATGACTTGCTCCAAGAACCAGTTTGATTTCTCATACTTGTCCCAGAAGAAAGTATGTGCCTGTGACAACTCAAAGTTTTCCAGTTTGTATTGAGAGATGAGTTTGTGGCGGAAGGTGTTAAGAGCTGCAAACATCCAGCAACGACCAGACGCTTTCTGGTTAGTAACCTTGTCCTTGGTCAAATCCAATGAGAAAACAGGTGTATTGTCTACATGGCTTTGGCGACGTTCTAGGGCTGCAAAAATTCCGTTGTGGCTGGCAGCATTTTCAATCGCTTGGTATTTTACATTTGCTTCATAGTTGGCAAATAATTTATCAGTAAATGATTCTTGAATCGCGTTCATAGATTCCTCCTTTTATTCTACAGTCTATTATAACTCTTTTCACAAAGTAAGCAACTGAAAAACATAAAAGGCAAGGATATTCTTCCTCACCTTTTCGAATATAAATCAAATTAAGCAATATTCGCAAGGAGAGCTTCTAACTCTTCCTTGGTCAAACGACGCCATTCTCCTCGTTCTAAGTTCTCATCCAAGATTAAAGTTCCCATAGTCAAACGTTGCAAGTCTACTACTTCCTTGCCACAGTAGCCCACCATACGCTTGATCTGATGAAACTTCCCTTCTGCAATGGTCACACGGATTTGACTCTGATTCTTTTCTGCATCTGTGGAAAGAATCTCCAGTCTAGCGGACTGACAGGTAAAGTCTTTGAGCGGAATACCCTCAGCAAATATCTCCACATCTTCTTGAGTCATCACTCCCTTGACCAGAGCCAGATAGGTCTTATCCACATGGCGCTTGGGGGAAAGAAGAGCATGTGCAAGCTGACCATCATTGGTCAAGAGCAAAAGACCATGCGTGTCAATATCCAAGCGTCCTACTGGGAAAACTTCCTTGGTCCGAGCAATATCATCCAGCAAGTCCAACACGGTTCTGTGCTTGGGATCCTCAGTCGCTGAAATAACTCCTTGGGGCTTGTTCATCATATAGTAAACAAACTCCTCGTACTCCAGCACTTGCCCATCAAAGCGAATCTCATCTCTTTCTTCATCAATCTGCAATTTAGCTGATTTTTCTTTTTTACCATTTACCGTCACACGCCCAGCCTTGAGCAAGTTTTTGACCTCTGTCCGACTCCCTACAGCGCAGGCAACTAAAAATTTATCTAATCTCATAGAACTATTATATCATACTCAAAAGGGGGCTGGCTCAATGACCAACCTCCTTTTCGTTTCATACTCTTCAAAAATCTCTTCAAACCGCGTCAAAGTAGCCTTGCCGTAGGTATATGTAACTGACTTCGTCAGTTCTATCCACAACCTCAAAACAGTGTTTTGAGCTGACTTCGTCAGTTTTATCTGCAACCTCAAAGATGTACTTTAAGCAGACTGCGGCTAGTTTCCTAGTTTGCTCTTTGATTTTCATTGAGTATCAGATTTAAGAAATTAACTTCCTCGTCTCCAGAAAATCGCTAAGACAATCATGGAACCTAGTACTGCCGGAATAATGGAAGTTCCTGCTATTATCGGTCCCCAAGTCCCAAAAAGCAAGTGGCCTATAAAGGCACCAATCCAGCCTAGAAACATTTTCCCAAAGCAACCCATGCGTTCTCCACGATTGGTCAGAGTACCTGCTAAAAATCCCACTAGGAGACCAACGAACATACTTCCTATCATCTTGGCTCCTTAATTTGCCCAATTCCCATTACGGAAAAGAGGTACTCGCGTTCCATCCTCACGGATACCATCGATATCCATTTGATTAGATCCAATCATAAAGTCCACGTGAACATCTGAACGGTTAAGCCCTGCAGCTTCAAGCTCTTCTTCGCTCATCTCTGCTCCACCAACGACGCTAGTCGCATAGGCTGCACCGATAGCCAAGTGATTTGAAGCATTCTCATCAAAAAGGGTGTTGAAGAAGGTAATGCCTGACTGAGAAATTGGACTTGGATCTGGCACCAAGGCACATTCACCCAAGGCACGCGCACCCGCGTTTTCAAATACAAGATCTTTCATCACTTGATCACCCTTCTCAGCAGAGATATCTACGATTTGTCCATCCTTAAAGGTCACCTTAATGCCTTCGATGATATTTCCGTTATAGCTAAGTGGTTTTGTAGAGGTTACATAACCATCTGCACGACGGAAGTCAGGTGCTGTGAAGACTTCCTCAGTAGGCATATTTGGCAAGAATCCTTCGCCCTGTGCATTGATAGCACCAGCTGATTCCCAAACGTGATTCTTAGGTAAGCCAAGGGTCAAATCTGTTCCTGGAGCTGTGTAGTGAAGGGCTGAGAATTGTTCTTTATTAAGCATATCTGCCTTACTCTTAAGAATGGCAGCGTGCTCTTCCCAAGCCTTAACAGGATCTTCTTCATAGACACGGCAAGTTTTGAAGATTTGGTCCCAAAGAAGATCGACTGCTTCTTCGTCGCTCGCTGCATTTGGAAAGACCTTCTTAGCCCACTCAAGTCCAGCAGCGGCTGCTACAGTCCAGCTAACCTTGTTGGATTGCGTTGCGATACGCATTGGCTTCATAGCAAGTCCCATAGCTTTAGCAGAAGCTGAAAGCTTGTCAGCATCCACTCCGTTCAAGGCACCTGGGTCAGAAGAACGAACCCCAAGACGGCTAGCCTTGTTCTCCAAGAGATAGTTCATCTCAGCAATCTTGTATTCTGGTACATTGTCCAAACGTTCCATCGGTGCGTGGAGGAATTTCTCGCGGTTAATGACATCATCTGTCCACTGAACGATCACCTCATGTGCACCCAAAGCATAAGCTTCTTTGACGATTAAGTGAGCCAACTCACGTTGCTCCACATCGATAGAGAGAGCCAAAGTGTGACCAGGTTGCACGTTGATTCCATTCGCAACCAATAATTTCGCATATTTTTCTAGATTTTCTTTAAAATTTGGTAAAACCATTTTATTTGTCCTTTTCTATTTTTATTTTTCTTTCAAAGCAGAAAATAATCCTGCCAAAGCAATAGCACCTGATAAGAGTGCTGTCGATAGAATAATTGTCTGATCAGCAAGTTCTAATTGATAGTCAAAAACCTTCTCAGCCGGCTTGTCTTCCGCAAAAATTCTTAGTTTCATGAAATATCCTCCGTTACTAGTATATCACATATATTGGTATTTTAAAAAACAAGCTTACTGAAGCTTGTTTTAATTAGCTATTACAAAAATTTTGTACATACCTTTCCACTTCTTTTTCCATAGATTGAATCTCACCAATATCCCATCTATTTTTTTTAGAAGTTATCTTTGCCATCATCTGTAATTTTAAACTCTGACGATGGAATATCCCTTCTCTTTCCCATTGCTCTAATTTAGCCTCTGGATAGGAGTTGCCAAACCTGGAGTTCTGAATATCGGTAGTAATACAAAGGTTGCCAAAGGAATGTAAAAACTCCGCAGGTAATTGACTCTCTCCATCATATCCATTTGGATTCTGAGGATACCAATGCTCTATGGAACGGCGATAAGCAAATTTGAAATTATCAAATTTAATATCCTTGTACTCTTTCTCTAATTCGGCACGATTTTTCCATAAAACATAATCTACAAAGTTAAAAGCATAAACAGGAATTGACCCGTATTTTTTGATAGTTTTATCTTCTGTGAACAATCTTTCTTTTGCATATCTTACTGCCATTTTTTCAAGAAAATTCTTAAACAAACCAGCAAATTCTGTTTGATTTAACTCTTCAATATGGTTAAACAGGAATTGCAAGGTTTCATATAACCAACGACTATCACGATTAGCAGTAAAAGTCACAGCAAACATAGATTGGAGAAGAATGATGTTTTTGTTAATCTCCGAATTCGAAAACGTATTATTAGTAAAGTGTTCTTCGACTATGTAATGCTCTTTAGATTTTCCATTTGGTTGATATTCATAATAAGTCCCCTTCTGTAAAAACCATTCATCCTTATTTCTACTTGAAGAATCCGTATTCGAGTTTCTAACGATGTAATTATCGAAAATGTGTTTTATTCTAAGAAGAAATTCACTAAATTCAATAACCCAAGTTTTATCTTTATTTTTTATATCAAATAGTGCTAAGAGTTTCTTATCATCTAGTTGAATCTCATCAGTTTTCTTACCTTCCTCAATTGCCAATACATGGAGTAAGAATGTTGGAAAATCAATGACTGTAGTATAATCGCCAAAATCTTTGTCTACTTCTATATTTTTTTCATTTATCTTTTTTCCTAATATATCTGATAACTTTCTTCTTTCATTTTGATGAAAATCAATATCATTATAAATATTATGAAATGAATAATTTGTAAAATGCCATCCAAAAATACGTTCACGTTCTTGAAAGTCATCTGCTCTCTTCCGCCGCATCTTAAACTGACTTGCTACCGGCTTATCAAACTCTGCACAGGCATCCCAAATTCTCGCAAATTTTTGTGCCATTTCTTGATCTTCACCAAATTTAGACATCATTTGTGCCTTAAGAATCTCATGAGCCTCTAGTTGTTCGCCTCGAGAGTTGAAACGTTCGAAATAAAGATTCAAATCTAAATCTTCAGGAAGTATACTCCGAAAAATGATAACCTTATCAAAAAGATAATCAACGAAAGACTGAGGAGCCAATTGGCGCTCTTCTAACACTTTTTTCAATGCATCTTTAGCATGTCCATAACCTCTAGTCAGCTCATTTTCATCACACTCTGAAATTTTTTGCTTGTTAAATAGCTTTTGAATATTCTCATTTGATTTCTTCCGAGCTGGGAAGGTAAGATTGACAGCTTTCAATCTATCAAAACCAAACTCATGCTTCAAAGCTAAGGCAATCAAATTAAGTGCTGTTGTTCGTTGTTGCCCATCTATGATTTTGAAAAGTTTTTTCTCTTTATTAACGACTAAATTAACAACTAATGTTCCAATATAATAATTGTCTCTATTTTCTTGATTGTCTCTATTTTCTTGAAAAGCATCTGCTACGTCGTTCAATAACTGCTCAATTTCATCATAAGTCCAAGCAAAATTTCTCTGATAAAGAGGGATAGCATAGGTATCTTCATTTAACAAACGATTAACTGATAAGCTTATATGTGTTTCTACCATTTATCTTTTTCCTCTTCTATAATCTTGTCCACAGTATAATTTTCAAATAATTCTCTATCTATCTTGATCATGAAATCATTCGGAGTGACAGCATGAGATAAAAGTTGAAATAGTTTTTGAGCCTCTTTTTGTCTAAACCTTCCACCAGCGACATAGTTCCCAACAGTTGCATCATATATGGCTTTAGATTTAACTCTAGGGTAGTAAGACCAAATAAACAAGGTCTCTACTATCTCCTTTGATAGCTCCTCTTTTCCAAATCTATCTGCGAAAAGCGAGCAAATATTTAGGAATATATTGTGACACTTGAGGTAGCGTCCTTTTGAGCTATTGTAAATGTTTAACATACCTTCTGGGTAAGCCAAATTTTGTTCTTCCTTCTCTGACTCATTAGAGAATCCTAACTTTTTATTTAAAAATTTTTTATGAACTCTAATAGTTTCATGAGCAGATTCAATATACTCAAAAAATTTACTTCCATCAATGATTGGCATAGTAATGGACATGGGGAGCTTTTCAATATGACGATACAATTCTAAGTATGGAAAGTTCTGATTCAAATCAACACCTTTAAAATCGTCAATAAAATCCTCTGTAAAGCGGAGATAAGATCCATAACGCTTGTTTGTTAATCCTATCTCTCCTCGCGACCAACGTCTCATACGAAAAAGATGTTTTTCAAACAACTCTTTGAGACTTAACTCTTTATCCTCTACAAATTGCTCCCACTTTTCAACAATCTTTTCATCTTCTGAATCTTGCTTGCGAAGATGATAGGCTTTGAGCAAATCATGAGGTTCTAAAGATTTACCACGATTATTCTGAGAATCAAATAACTGAAAGGCTTCAGATAATCGTTCTTGGGGCATAGTAATCACAGAGACAGTACAATTCTCTAATAAAAAGTTGCAAATATCTTTTGCCTCATTTTCGCCAACTAATTGAGTTAAATTTTTCCACTCATTATAATTTTCACTCGCATGATAGCAAGATATCTCTCCAAATTCTTCAGCACTTAGCAGTTGCTTAGCACCCTTATAATTCTCTAAATCATCTAATAAATGAAGAAACAAAGAAATTGAAATTAGCCGTTGCTGTCCATCGACAATATCTAAGTGTCCATCATTTTCATGCAGGATAACGGAACCAATCTGATATTCCTTTTTCCCCATAGCATCTCGTAAATCATAAAAAAGATTACGGATATGTTTTCTGTTCCATTTATATGGTCTTTGATAAGAAGGAATCCGCAAATTCCCTTTTTTCAATAGTTCTCCAACCTTTTTAGAAGTAAATTGAATACTCATTTTATCCTCATTTATATTTATCTATCATTTCTTGAACTGTTCGCTTCATATCCTCTACTAAAATCCGAGGAGACAAAACAGTAACTGCTTCCCCTTGTCCCAGCAACCAGCGTTTAAGACCCGGTGTATACTGACTTTTAAACTTAAAATGAGTCCAGGAACCATTTTTCCCAACTATTTTTGCATTTGGAAATTGATCCATCACAATAGTAGGATCATACAAATACCCAATCTCAATACTGATTTTCTTCCCGATAAAAGCATCAACTCTCTCGTTACGAATATCACCATCTCTAAATTTATCTCTATAAGAAATAGAGGGTTTCTCTATACCACTAAGAGACCATGATTGGATACGGTCTACTCTTAAAGTAATATAAGTAGCGTGTTTTAACTGATAAACAACCAGATAAAAATAATGACTATCATAGTAAAGAGATACAGGTAAAACCGTCTGCTTCTTAGAAGACTCAGAATAAGGTTTTTGATAGACAATATCTAGAACCTGTTCATGTAGAATAGACTCCGATAAATTCCAAATTTTCTCTATTCTATCTTGTTGATCCGTTAAGGGAGCATAATTAAGCTTTTCACTACCAATAATCTGCTCAATTTCTTTCTGGTCATCACGAGGAATTAAAATCAGTAAATTTTTTAGTAAGCTATCAATTTCTGGCCGATTCAATGCTCGATTTTCCAATAAAATCTTTGAAATAACGAGAATATCCTTTTTATTAAAAACTGACTTACTTGCTAAACAATACTTATTCGTTTTACGGTTATAAAGCAAATCTCCACTATAACTGGTGTGACTAGATAAAATATCACGAAGTAGAGAAAAATCTCTCTGTATCGTCTTTTCACTAACCTCAAATTCCTGAGCCAATTGCTTTTTCCCTAACTGAGTCCCAAACTGTAAGCGTAAAAAGATCGTTAGTAGTCTCTCCTGATCATTCATTTGCAGTCCTTCTACATATTATTCAAACAATACTATTTCCAGTACATTATTATCACTTCTATAGTCTAACTAGCACTTTATATTCAAAACGATTAAAGCAAAATAAACTAGCCCTTAGATGATTTCAACTGTACCACTATGCCAGATTCGAAGAACTCAACTACGGATTCAGGCATATTTTTTAAGTCTTCGGGTAAGCAGTCTGAATATACAATGAAGAGTTTGTTTCTTTTCTTACTCTCTTTGAATCGCTGCATCCAGTATTCCTGTACCCTTTGATCAGCCTCTCCCAAAAATTGAACTCCATCCAGAAAAATCAAATCATACTCTGTATACCCCATTTGCAGTTTCATCCATTGACTATGTTTAGAAAAAATCAAATTATCTCTCACTCGATAATATGCAAGTGATGCTATTGGAGTAACAGGTTTTATTTTAGTTAACGTATAATAAAACAAATGCCATCTATCAGTCTCTGAAATACCGCAAATGTAAATACATTGAGAATCTTCTTTTAAGTCTATTTGTGGGAATCCGGTCCAATCATTCCCATCATCTTTCAAGCCTTTTTCAAAATTATAAATTTCCTCTTCAATTGACACATTAGAATTTAAAATTTCTTGATTCATATTATACTCTCTTTTCTATTACTTTTAAGAGAATTATAACAAATCAAGTGGACATATTTTGTCCACTTGATCAAAATAAGCAATTTTTAAAACAATTCATCAAATAAACTCAACTGATTATCCTCTGGCATATTGCCGAGAATGCCCATTTCATCCATCTTTTCAACCAAGGTTGATGAAAGTCCGCCACGCTTACGCAATTCTGTTTTAGAGAGAAATTCTCCTTCTTCACGTGCTCGTACCAACTGCTTGGCAACGTTCTCTCCCAGACCATCCATAGCAACAAATGGCGGAATGAGGGTATCCCCATCGATGAGGAACTCTGTCGCCTGACTACGGTAGAGGTCTAATTTGCCAAACTTGAAACCACGTTCCCACATTTCATTGACGATTTCAAGAGTTGTATAGAGGTCAATTTCCACATTAGAGGCCTCATTGTTCTTCCGTTTTTCAGCGATTTCTTCCATTCTGCGCTTGATGGCATCTAAGCCCGCACCCATGGTCTTGATATCAAAAGCCTTAGCACGGATTGAGAAGTAAGCACAGTAGTAATAAATAGGATGGTGAACCTTGAAGTAGGCCACACGCAAGGCCATCATAACGTAGGCTGCCGCGTGGGCTTTAGGGAACATGTACTTAATTTTCCCACAGGACTCGATATACCACTCTGGCACCTTATTGGCCTTCATTGCTTCGATATAGCCATTTCGCTCCTCTTCGGAAATCTTGAGCCACAATCCCTTACGTACCCGTTCCATGATGGTAAAGGCCATCTTAGGTTCGAGACCAGCATGCATGAGGTAAACCATGATGTCGTCCCGACAACCGATAACGGTTGATAGGTCCGCAATTCCCTGTTTAATCAAATCTTGGGCATTGCCCAGCCAAACGTCGGTACCATGGGACAATCCAGATAGCTGAAGCAACTCCGCAAAAGTCGTCGGATGGGTTTCATCTACCATGCCTCGGACAAAGTTTGTTCCAAACTCTGGAATCCCCAACATGCCCGTAGGCGTTCCAATTTGTTCAGGTGTTACCCCAAGCACATCTGTCCCAGAAAAGAGGGCCATCACGCCTTCATCATCCATAGGGATTTCATTAGGGTCAATACCAGACAAATCCTGAAGTTTCCGAATCATGGTCGGATCATCATGTCCCAGTACATCGAGTTTGAGGACGTTCTCATCGATATCGTGGAAGTTAAAGTGAGTGGTCTGCCATTCAGCCGTCACATCATCCGCTGGATACTGGACAGGCGTAAAATCGTAGACATCCATGTAGTTCGGAATAACAACGATTCCCCCCGGGTGTTGCCCTGTTGTCCGCTTGACACCAGCCGCACCTTGAGCGAGGCGTTCCACCTCCGCATCACGATAAAACTTGCCATAATCTCGCTCGTAACCCTTGACAAATCCATAAGCGGTCTTGGCAGCCACCGTACCAACTGTTCCTGCACGGAAAGCATATTTCTCACCAAAGATATCACGCACATCCAAGTGGGCACTAGGCTGATCTTCTCCCGAGAAGTTCAAGTCAATATCGGGAACCTTGTCTCCATCAAAACCAAGGAAGGTCTCGAAAGGAATATCTTGCCCATTTTTGCTGAGTTTGTAACCACATTTTGGACAGTCCTTATTGGGCATATCAAAACCTGAACCGTAAGAGCCATCTGTGATAAACTCACTGTACTGACACTGACCACAGACATAGTGAGGAGAGAGAGGATTAACCTCTGTAATCCCAATCATGGTCGCAACAAAACTAGAACCAACAGATCCACGAGAACCAACCAAGTAGCCCCGTTCATTAGAACGTTGCACCAACATCTGGGAAGCCAGGTAAATCACGGCAAATCCATTCCCCAGAATAGAAGTTAATTCTTTTTCAATCCGCAAATCAACGATATCTGGCAACGGATTTCCATAAATCTCAAAGGCCTTCTTATAGGTTAATTCAGCAACCGTTTCTTCAGCCTTGTCGATGAAAGGCGTGTACAAATCGCCCTTAACGACTTCAACAGACTCAAAGATTTCTGCCAAAGCATTGGTATTTTCAATGACTAGTTTGCGTGCTAAATCTTCGCCCAAGAAGGCAAATTCATCCAACATCTCATTAGTCGTTCTAAAATGAGCCTTTGGCAAAGGAGCTGGTTGGGCATGTTCACCGTGACCAATGGTTCGGTTAATCATAGCCCCTTGTCCCAAACTACGGACGATAATTTCACGATAAATTTCTTCTTCCGGTTCGATATAGTGGACATTCCCCGTAGCCAAAACGGGCTTGCCAAGGCGTTCTCCAACCTCTATCAAACTCTTGATAATAGTCTGGAGTTCTTCCATATCCTTGACCTGCTCCTTAGCAATCAAGGGAGCATAGATGGCCGGTGGCATGACCTCGATAAAGTCATAATACTTGGCCACCTCAACCGCCGCATCCACACCTTGGGAAACGACCGCATCAAAAACTTCACCTTCTGCACAGGCTGACCCTAAAATCAAGCCCTCTCGATGGGCATCTAGAACCGTTCTCGGAATCCGTGGTACCCCTTCAAAATACTTGGTATTGGACAGAGAAACCAGTTTAAAGATATTTTTCAGACCCACCTGATTCTTAACATAAATAGTCGCATGCTTGATTCGAGCTTTTTTATAAGAATCTGGACTAATCAAATCAATGTTGAGTCTAGCCAAATCGGTCACACCATGTTTTTCTGCCACCTCTTTGATAAAGATGAAAAGCAGGCGACCAGTCGCTTCCGCATCGTAATTGGCCATGTGGTGATGTTCCAAAGCCACACCAAATCGCTTGGTCAAAGGCCCCAAACCATGACGCTTATACTCAGGATAAAGGTTTCTAGCAAACTCCAGCGTATCAATAACTGGCTGACTAATCTTAGGCAGACCATGACGCTCATAGTTGGCATTCATAAAGCCTACGTCAAAGGTGGCATTGTGGGCAACTAAGACTGTATCCTTACAAAATTCTTGGAATTCTTGTAAAACTTGTTCCAGTGGTTTAGCATTTTTGACATGATCATCCGTAATTCCAGTCAACTCAGTAGTAAAAGCTGACAAGGGATGTCCAGGATTGATAAATTCATCAAATTCAGCAATGACATTCCCCTTGTACATCTTAGAGGCCGCAACCTGAATCAAGTCATTATAGATGGCTGATAGACCCGTCGTTTCCACGTCAAAGACAACGTAGGTCGCTTCTGATAAGTCCATCTCCACTTCGTTGTAAACGATAGGAACCCGGTCCTCCACAATATTGGCTTCCATTCCATAGATCAGCTGGATTCCCGCTTTCTTGGCCGCCTTATAGCCGTGTGGGAAGGATTGAACATTCCCGTGATCGGTGATAGCAACCGCCTTGTGTCCCCACTTAGCAGCTGTCGCAACAATTTCTTCAACCTCTGGTAGAGCATCCATGGTCGACATATTGGTATGGGCATGAAACTCAACCCGACGCTCACCTTCTGGCATCAAATCTTTCCGCTCATAGTGAACAACTTCCTGCACATCCTGCACGTTCATAGTCAAATCGCGTGTGAAGTTATTCATCTCCACATTCCCACGTACTCGGAGCCAAGAATTCTTCTTGATGAGGTCAAATTTCTGAGCCTCTTCCTCATTTTTAACCCACTTTTGCATAGAAAAACTTGAAGTGTAGTCCGTCATTTTAAAGTTGATCAAAACACGACCTGTTCTAGTCACTTTTTGCTCTACATCAAAAACAACCCCTTCAAAGACCAGACGATTTTCCTCAGTCGTCACTTCGATCATAGGAGTAATCTCCGCCTTATCCAGCTTCGGTTTAGCGGCAGCTTTTTTGGCTTGAAAATCAAAGGCTGGCTTCTCTTCTACTGGAGGTGGTGCCATCTGTTCCAGTTGCTCCATAGCACGAAGCGCTTCCTCATTAGCAGCTTGAACAATCTGCTCATTTTCAGCATGAAAGGCTTCTTCCTGCTCTTGAGTCAGCACATCATTTTTCTCTACTTGACAGTTAAAAGTTGGAAAACCAAATTTTTCAAGTTGTTTGGCTAAATTAGGAAGATGATTTTTCTTAAAGTGTTCCTTATCAATCGCCTCTGAGCCTTCAATAAAGAGTTGATTGCCCTCAGCACGAACTCGCAGATTTTGATAAAGAGATTTAAAGCCTTGACTAGCACACGGCCCTTCAGAAAAAGCCTCTCTATAATAGGCTTGTAAGAGTTGATTTGAAAATTCTTGAGACAGAGCCTTGATTTCGAAAACAGCTTTATTACCCGTCTTAGAAAATTCCTCATTCAAACCTTTCTTTAATTCTAAAAAGATTTCAATCGGCAAAATATTAGAAAATACGAAATGAAACTCCCATACCTTACTAATTTTATGAACCACAACTCGCTCAATATCAGCCTGTGACAAAGCAGGAGCCTGTCTCATTTCAGCAGGCATCCCCAGTTGATTCATCAAAATTTCAAAACTGTTTGACATTCATTTTCCTCACATTATTCTCCTACTATTTTACCATATTTAGAGGTATTTTCTAAAGACAAAAGGAAGCCACTAAGTGACTTCCTTCTAGAGTGAGGACAGATTAGTCTTCACCTTTGTTTTTCTTAATGATTTCTTCTTGTACTGACTTAGGTACATCTTCGTAGTGGTCAAATACCATCATGAATGTACCACGTCCTTGAGATGCAGAACGAAGAACTGTTGCGTAACCGAACATTTCAGCAAGTGGAACGTAAGCACGAACGATTTGGCTGTTACCGTGTGCTTCCATACCATCAACACGTCCACGACGAGCAGTTACGTGACCCATAACATCACCAAGGTTTTCTTCTGGAACAGTGATTGTTACAAGCATCATTGGTTCAAGGATAGCTGGTTGTGCTGATTTAGCAGCTTCTTTAAGGGCAAGTGAAGCCGCGATCTTGAAGGCAGTTTCAGATGAGTCGACATCGTGGTATGAACCATCGTAAAGCTTAGCTTTAACGTCAACCATTGGGTAACCTGCAAGAACACCGTTAGCCATAGATTCTACCAAACCTTTTTCAACCGCTGGGATAAATTCACGAGGAACCACACCACCGACGATTGCGTTTTCGAATTCGAATCCTTTACCTTCTTCGTTTGGAGTAAATTCAATCCATACATCACCGAATTGACCTTTACCACCAGACTGACGTTTGAAGAATCCACGTGCTTGAGTAGAAGCGCGGAATGTTTCACGGTAAGATACTTGAGGAGCACCTACGTTCGCTTCAACTTTGAACTCACGACGCATACGGTCAACAAGGACGTCAAGGTGAAGCTCACCCATACCAGAGATAACTGTTTCACCAGTTTCAACGTTTGTTTCAACGCGGAATGTTGGATCTTCTTCAGCCAATTTTTGAAGGGCGATCCCCATCTTATCTTGGTCTGCTTTAGATTTTGGCTCAACCATCAATTGGATAACTGGTTCTGGAACGTTGATTGACTCAAGGATGATTTTAGCTTTTTCATCTGTCAATGAGTCACCAGTTGTAGTATCTTTCAAACCAACGGCAGCAGCGATATCACCTGAGTAAACTGTGTCAATTTCTTGACGGCTGTTAGCGTGCATTTGAAGGATACGTCCGATACGCTCACGTTTACCTTTAGAAGTGTTCAATACGTATGAACCTGATTGAAGAACACCTGAGTAAACACGGAAGAATGTCAAACGACCTACGAATGGGTCTGTCATAATCTTGAAGGCAAGAGCTGCAAATGGCTCTTCGTCAGATGCAGGACGAGTTTCTTCTTCATCTGTATCTGGGTTGATACCTTTGATCGCTGGGATGTCAAGTGGGCTTGGAAGGTAGTCGATAACCGCATCAAGCATCAATTGAACACCTTTGTTTTTGAAGGCAGAACCACACAATACTGGGAAGAATTCAACGTTGATAGTCGCTTTACGGATACCAGCTTTCAATTCTTCATTAGTGATTTCTTCACCTTCGAGGTATTTCATCATCAATTCTTCGTCAGTTTCAGCAACTGCTTCAACCAATTTTTCACGGTATTCTTGTGCTTGGTCAAGGTATTCAGCTGGAATATCTTCTTCAAGGATATCTGTACCAAGGTCGTTAGTGTAGATTTCAGCTTTCATCTTGATCAAGTCAATGATACCACGGAAGTCATCTTCAGAACCGATCGGCAATTGGATTGGGTGTGCATTTGCTTGAAGACGATCGTGAAGTGTGCTTACAGAGTAAAGGAAGTCAGCACCGATTTTGTCCATTTTGTTGGCAAATACGATACGTGGAACTCCGTACTCAGTTGCTTGACGCCAAACTGTTTCAGTTTGAGGTTCAACACCTGATTGTGAGTCAAGAACGGTAACCGCACCATCCAATACACGAAGAGAACGTTGTACTTCGATTGTGAAGTCCACGTGTCCTGGTGTGTCGATGATGTTTACGCGGTGGTTGTTCCATTGAGCTGTTGTCGCAGCAGATGTGATAGTGATACCACGTTCTTGCTCTTGCTCCATCCAGTCCATTTGTGACGCACCTTCGTGAGTTTCACCGATTTTGTGGATTTTACCAGTGTAGTAAAGAATACGCTCAGTAGTTGTTGTTTTACCAGCATCGACGTGAGCCATGATACCGATATTACGAGTTTTTTCAAGTGAAAATTCGCGTGCCATGAGGTTTGTTTCTCCTATTTATTTTGATTTCTATTCTATTATAACACGATTTTAATAAAAACGGATAGGCAGGACCTACCCGTTCTCAATGTTTTCATGCTATTGTTGGTTTCAACTTGTAGATTTACAAATTGAATTGAACTCGGACTAAAAGCCCAAGTTAGTTGAGTTGAGCTCAAGCTAAAAGTCTGGAGAAAAAGATGAATCTCATTGGTTGCAATCGCAACCTGCTTTGATTCCCTATTTTCTCTGGAACTTTCTTAACGCTTTCGCATCCTATATTACCAACGGAAGTGTGCGAATGCACGGTTAGCTTCAGCCATACGGTGAGTGTCTTCACGTTTCTTAACAGCTGCACCAGTGTTATTAGCAGCATCCAAGATTTCTTTTGCAAGACGGTCTTGCATTGTGTGTTCACCACGAAGACGAGCGATTGTTACCAACCAACGAAGTCCAAGTGTTGTACGACGTTCTGGACGAACTTCAACTGGGACTTGGTAGTTAGAACCACCAACACGACGTGCACGTACTTCAAGTACAGGCATGATGTTTTCCATAGCTGTTTCAAATACTTCAAGTGCATCGTTGCCAGTAGCTTCTTTGATTTGCTCAAAGGCACCGTAAACGATTGAAGCAGCTGTACCACGTTTACCATCAAGCATAACGCGGTTGATAAGACGAGTAACTAATTGTGAATTGTAAAGCGGATCTGGCAATACGTCACGTTTTGGAGCTCTATTTTTACGACTCATTTCTCTTTATCCCCTTTCCTTATGCTTTTGGACGTTTAGTACCGTATTTAGAACGGCCTTGTTTACGATCGTTAACACCTGCAGTATCAAGTGCACCACGGACGATATGGTAACGTACCCCTGGAAGGTCTTTTACACGTCCACCACGAAGAAGAACCACGCTGTGCTCTTGCAAGTTGTGTCCGATACCTGGGATGTAGGCAGTAACTTCGATAAGGTTGCTCAAACGTACACGAGCAAATTTACGAAGGGCTGAGTTAGGTTTTTTAGGTGTCATTGTTCCAACACGAGTTGCAACACCACGTTTTTGTGGTGAAGAAACGTTTGTTTGAACTTTTTTATGACTGTTGTAACCAACGTTCAAAGCTGGTGATTTAGATTTTTCTACTTTTGATTTACGCGGTTTGCGAACCAATTGGTTAATTGTAGGCATCTACATTCTCCTGTGTTTTTTTTATTTTTGGTGATGATACACTTGGTGACAGCTATCATCTGTGTGTACTTTTGCAACATTTGTCAGCACGTCCCTGTACACTCTTGAGAGACCAAAAGTAAAAAGTACCGTCTATTATTGTAACAAAATTTTCCATTGGTTGTCAAGATATTTTTCTTTTTTATTCTTAATTTTAGCTCTTTTGTAGTACTCCCCCAAAAAAGAAAAAGGAGGAATCCCACCCTCCTAAAGTTAGTATTGTTCCATTCAATCCCATCAATTTTAACACATAATGTTCAAAAAAATATTATATCATCACAACCAACCACATTCTTTTGCGATATTAGCTGCCTCTGTTCGATTACCAGCATCTAGTTTAGAAAGAATATTGGTGACATAGTTTCGGACGGTGCCGTTTGAGAGGTAGAGCTTGTCAGCAATTTCTTGGTTGGAGAGACCTTGGGCAACTCCATGTAAAACAGCGACTTCTTGTTCGGTCAAAGGATTGGGATGAGTCATCATGACTTCCATCAGCTCTGGAGAATATTCCTTGCGTCCCTCTAACACCGTATGTAGGGTTTGCATGAGCTCAGCGATGCTCCGTTCTTTCAAGACATAGGCATCAACTCCTGCTTTGACTGCTCGTTCAAAATAACCTGGCCGTTTAAAGGTCGTAACGATAACCACCTTGGTTTCAGGCACTTCTTGTTTGATCCACTCAAGTGCTTCGAGTCCTGTCTTGACTGGCATTTCGACGTCAAGGATGGCAATATCTACTGCTTCTTTCCCCAAAACCTCGATAGCCTCGGCTCCATTTTTCGCCTGCAGAACAGTCTCCACATCTGGTTGAAAGCTCAAGAGCTGGCACATGGCGTCTCTAAGCATACTTTGATCTTCTGCGACTAATACTTTCATCTACTTTTTCTCCTTATAAGGCAGATGCACGCGCACCTCTGTTGGATGTTTCAAACTGACCAGCTCTACTTGACCTGAGAAGGCTGCTGCACGGTCACGGACTGTATGGAGTTCATTTCCTTTTACAGTTGCAAAACCTTTCCCGTCATCTCTAACTGTCAGAACCAATTCCTGATCTGTACGTTCCAGTTTTAGATAGGCTTTATTAGCGCTGGCATGTTTGATGATATTGGTCGCAAGTTCTAACAAAATCATAGCAGCCGTCGACTCTACATCCTGGGTCAAACTAGCCTTGTCTAACTGATTGTCAACCTCAACCTCAATTCCAGCAATCTCCAGCATCTTTTTGACAGTTTCAAGCTCTGAAGCTAGGGTCCGTGATTTCAGATTTTCCACGATGGTTCGCACTTCATTCATGGAATCCTTGCTGATCTGGTGAATTTCTTTTAATTCCTTCTCCACCTGTGGATAGGCCTGCATCTGAAATAACTGTAGGGCCAGATCTGTCTTGACACTCAGCATGGCAAAGGTATGTCCCAGACTATCATGCAAATCCTGACCGATACGACTGCGTTCATTTTCAGCAAGCAATAGATTTATCTGGGCATTTTGCTTGGCCTGAGCTTCTTTCAAATCCTCGACAATGCGAATCCGAACCAAGCCCAATGTCATCAAATCGACAAAAGTAAGAATCCCAAGCTCAAAGGCTACAGCCTCAGTTTCGACTGACTGAAACATCATGAGTTGACCAACAACAAGAACTTGAGCAAGGAGAAAAGTCCAGACATGTAGAGAACGAAGACTCCGCACCCTGAAATGATAAATTAAGAGATTAGAAAGGTAAAAGAAAAACCAGATATAATTAACAGCAACAAAGGCAGTATTCCCAACTACATAAGTCAGCATGAGGCCCCAATATAGCCAAGATAGGCGCTGGCTCTTAGTTGTTAAAACACCCAAATACGCCACTACAAATAGAATATCAATCAATAAATGCCAGACAGAAAGCCACCCAGTCACTACAGGTAGGATGGGGAAAATCATAAAAATCAAACTGGCCCAAAACATATAGTGTATGCTTTTTAGTCTTTCAAGCATTAAGAATTCTCCTTATGACCTTGAAGGTAAATGGTCAAACCAAACAAAACTGCTGAAAAAACAAGTAGATAAACTGTGGCTGGTAGATTGATGCCATCCTCGTTTAAGAAGGTCTTGAGCAACTCCATCAACTGATAAGTTGGTAGGCACTTCCCGATTGCTTGCATCCAATCTGGAAATAAAGAGACAGGCATCCAGAGTCCGCCTAACACAGCCAAGCCAAAGTAAAGAAGATTGCCTACGACAGACATCAACTGACTAGAAGGTAAGAGAGTCAAGGTCAAGCCAAGAGCTACAAAAGCTACACTTCCTACTATCAGCAAGAGCGCAGCCCCAATCCAGCTTCCTAAAGGCATATCCACACCTCTTACAAAATGCCCAACTGAGAAAACAACCAAAATTGAGACCAAATAATCAACCATCATACTTGTTATCTTTGATAGATAATATTCTACCATATTTACAGGGGTATGGCGCAATGTTTTCTGCCAGTTGTTGATTTTATCGGTGTGTAAAACAACTGGGAATGAAAAGATAGCTGTCGACATCATGGAAAAGGCCGTCATGGAGATGAGGTAGTCGCGCATAAAATTAGCCGGCCCATCTGGTGTATCCTGGTACATGCCTGAAAAGAATAATATAGAAGGCCGTCGGCATTCCTACGGATAATAGATAATAGACTAATTGTCGTTTGGTCAATAGAAATTCTATCTTGTTTAGTGCGATCCATCGTTTCATCTTAGTCATCTCCATTTTGTGTTTCTTCAAAGATTGTATCCAGCAAGCTACGATTATTGACTTCAATTTCTTGAATCCTACATCCTGCTTGCACTAACAGTTCCCAGAAAGCATCCGCTTCACGTGTGACTACTTGCAGGGCATCTTGTTTTTGTGACCAGTTTTCAACCAAGTTTGACTGCTCAACGACTTCCTTGTAAGCCAGAGGTAGGATGAAGTGCTTTTCAATCTCCTCACTGCGCATGGCTAGTGGTGTCGTATCACGAATCAATTCTCCCTTATTCAAGACCAATATTCGGTCAGCTGTATGCTCTACTTCCTCAATATAATGAGACGAATAGAGAATGGTGACTCCCTGCGCTTTTAAGTCTTGGGCAATTTCCCAAAAACGTTGGCGGGTTGAGGTATCCATGGCCGCAGTTGGCTCATCTAAAAAGACAAGCTTTGGTCGGCCAATCAAGGTCAAGACAAAAGAGAAGAGACGCTTTTGCCCACCTGACAATTTTTCTGCCAATTGCTCTTTTTGTTGCTTGTCAAACTGCAATAGTTGATCGATTTCCTGATTGTTCAAGGGATTTGGATAAATACTTTGAAAGAAAGCAATCAACTCTTTAACCTTTAATTTCTGAACAATGACATTTTCTTGAGGGAGGTAGCCTCTAATATAGTCTAACTGAGAACTCGTCACTGACAAGCCTTGGATGGATACTTGACCGCTTGTGACCAGTTTATCTCCAAGCAGACAGTCCAAGAGTGTGGTCTTCCCAGCACCATTGGGCCCAATCAAGGCGACGCATTCACCTTCAGCTACCTCAAAGGAAATATCCTTCAAAATAGCCTTGCCCTTGATGTTTTTATTTAGGCTTTCTACCTTAATCATGTTCATGATATTCTCCTTTCAGCCACTCCTTTCCCATAGGAAAGGCGATAAAAATCATAAATCCTAGTCCCCAGGCACCACGGATGAATTGGTGAAGGAAGGCTTGATCAAACCAACCTGTAAACATTTCTACCAACCATACCACTAGTGACAGTCCAATAAAAAGATAGAGAATCGCTTTTTTCATTTTTCAAACTCCTTTTTCACATCTGAAACCAATTTCAAACCTTCTCGGATCAACCAAGACATCATGCCAAATCCTGCAAATAACTCCCAAGGAAAATGGTAGAAACCTTCATCCAATCCTGAAAACATGAGATAGGTCATAACTCCTGCTACTACTAAACTCATTGCGACAATTACTTTATGTTTCATTTTTTCTTCCTCCATTTGATACATCTATTATAATTCTTTGAAGCATGTTCCACTAGAAGCTTCTGTCATGAGGAGACATGACAAATGTCATAAAAGATTCTGTTCAAAG
Source organism: Streptococcus pseudopneumoniae (assembly GCF_001074825.1). Taxonomy (GTDB): domain Bacteria; phylum Bacillota; class Bacilli; order Lactobacillales; family Streptococcaceae; genus Streptococcus; species Streptococcus pseudopneumoniae_C. The sequence goes on from NZ_JUPG01000182.1 coordinate 106,351, forward strand.
CAAGCAAAATACACTATACAATAAAACATGAGGTAGAAAAGAATCTATAGTTATTTCCTTCAAAGTGATAGCAAATTTAAACTATAACATAAACTAATACTCATTTATAGTTTCTTAGTTTTAAATAAGCATGTTACAATAAAACCCTGCATATAGTACAGATTTTAAACAACGAGCATTAGATTACATCAAAGAGGGACACAGCCATGTCGAGGCGGCCAAAGTTTTTGATGTTGGCGTCAGAACTCTCTTCACATGGGAAAAGAAATTACGTGAACAAGGACACTTAGAGCGGAAAAAGCGAGTCGCCAAAAGCCGAAAGATTCCTTTGGAGGAGTTGAAGGCCTTTGTAGAGGCTCATCCAGATGTTTTTTTACGGGAAATTGCGACACATTTTGATTGTGCTGTTCCTTCAGTATGGGCAGCTTTAAAGCAGATTAAGGTCACTTTAAAAAAAGACGACTAGCTTTAAGGAACAAGATCCTGAGAAAGTCGCTGAGTTTCTTGATATTTTGAATAGCCTAAAAGATTTACCAGTCGTATATATTGACGAAACAGGAATCGACCGCTACCTCTACCTCTATCGTCCTTATGCACGGGCTCCTAGAGGGGAGAAAGTCTATGAAAAGATTAGTGGACGGCGTTTTGAGCGGACTTCAATTGTTGCAGGACAAGTAGACGGAGAGTTTATAGCTCCTATGATTTACAAGGAAAGTATGGCGAGCGATTTCTTTGTGGAGTGGTTCAAAACGCAACTCCTGCCTGCTTTGAAGATACCTCACGTTATTGTAATGGATAATGCTAGTTTTCATCCACCTTATTCACCAGATTTGAATCCTATTGAGCAAGCTTGCGCTATCTTGAAAAAGAAAGTGAGGGATTTACTAAGAGAAATTCCAAATATTTTTGAATGTTTGGAACACTTTTTTAAAACGGCTCTATAATATTTGTAGTGGGTAAATCCCCTATGGATATTATGAAGCCTATTTTGTTGTA
>NZ_JUPG01000183.1 GCF_001074825.1 Streptococcus pseudopneumoniae
ACTCGGTGATGTTCTCCTAAAAAATGTATGAACTTAGGCGTTCTAAAAAATTCTACCGCATACAAAATTCAAAAAACACTTGACAAGCAACTTGTATAGCGTTATAATTATACAAAAATTAACAGAGAGGTTGTTTATTTATGAAATCAAAAAAATGGATATTTGTTTTATGTAGCTTTCTTGCAAGTTTCTTCTTAGTGGCTTGCCAGTCGGGTTCTAATGGTTCTCAGTCAGCTGTTGAGGCCATTAAGCAAAAGGGGAAATTAGTTGTGGCGACTAGTCCTGACTATGCACCCTTTGAATTCCAATCCTTGGTTGACGGGAAAAATCAGGTAGTTGGTGCGGATATTGATATGGCCCAAGCTATCGCTGATGAACTTGGAGTGAAGTTGGAAATCTCAAGCATGAGTTTTGACAATGTCTTGACCAGTCTTCAAACAGGTAAGGCTGACCTAGCGGTTGCGGGAATTAGCGCTACTGACGAGAGAAAAGAAGTCTTTGATTTTTCAATTCCTTACTATGAAAACAAGATTAGTTTCTTGGTTCGTAAGTCTGATGTAGAAAAATACAAGGATTTAACTAGCCTTGAAAGTGCTAATATTGCAGCCCAAAAAGGGACTGTTCCAGAATCAATGGTCAAGGAACAATTGCCAAAAGCTCAATTGACTTCCCTAACCAATATGGGTGAAGCTGTCAATGAATTGCAAGCTGGAAAAGTAGATGCTGTTCACATGGATGAGCCTGTTGCCCTTAGCTATGCTGCTAAAAATGCAGACCTAGCTGTTGCAACTGTTAGCTTGAAGATGAAGGACGGCGAAGCCAATGCAGTTGCCCTTAGAAAAAATAGTGCTGATTTAAAAGAAGTGGTGGACAAGGTCATCCAAAAACTCAAGGATGACGGTACCTACCAAAAATATCTTGAAAAAGCGGCAACCTTAACAGAAGTTGAAGAATAATACTCAATGAAAATCAAAGAGCAAACAAGGAAGCTAGCCGCAGGTTGCTCAAAGCACTGCTTTGAGGTTGTAGATAAGACTGACGAAGTC
>NZ_JUPG01000184.1 GCF_001074825.1 Streptococcus pseudopneumoniae
AACTTCCGGTTCTCCTTTTTCAGTTACAACAGCTTCGGGTAAGGCTGGTTGAACCTCAGGTTCTACCAGATTACCACCAACTGGTGCTGTATATTCTGGTTTCTCTGCTTTAGGCGCTTCATCAGGTACTGTACCCACAGGTTGAGTGTACTCTGGTTTCTCTGCTTTAGGTGCTTTATCAGGTACTGTGCCCACTGGTTGAGTGTATTCTGGTTTCTCTGCTTTAGGCGCTCCATCAGGTACTGTACCCACAGGTTGAGTGTACTCTGGTTTCTCAGCTTTAGGCGCTTCGTCAGGTACTGTGCCCACTGGTTTAGTATATTCTGGTTTCTCAGCCTTAGGCGCTTCATCAGGCACTGTGCCCACAGGTTTAGTGTATTCTGGTTTCTCAGCCTTAGGAGCCTCATCTGGAACTGTACCTACTGGAGCAGTGTACTCTGGTTTTTCTACTTTAGGCGCTTCATTATGAACACTTTGAATTTCAGATACTGGAACATTTTTTGTCCCCTCAGCTTTATGTTGAATTTCTGAGATTGCATCATCATCAAGGGGTAAGTATCCAATATAACGATATCCAGCAATTTGAACTACTCCCTCATTACTTGGAGCTTTCAAGGGATTGCTTATATCGAGAGCTTGCATACTAGAAAGACTAATCAGTCCGATAGTAGTAACTAAGAGCAAACTACTAACTTTTTTCTTTTTATGAACCAAAAGTACTAAACTACCAACAGCTAATAGACCTAAAGCTGTAAGCACAGAAGTCGATGAACCTGTCGCAGGAAGAGCTTCCTGCTGATAAATAAGAGCATAAGTTGCTTCATTATCAGTAGGAATTCCTGCTTGAATCTTAGTTTGTTCTTCTTGTGTAAGAGCGCTTTTTTCAACATAATGATAGGTAGAAGCATGAATGATTGACGGTGCAACCAAGATACTTCCGAGTAAAACTGAACCAACAATCCCACAGATTTTTCGGATTGAAAACCGTTCTTTTTTAAATAATGACAATCGTAATCACCTTCTTTAATTTTATTTCCTAATAGTAAACACTATTTTTTATTATTAAAAATTGAACTTCTAAAATCATCAGTTTGATTTAGATAGGCCTTAAACACTGCTCTCTTTAACTTATGAACTGCACTATCATATTCTGGATTATAGTTGTCCCAAGAATAACGATTCTCATCTGCATCCTTACGGACAGCTTCGTCCATTAATCGCTGCAGTTCTTCTAAACTATGAATCGTCTTTCTTGCAAAACTTGCCCAAGATTTAGTTGGATCGTTGAAGGTAACCTTTTTCAAGTTTCTAAACTGATCCACCCGTTCTTGGTACATAGCTTTCTTAAAATCTGCCCAAGTTTTATATTGACCGTTAAATACTTTTTGAAGGACAAGTTCATCTGTAACTAAACCTACTTCTTTACCATAAGACTTAATCTTACTTCCCGCCACTTTTGCATCTTTTTCATATTGGTTTGAGATATAAGGTACCATTCCATCCTTAAAGCCTTTGGCAGCCAGAAGTTCATAAGCTATCCTACGTCCCATCAAATCACCCGGAGTTCCCTTACTGCTCAGAGCCGAATAGATTGGGGCAAAGAGTTTAATCGTATAGTAGCCATTTCGTTCATATTCCCCAGACTTGTATTCACGAGCTGACAAGATATTATTTGTAATCAAACTATCAAAGGTAGTCAATTTTTTGGCATCTTCTTCTGTCAGATTTTGTACTACGTTAGTAGCGTAAACCTCATTTCCATCTGCAGGATCTTTCACGTATTTATTCTCGATTTTTCTCAGGGCCGTCATTTTCTGATACGTATCTAACTGTTTCACGATAGATTGCCCTTCGAGATATTCCAACATGTAAACTACATCAAACATATTGTGGACGTAGTTCTGAAGATCTGCTGCGTCATTAAATCTTGTAGTTGGATCAAGTACTTGTAATCGCTGGCCTTCTGTACTATCTGATGTTTTATGTTTCAAGATAGAGTTGATAGTAATGGTTGCATCACTTGGTTGGTCAGGAGCTTGCAATAAGCCTTTTGCGAAGAACTCCGGTCCTAAGCCACTTCTTCGACCATAGCCACCAAGGTAAATATCCTGATCTGAATCATGGGTCATCTCATGGGTATAAGTAATGGCTCCATCCTTATCTAACATACGATAGGACATATAGTAAACGCCATCTCCAGTTGCATAAGCACCATGATGATTGTGAACTACTTTATTCCCCACTGGACCAAAGAAATTCTTCATCGCCGGATTGGTACTATCAAATTTAGCCTCAATTGTGGCTTTTCCAGATGTTGTATCATCTCCAAACTTATAGGCATCATAAAGTAGAATCGTACGATAGAGTTTTTCACGTCCTTCTTTATCTAAAATACGATACCAATAATCATAGTGATCTCGCTGACGCTTGGCTGTCTCACGCGCATTATCTTCAACAAACTTATTGAGTTCATCTCCAGCCTTATAATCGCTGTTGCGGTAGCGATCGTAAGCACCAAATCCTAGGCTAGACAAGGTTGAGATGACAAAGACTGATTTCTCTGGCAAGGTTAGGAGCGGCAAGACCATATTGCGGTATTTCCATGTGGCACTAGTGATACGGTCGTAGACACCGATAGAATACTTGGTACCAGCCTGTCCTTGCTTTGTTTTCACCTCTTCGATATTGGATTTTTCTTCGACAATGTAAGCCTTGGTCTGTGATTTAAACCAGTCATTATTGGTTTTGTCTGGTAGAAAGACTTTTCGGTAATTTTCTAACGTGCTAAACAAATCTGTCGTTCCATGATGGCTGGCAAGACTGATAGCATAAGTATCGACATTGTTTTTAGCAAGAAGATTGTTAAAGCCAGATTTACCTAACTCAATCAGAGTATCTAATGGTGAAGTATTTCCTTTACCAAAGAAGTCCGGATGATACATAACTAGGTCTTTGACATTCACTTGACCATAGCTAAAGTTATACCAACGTTCTAAATAAGTTAAACCGAGTAGCAAGGCTTCCTTATTGTTCTTGATTTTATCTACAAGATAGCCTCTGGTAACTGAGTTGTCACCAGCAAGTCCAGCATCTGCTGACAAAAGTTTTTTCAAACTGTTTGCCAAATTTTGTTTTGTTTTGACGAACTGGTCTTCCAGATAGAGCTCAGTTTGCTTGACATCTGGAGAAATTCCGAGTGTCTTTCTGATAGCATCCGACTTATAGTCAACCTTTTGTAAGTCAGGTAAGACTTGCTTAATGATAGAGTCTTGGTCATACAAGAATTGATTTGGAGTGTAGAGGAGTCCTGTATCCCCTAAGCTATATTCTGCCAACTTAGCAAAATCAGTCTGGTATCTGAGATCGAGCTTCTCAGATGAATGGTCATGATAGTGAAGCAAGAGCTTATTTGCAGTCTGTTTGTTAGAAACAATATCTGTGATTACTTGGTCATCCTTCATCATAACTGCGGACAAGAGTTCTTTTTGATATAAGAGACTGTTCTCCTTGACCAGGTTTCCGTATTTCACGATGGTCGCCTTGTTATAGAAAGGTAACAATTTTTCAATGTTCTTATAAACCAAAGCACGGTTAGCTTGATAATGCTTCACCTTAGAAAAATCACTTTCTTTACTACCACTTGTTGAAAGGGGCTCCACTGTTGGAGGAGTGAGAGGATTGATTTCTGCTTTTTTATTAGTCACTTCAGAAGCATCTAGCATTGTTCCTCTTTCTTCAAAGGATTCTTTGCTGATGACTTCATCCCTAACCAAGGTGACATTGTATACTCTGTTCGCCTTGCTGCTGAATGTATCCTTCACCTTCATTCCATTGTAGTGGTAACCGGTAATAGCATTCCCGTTGGTTACATTGACATCACTTAGTACATTGGTCAAGCTTCCAGCATGCTGTTCCTCATTCGTCTTTCGATCCCACAAATATCCAGCCACACCCGCAACTCTACCAAAGTGCTTGACATTGTTGATATCACCTTCAGCATAGCTATCCTGTATATGCGCATCTTGGTCTACAAGACCTGCTAGCCCACCAACAGTCTGATCTGAACTATTGGTGTTTGACGAAATGGTTACTGTCGCTTTAGATTTAGCAATAGACGCATTTTTTCCTGTTAAATGACCGACCAGACCGCCAATATTGTAGGCAGCAGTTGTTTCATAGGTATTGATAATTCTTCCCTTGAAACTGCTCTCTGTGATGCTTGATTGGTCTGCCTTAGCAAGCAATCCACCGATACCACGTTCTCCAGCCAGAACACCATCGACATGAACTTGTTTAATCTTTGTGTTATTCTGAGCTTCATTTGCCAGTGAACCAATATCATTTTTCCCTGAAATAGCAACATTTTTTAGACTCAGTTTTTCTACTGTAGCACCATTCAAGTTTTCAAACAGAGGTTTTTTCAAATTATAGATAGCATACTTCTTACCATCTTTTTCTCCAATCAAATGACCAGTAAAGGTTCCCTTGATATAGGATTTATCATCAGGACCAAGCTCCACTTCGTTAGCATTCAGGCTAGCTGCTAAATGATAGGTTCCAGAGAGATTTTGGTTTATAGCTTTGACCAGATTACTAAAGGAAGTAAAGTTTGTATTTTCCTCTTTAGACTTCTTATCGAGGTAGAAGGTGAAATGGTCGACATATTTATTGTTCTGCTCTTGCTGGAGTTTCTCAGCCTTAGCTGTAATTTTATAAACTGGCTGACCATTTCTTTCCTCTTCAGTTATTGAGGCGACTGGTAGATAGACATCTTTAAATGCCGAAGATTTTACCTTGACAAAGTAATTATCCGTATTCTTTGGAATTCCATCCAATAAGATATGTTGTTTATAATTCCCATTCGTCTGGCTGTACAACTCAATATCCGAAACATTTCTTAATTCGAGTGTTTTTTCTGGATCTGTTTCTTTCGGCTTCTCAATCGGAGTTTCAGGTTTTAATTGCTCAATATTCCCCTTATATTCAGGAAGTGGGGCTACCTGTTCAGGCTCACCTTTGTCACTGACTACAGCTTCTGGCAACGCTGGGTGAACCTCTGGTTCGCCTTTGTCAGTAACAACTGCTTCAGGTAACGCTGGTTGAACTTCAGGCTCACCTTTGGCGCTTACAACTGCTTCAGGTAACGCTGGTTGAACTTCAGGCTCACCTTTGGCGCTTACAACAGCTTCTGGTAACTCTGGATGAACTTCAGGTTCACCTTTAGCACTTACAACTGCTTCGGGTAATGCAGGCTGAACTGCGGGTTCACCCTTATCAGTCACGACTGCTTCGGGTAACGTTGGTTGAACTG
>NZ_JUPG01000020.1 GCF_001074825.1 Streptococcus pseudopneumoniae
GCAAAATCTTACAAATCTAAAAGAAAGAATGCTAAAATAGATAATGATAAATTGTGTTTTAATTCCGTAACCGATGACGAAAAAAAGTGTACAAATAAAGAAAACAACGCACGTGGAGTGTGTAAGCTTGTTAGTGAAACGGAGCTAATGCTTAAAAAGTTTCCCAAAACTTATGAATCCGCCCGTTGGATAGGATTCATAAAATTAGGAGGGAATATGATGAGATGATACAGAAAGCCTGAATTGATCAGGTGACGTGCTTATTTACATTAGCCTAATGATGAAAATAGAGAGATTATCGATGGTTATATTGGAATTTTACCAAAATGATTATTCTAAAGATATAGTCGCGTTTGATTCAATAAAAGAGGGGAAAATTTTTGTAGCTCAAATCCCGGGATATACTTTAGAAACAGAAGATGGATTTGAAGTAGAGTTTTTTAATCCTACAAATCTACCAGACTATCTGGAAATTATCTATAACGGAAACATTGTACCTTTGTCTAAATTTATGTTTGATCCTGAGGAAAATGTTGACATTATTTGGAAAGAAATCTCGAATCTATCCGAACCAAACGAAAAAGTAATTGAAGGCTATTCCAAAATCGATGCCTATGTTGTTAACAACGATGAAGTTAAAACCTATGTGGAAGCAAGAGAAGCGAACTATCGGCAGGCAAAAGACTTTCTAGAATGCAGTGGATATGAAGTAGACAGAAGCTTTTTCGGAAGTGAAGACGGTGAATCGATTCTCTACAGAAAAAAAGGTGCAGAAGATTGGCATTTCTTGTGTTACTTAGACCCAATATTTTTAGAGATTGAAGATGTAGAGGGATATGTTAAAGAAGAGGTTGGAGAGATTCAATAGTCAACCAAAGTTCCTTGTCAGCATGTAGCTTTGCTAGTAAAAGAGTCAAATCTTGTAACGAATGGGTTAAGAGAACCCTTGAGTGTAAGCCTTTTTCTTGTTTAGAGGGGACGTATTAGAGTTGCCGCTCATAATTTATACTAGACCTGATAACTTATTTGAGATAGATTTTATTTCTATAAATACTGTGAAAATTTTTTAATACCAAAGATTTAAAGTTACTGTGTTAAAAATCCTCTCCACTTTTAAACTAATGTATTATAAAATCCAGTTGACACAAGTGTTACACCTGTGATAGAATTAACTAGAGGTGAAGAAAATGGCAACTGATAAAAATAGAATTATGATTAGCTTGGATGATAAAAATCTAGAGAAACTTGAAAATTTAGTAGAAGATGCTAGAGATAGAAGAGGAATGCGACTAACAAAGTCCCAGGTTATTGAATTACTCCTAAATACCGTTGATTATTTCGATGATATTATGGGAGCTATTTACTCAAAAAAATAACAGCAAAAATGCTATTATTTTTTTTACAAATAGGTGCAACACTAGTGATATATGAGTGATAAAATGGTTGTTTATATTAGACAAAGTAAATTACCAAGTGAGGTTTCAATTAATAAATACAATGCTCAAGTAGGTGCCTACTTACAAGGAGAAGAAGTTATTTTATATCAATCTTTTTCTGAAATAAAACAGTTAACAAGTGATGATACAGTTGTAGATTATATAACGGAGACTAGAGCATTACTAAAAATGATGGGCTTAAACGTTCCGGTTTATGACTATCCTATTGAGCTTAAAGAGTTTTATGGTAGAAAGATTTATGCTGGTATTTTAGGAGAGATTGTGAATATACCTGATAATTGGGGAAAATTTATTAAGCCTAAAGCTGGTTCAAAAGTCTTTACTGGAAGAGTTGTTAATGGAACCCATGATTTAATAGGTATTGGTCTACCTTTCGACTATCCTATATGGATTAGTGAGGTTGTAGAATTCATAACAGAATGGCGTTGTTTTGTTTTAGATGGTCGCGTATTAGATGTTCGACCCTATACAGGTGATTATCATGCACAATTTGATCCTAGTGTAATTGATAAAGCCATATCATGTTGGAAAGATGCGCCGATAGCTTATGGACTAGATATCGGTGTTACTAGTGATGGCAGGACACTTGTTGTTGAAGTAAATGATGGTTATGCATTGGGAAATTATGGCCTATCTCCTTTAAACTCAATCAATTTTCATAAAGCTAGATGGAAAGAAATGGTAAAACCTTATTTTGAAAAAAACTTTGTATTTACTATGCCTGAAAATGAAAATATAAGTTTCTAAAAAAAACAGAATTAAATCTGTGTAACTGCAACGAGTAAGTTGCAGTTTTTTGTTTTGAATAATGATATAATAGGTTAAGAAAATAATGAAAACGCTATATATTTGAAAGTTGATTAGGAAAGCAGGAAGTATGTAAAACAATTGATATGATAATTAAATCCTCAACTTGAATTATAACAAAGGAGTACTAACATGCCGAAATATACCGACGAAGATATTAGAAAATTAAATAAAATCACATTAAAAATTGCTGGTGATTATTTAGGTATAAGTTCACAAGCAGTTGCTATAGGTCTTAGAAATAATCTTCTTCCAATTGGTTTTGCTATTCATAACGAAGAAAGAGACAGACGTTTCACTGAAAGTTGGTCATATCATATTATTGCCGAAAGAATGATTTCATACAATCACGGTAAGCTATCAGAGATCCGTGTTGAAAATATTGAAACTAGTTTAGATAAAATTATAGAGGAATTTAACATTTTAAAACAAGATCTACTTTTTATATTAAGCGAAAATGCAGAAGTGAAGAATTAGAAGTTTTTGAATTTGCGTTTTCGCTTGGTAAATATAAAAACAGTGATGTAAAATATAAGGGTAAAGGTGTTTCAAATGAAGATGATAAAAACCTTCTCTAGAGAAGAACTCTATGAAGAAATCTGGGAGATAAGTTCAAAACAAGTTTCATTGAAATATGATTTAAGCTATTCAGACTTACTCAAGAAATGCAAAGAATTTGAAATCCCAATTCCAAATGGTAGTTATTGGTATCGTAAGAATACTGGACAAGATTTAAGTGAACTTATTGTTCCATTACCACAAAATGACGTAAATGAAGTACATATTGATAGAAAAAGTCTAAAGAACAATAGAATAAAACCTAGTAAACATAAAGAAGAGAGTTCGGAAGATAAAAATAAAGATATTTTTAAACTTGATACAACTAGTATAAGAAGTTCATTATCATTTTTAGAGAACGATAAAATAGAGCTTATTATCGAAGCCGTTTCAAACCTAAACCAGTCTCCAAATAAGAGATTACATAAATCTGTATCTAATCTAAAAGATAAAATCGCAGAGTGGAATAAGAGGGAAAAAGCTGCTTCCTATCCTTACTTTGATTCTAGACACAGATATAATGATTTAAAAGAACCTAAATTTGTAAAAAATATTTCACTAAATTCTCTTCCTCGTTTATATCGCTTTTTGGATACACTAGTTACTGTTATTGAAAAAATCGGTGATAATGTAACTTCAAATTGGGATATTCAAATTGAAAAGGATATTGTTCGTTTTGAAGTTATAGAATCAACAGACAAAGTAAGTCATGAATTAACGAAAGAAGAAGCTAAAGAACTAGCAGAGTACAATGATAGCGTTAAGTTTAATGGATATGCTTTTAAACCAAGAATAAAGAAGTATGACTATATCCCAAATGGAAAATTTCGATTTAAGATAATAGATGGTAAATATATTAAAGATACTAACGAATTCTCGATTGAGCAATCAATCCCAGAAATAATTGTTTTAATTTACCAAGAGTATTATAAAGTTAAGAACTTACGACTTGAACGTGAAGAGAGAGAAAGACTATACGAAGAAGAACAAGAGCGAAAAAGAAAATTACAAAATAAAATCGAAGAAGAGAAGAAGCGGACAATGTCTCTTTTGAATATGCTAGAAGATTTCCAAACTGCAAATGACTTAAGGCTGATGGCTGATAAATTGGAGATAGCAGGGAAACTTAGTAAAGACGAAATTGATTGGATTAGATCCAAAGCTGACTGGATAGACCCAATAGTTTCTTCAACAGACGAATTGTTAGGAATCAGAAATCATGAAAATTCTAGAGAACAAAAAGAACAATATCTAAGTGAGAAAAGGTACTACTGGTAAATTTGTGTTTTTAGTTTTTACACATTTATTTTAAACGGCCATTTGATATAAGACAGTATATACACTCGTTAAAAAGTGTTATTTAAATGTTGATTCTATCATTTTCGTTCTATAATATATAAGTTTGCTAGCACCACATGTTGAGGCCGTATCACTGCTTGTACGAGCCAAGGAATCGGCGAGATAGAAGTAGATGCTACGCCCATGCGACACGGTGAGACCGAAGGTCGAGAAGGTGCCCTAGGGTATAGCTGTCGCAGAGTGAGGAGATTACGACGAAACGATACTGTAATAGCGAACCGCTGAATGTGTAAGCTTGTTTGTTAAATGTGGATAATCGTTCAAAGATCAGAAGGACTAGAGATGTATATGTTGGAATCATATCAAAATCCTTCTTAATAAAGATCTAGTCGCATTTGGGTCCTTAAAAGAAGGAAAAGAATTTGTATCTAAAATAACTGGATATACTCTAGAAAATGAAAATGATTTTGTTCAAGGTAATAAAGTAGAAATAACGAACATTTAGATGAAAGGTTTAGAGTAAACATGAGTCTCTTATTTGAAGAATTTAAAACCATTGGTTTCCATTTAAATCGAGTCGGAATTACACCGACACTGATGGGTTCTTTGGGATTGGAGTTTAGAACGAAAGAAAATTGGGGGCCGTCTGACATTGACATTCATGTGCCTGGTGATCCTAGAGGTTGGGAAGCACCTGATCATCTCAGAATTTATGACTGGGACAAGATAATGAAAGTGATGAAAGACTTAGGCTACGTCTTAATAGATATTCATGAGCATGAATTCCAAAAGGATAGAGTGAGTGTTGAATTTGGAAGTATCGATTCCTTACTTGATTTTGCAGGAGTTTCGGAATCGGATATAGGGCTTATTCACATTGAAGACATCACTTTTCGTCTTCCCAGTCTGGAGCAGTATCTGAGTATTTACAAAGCTTCTTCTCAAGACTCCTATCGAAATGATCACAATAACAATAAGGATTTTAAAAAGATCGAGTGGCTAGAAAGACATTTGTAAATTATCATATGAAAAGTAGTAAGTTGTAAGACTGGCAGCTATGTTATTTTTATCATCATTTTTATTGGTCATTTAATTTATACTATATTGGCTAGTAATAGAATTAGTAAAGAAAAGGATTTTAAATTTTAGATCAGCTTATCCATTATTGAAAGTAACGATTTGTTAATTAGGTGATTAATGTTAGAGAATTTTCAATTGTAATTTTAAGTGGAGTTATGAATGTCGTTTCTTTTGGAAGTAGTGATAATCTTTCCGTTCCACAGTATCATTTTAAAATGATTTTCATTGCCTTTTGTTTATTAGTATAAAAGCAGAATATTACCACACGTCGAGTGTGTAAGTTTGTTAGAGAAACGCAGGTCTCACAAATGCATCATATCAAATGTGTAAGCTTGTTAGTGAAACGTAGCTAATCCTCAAAATAAAGAAACTAAAACTCCATTATTTTAAGATGACAACCTAAATTGGTTTTAAGGAGGTGTTATATTGATAGAAAGCAGACCTGAGTTTGATCAAATCGTATCATTCGATGAGTTTAATAAATATTATTGGTATCGTGATGAACTTTCACAACTATGTAAGTCATTAGGATTAGAATATGGAGGTACCAAACAAGAACTCAATCATATTATTGAGCAGTACTTTAAGGGTAATTTGATAAAAAAATCATCAATAAAAAGGAAAAAGAAACGAGTAGAAGTCGTTACCTTAAGTACGCCCTTACTTGAATGTGGATTCTCCTTTAATACACACTTTAGAGAATATTTCTCAACTTTAACAGATGTTTCACCCTTTAAATTTACTGCTGATATGGCGACTGCTTGGAGAAAAGTAAAAAGAGAAAATGATTTGAGTTTTACAATCCAAGATATGCTAAAAGTTTATTATGGAAATTCAGATTATGCCAAGTATGATCATTCGGTTTGTCAATGGAACCAATTTCTAAAGAATTTCTGTGCAGATGAAAATAGTCTTAACTACTCAAACAAGTTAAAAGTAGCTTCTATTCTTTGGAAAGAAGTTAGAAATTCAAAAGCTGAAAAAATTTATTCAAAGAATCTTTTGACTGAATATGCTGATAAAATAAAAGAGTATGGTAAATAGAAACTCCACCTCACTTGGTGGAGACAGTGACACACTTGCTGCAATCACTGGAAGCATAGCTGAGGCGGCATATGGTATTCCTGACTGGATAAAGGATAAGGCCTTTTCTTACTTGGATGAATCCTTAAAGGATGTAGTTATGCGACGGGAAAATAGAATAAAAGCGTATTAATCTCCAGTACGTGAGATTTCTCTTTTCTGTATTTTCAGTGTATAATAGGATTACATTTAGTTTCATATAATGAAATATAAAGATTTCTAACGAATATTAAGGAGAATATTAATGAAAAAAGCAATGTTAATTATCAACCCTACTTCTGGTGGCGAGAAGGCTTTGGATTACAAAGATAAGTTGGAAAATAAAGCAAAAGAATACTTTGAGCACGTGGAAACCAAAATTACCGAAAAGGCTCTGGATGCCACACATTTTGCTGAGGAAGCTTCTAGTGAGCAGTACGATGCAGTGGTTGTGTTTGGTGGAGATGGGACTGTCAATGAAGTTATTTCGGGTATTGCTGAGAGAGACTACGTTCCTAAGTTGGGTATTATCCCTGGGGGTACGGGTAACCTCATTACAAAACTTTTGGAAATCAATCAAGACATCGATGGCGCAATTGATGAACTGGATTTTGATTTAACAAATAAGATTGATATCGGTAAAGCAAATGACAATTATTTTGGTTATATCTTTAGTATTGGTTCTCTTCCTGAGGCGATTCACAATGTTGAAATCGAGGACAAGACAAAATTCGGCATTTTAGCCTATGCTGTAAATACCATGAAGTCTGTCATGACGGATCAGGTCTTTAACATTAAGATTGAGACAGAAAATGGAAATTATGTTGGTGAAGCTAGCCATGTTTTGGTTCTCTTGACAAATTACTTCGCCGATAAGAAAATCTTTGAAGAAAACAAGGACGGCTATGCCAACATTTTGATTCTGAAAGATGCGTCTCTATTCTCCAAATTATCCGTCATCCCTGATTTACTAAAAGGAGATGTTGTCGCTAATGATAATATCGAGTATATCAAAGCGCGCAATATTAAAATCTCTTCAGATAGTGAATTGGAGTCAGATGTTGACGGCGATAAATCGGATAACCTACCTGTAGAAATCAAGGTACTTGGCCAACATATTGAAGTCTTTTCAAAACCGAAAGAGTAGCGTAGGAGATGCAAACAGACAGCTTTCAGAAAATTTTTCTAAATTAATTTTTTATATTATAGATTGATTAGTTTCATAAGAGTTCTTATGAGACTTTTTTGATGATAAAATTTTATCCTAACCAAGATAGATTTACTCAGCCTAATAATGCTAAATCCTTATCGACTATTTACATAAAATCCTGTATAATAGAAAACTATATAGGAGTTACATAAATGAAACAATCACATTTTGGTAGAGCACTCTGGTATGGTATTCTTGGTGCTCTCTTTTTTGCTTTTACCTTTATTTTTAATCGAAGTATGAACCTTGAGGGTGGTTCTTGGTTGTGGAGTGCTAGTCTACGTTACCTGTTTACCTTGCCAATTCTTACTTTCCTTGTTTGGCGAAAGCAAGAATTAAAGCCAGTATTAGCTGATATTCGTAGTTCTCCTTGGATATGGTTTATCTGGAGTACGATTGGATTTGGTCTTTTTTATGGGCCACTCTCCATGGCTTCTATATATGGGGAATCATGGTTTGTAGCAGCAACTTGGCAGATTACGATTTTGGCTGGACTACTCTTAACACCTCTTTTTGGTAAGAGAATACCAGGCAAGCAGCTTGCTATGACTCTCTTAATTTTGCTTGGCATTATTCTTATTCAGATTCCTTATTTTCATAATGGTTTAGGAAATGGTGTATTTAATTCTAGTCTTCTAATTTTACTAGCAGCCTTCTCCTATCCTTTGGGGAATAGAAAAGTGCTGGAACATTGTCGTCATGACGGTTTAACAACTAATCAGCGTGTCTTTGGTATGACATTGATGAGTACTCTTTTTTGGTTATGTGTATCCCTATTTGCCACTATGGAAACGGGACTACCATCTGGTTCTCAGCTATTGCAATCCCTTATTGTTGCAATCTTCTCAGGTGTAGTTGCAACTTTACTTTTCTTTGAAGCAACTAACTTAGTGAAACACAATCACAAACAACTTGCAGTTGTGGAGGCAACACAAGCAGGGGAAGTCCTGTTTACTCTTTTAGGTGGGTGTCTTTTTCTTGGTGATAATCTTCCAAGTTCAATTGGATTTGTAGGAATTTTAATTGTAACAGTAGGTATTATTGGAAATAGTTTATTGGCTGGCCTAGATTACTAATAATATTCGCAGAGAGGACAAATTTGTTCTCTTTTTTTGTATGTTTTTTAAGCTCTTGCAAATAGTTTACAAAAATAGTATACTGGATTTATCGTTTTTTGAAAACGTTTGCGTGAAATTTGAATTAAAACTTTAGGAGACAATTTGATGGAATTAAGTGCTATTTACCATAGGCCAGAGTCTGAGTTTGCCTATCTTTATAAGGATAAGAAACTTCATATTCGGATTCGAACTAAGAAAGGGGACATTGAAAGCATCAACTTGCACTATGGTGATCCTTTTATCTTTATGGAGGAGTTTTATCAGGATACAAAAGAAATGGCCAAGATAACTTCTGATGCCTTATTTGATTATTGGCAAGTTGAAGTGTCCGTTGACTTTGCACGTATCCAGTATCTCTTTGAACTCACGGATACAGAGGGCCAGAGCATTTTGTACGGCGATAAAGGCTGCGTGGAAAATTCTCTAGAAAATCTTCATGCTATTGGAAATGGATTTAAGTTGCCTTATATACATGAGATTGATGCATGCCTGGTTCCTGACTGGATTTCAGATACGGTATGGTATCAGATATTTCCTGAGCGGTTTGCTAATGGAAATACTCGATTAAACCCAGAAGGGACTTTAGACTGGGACTCATCTCTCACACCTAAGAGTGATGATTTCTTTGGTGGTGATTTACAAGGGATTATAGACCATCTGGATTATTTGCAAGACTTGGGCATTACTGGACTTTATCTTTGTCCTATCTTTGAATCTATGAGCAATCATAAGTACAATACGACAGATTACTTTGAAATTGACCGTCATTTTGGAGACAAGGAGACCTTTCGGGAGCTGGTCGAGCAAGCTCATCAGAGTGGTATGAAAATCATGCTGGATGCTGTATTTAATCATATTGGTTCGCAATCGCCTCAATGGCAAGATGTTGTCAAAAATGGTGAGGAGTCCGCTTATAAGGATTGGTTCCATATTCAACAATTCCCAGTGACGACTGATAAGCTAGCCAATAGGAGAGAGTTACCCTATCATGCTTTTGGTTTTGAGGACTATATGCCTAAGCTAAATACAGCCAATCCTGAGGTCAAGGACTATCTTTTAAAGGTTGCGACTTATTGGATTGAAGAGTTTGATATCGATGCTTGGCGTTTGGATGTGGCTAATGAGATTGACCATCAGTTTTGGAAGGATTTTCGCAAGGCAGTTTTAGCTAAAAAGCCTGATCTTTATATTTTAGGAGAAGTCTGGCATACTGCTCAGCCTTGGCTAAATGGAGATGAGTTCCATGCGGTCATGAATTATCCTTTATCTGATAGCATCAAAGAGTATTTCTTACGAGGAATTAAGAAGACAGACCAGTTCATCGATGAAATCAATGGCCAATCTATGTATTACAAGCAGCAGATTTCAGAAGTGATGTTTAATCTCTTGGATTCGCATGATACAGAACGAATCTTGTGGACGGCAAATGAAGACGCTCAACTTGTCAAATCAGCCCTAGCCTTTCTCTTTTTACAAAAAGGAACACCGTGTATCTATTACGGAACAGAGTTAGCTTTAACCGGAGGACCAGACCCAGATTGTCGACGTTGTATGCCTTGGGAACGTGTATCAAATGACAATGATATGCTGAACTTTATCAAGAAGCTAATCAAGATTCGCAAGCATTCGTCAGCAAGCATTCAGCATGGCAAGTATAGTCTCCAAGAAATCAAAGCTGATGTAGTAGCTTTGCAGTGGAAATACGATGGACAAATTCTTAAAGCTATCTTTAACCAGTCCAAAGAAGATTATCTTTTAGAGAAGGAAACAGTAGCACTAGCAAGCAATTGCCGAGAATTGGAAAATCAGCTTGTGATCTCTCCTAATGGATTTGTGATTTTCTAAAAACTAGTTGATGAAGATTATGGTTTATTTTACAACTTATATAGTATAATAAGGCTAGTTACTAAACTTGTAAAAGGAGAAAGAGATGAAGAAATCAAGAAAATTAGCCACATTAGGAATCTGTTCCGTCTTGCTTTTAGGCTTGGCAGCTTGTAAACAACAAAATACTACTTCTGAAGGGACGAATCAAAGGCAAACCAGTTCAGCGAAAGTTCCATGGAAAGCCTCATACACCAACCTAAATAACCAGGTAAGTACTGAAGAGGTCAAATCTCTCTTGTCAGCTCATTTGGATCCAAATAGTGTCGATGCATTTTTTAATCTTGTAAATGATTACAATACCACTGTCGGATCAACTGGCTTATCAGGTGATTTCACTTCCTTTACTCACACAGATTACGATGTTGAGAAAATCAGTCATCTCTGGAATCAAAAGAAGGGCGGTTTCGTTGGGACCAACTGCCGTATCAATAGTTATTGTCTTTTGAAAAATTCAGTCACTGTTCCAAAACTTGAAAAGAATGACCAATTGCTTTTCCTAGATAATGATGCGATTGATAAAGGAAAGGTCTTTGATTCACAAGATAAGGAAGAGTTTGATATTCTATTTTCGAGAGTTCCAACTGAAGCAACTACAGATGTCAAGGTTCACGCTGAAAAGATGGAAACATTCTTCTCACAATTTCAATTTAATGAAAAAGCTCGAATGCTATCTGTAGTCTTGCATGACAATCTGGATGGTGAGTATCTGTTTGTAGGTCACGTTGGTGTTTTAGTACCTGCTGATGATGGTTTCTTATTTGTAGAGAAATTGACGTTCGAAGAGCCCTACCAAGCCATTAAATTTGCCAGCAAGGAAGATTGTTACAAGTATTTGGGTACCAAGTACGCAGATTATACAGGTGATGGACTGGCTAAGCCTTTCATCATGGATAATGATAAGTGGGTTAATCTTTAAAGGTGGTATGATATGACTGAGGAGGAAGATTCATAATTAAAAAGCAGAGTCTTCTTTACAGTATTGCTCATATTTCCAGACAGTCCATTTGTAGTTTTATCTGGATTGGTATATAATTTAACTTAAAGAAAATAGGAGGACTGAACGAATGAAATTAAAAGATTTTACAGAAAAAGAACAAGAAATGATTAAGAAGGGGCTTACGACGTCTAAGATTAGTGACAAGGAAACTGCTGAGAAAATTCTTGCACTCGTCCCACAAGACTTGATTAAGCGAATCCCATTTTTCGTCAGAAAACACGCTACGACACGTACGATTAAACGCATTTCAATTGAACACCCTGAACTCTACGCTGCAGCTCAAACAAGTGGTGAAATCCCAGAAAAAGAACGTGAAGAATTACGTCAAATTATCACAACTATCTTTGAACAAAAGATGAATAAACATAGTATTAAGTAGAAAATGAAAATATATTTTATTGGCGGTTTGGGAAGCAATGTCTATCATAGCAAGGATTTTCTTCAAGAACTAGATTCGCATGTCTATTTTCTAAATCCATATGAAAAGCATCTTCGAGATGAAACAGAATTGAAATCATGGTTTAAAAATGAGATTGTAGACGAAGAATCTATCTGTCTGATAGGTCATTCTCTCGGGGGTGATTTGGCTCGTTATCTCGCATCGGAATTTGAAGAAGTGAAGAAACTGATTCTTTTGGATGGCGGCTATCTAGATTTAGATAAGATTTTACCTTTAGATACAGAGTTAGAGGAAACTAAAAACTATATTGAATCTCAAGTCGTTTCGGACTTAGATGTTCTTATTTCTAAAGAAAAATCTGAAGCAAAGCATTGGTCAGAAAATATGGAGAAAGCCGTAAGACAGTCCTATCACTGGAATGCGGAGTATAATAGATATGAGTTAGCTATAAAATATGAAAATATAGAAGCGATCCTCCGCCTACGGAGGAAAATACAAGCTTTTAAGAGAGAAGTGGGAGCTACCTTGTTTATCAGTCCTTGCTATTCTAATGAAGCTACATGGAGAGAAGAAGCCCTAAAAGAATTGCCAGACTATTTTTATACTATTTTCCTAGAAAACGTTAGCCCTGAGCTTTATACTGAAGCACCCAAAGAAATCGCTAGTATGATTAATGAGTGGTTCTCTTATTCTTCTTTATGAGGTAATGATTGAATAGTGATAATTAATATAGAATCAAAGTCTACCTAGACTCAACAAAAAACGAACAGGCTCTTTTTCTGTCATTTAGAAGAGAACTTGTTTGTTTTTATTTTGATTTTCTTAAAAAGCTCGATATACATAGGGATTTTCTGGTTTATCAACTTTGGTAAAACTGTCGATTTCCAAGGTTGGGAGGTTTTGTTTGAGTTCTTTATGGTAGTGATTGACCAGTTTTCCTTTGGCCGTTATCCAGGTGTTGTTCTCATACTGACGGGTATTTCCCTTGGTCAGTAAGCCATATACACCAGAATCTGCGATACAATGGATAATGCCGAAGCGGAACAGAAATTGACTATTAGTATGACTAGGGTCATTATAGACAAAGCCTGTGAACTGGACTGTCTTACCCTCAAATTCATCTGGATAGTCGTAGATAGCTTCCATGACTTCCATATAGTTTTCATTAGTGATCTGAATACTATCTTGGGACAAATATTTATCCGCCGCCGTTCGCATTTCCGTTTCATAGGCTGTTTTTGAGAAATAAGAACTAGTATCTGGTTTCAAATATTGGCTCGTCGTCCCTTCGCTTGTCTGAATAGCTTGATCCGTTCCTTCCGATAAGGGGAAATGATATCCTTTGGCAGAAACAGTCTGAGAATCCAAGCTAACAGTTGGGAAAGTTAAGCCGACAACAATTGGAATGGCCAAAAGAGCAATACTCGTCACCTTCGCCAATCGGCTGTTCAGATGACTATGGGTTTTAACTTGCTTCATCCAGATATACAATTGAACGATTGCTAAGATAAAGGATAGCACCATGGAGATATAGGCTAGATAGGAATAGTGCATGTTGATGTACTGGTTTAATTTGCCTGACAGATGGAGATAAATGGTCAGTTCAAAATAGCCAGCTAAAACTAAAAATCGCATCATAGGATGACTCCAATCAAGAGAGAATACACTAAGACGGCAAGAGTTACAATCGTAATGAAGTGACTGATAAATCGTGCTTTCAAGTAATTTTTCATCATGAGAATATTTTTAATATCCAGCATTGGGCCAATTACGAGAAAGGCCAGAACTGGTGCCAAGCCGAAACTTGAGAGAAGAGAAGCTCCGATAAAGGCATCTGCCTCACTACAGAGCGAAAGAAGAAAAGCCAAAAGCATCAAGAGCAGGATGGCAAAAAGAGGGGTCGCACTGATAGAGGTCAGAATCCGAGTCGGAACGTAAACTTGTATCACAGAAGTAAAGAGACAGCCAAATACTAAATAACGCCCCGTATCAAAAAACTCATTAATGGCTTGCACAAAGACCTGAAAAACTTTTTTTGCAGGGCTCAAGTGAGAAAAATCATGCTCATGGCAGGCCATACGATTTTCTTTTTGAATCGGTTCTTGCCAGAAAAATCCCAGAAAAATCCCAAGTATCACAGCTACAAGAATGGAACCAAGAGCTCGTAACAGAGCGACATGGAAGGAGTTGCCGAAGGCAGAATAGGTCGCAAAGAGAACAATGGGATTGATAACAGGTGCTGTCACAAGAAAAGGAACGGCCGTGTAACTGGGAACCTTCTTTTCCAGAAAACGATTGATGATGGGGACAATCCCACATTCACAAGAAGGGAAAAGAATCCCAACGAAGGTCCCAAAAAAGATTCTCCCCCAACGATTTCGAGGGAGAAAATGATAAACTTTTTCAGGTGTGATATAGACCTCAATCAGCCCTGAGATAATACTTCCTATCAGCACGAAGGGGAGGGCTTCAATGATAATGGAGAGAAAAATGGCTCCAGTCTGAAGCACACTAGATGGGAGTTGTTGGAAAGCAGTCATCTAGTTTTTCTTTTCTGCTTTGGCTTTTTTCTCTTTGTCATCAGGGAAAGTTACTTGTTTCAAATCAGGGAGTTTCGCAAACTCTTCAAACATCTTGTCCAAGTCGTCTCGTTTTGTAAATTTTACAGCCATAGGTGTACCTCGATTCTAAATTTTACCTCTATTATACTATTATTTTGAGGAAAAGGGAAAAGTTAAAATTGAGTATCTAACGAAATAATAGAGCTTGATAAAGCCTGATTAAGTCTGGTAGATTGAGAAAGTTTGACAAAAAAGTAGATGGTGCTAGAATAACATTAACGAAAGACATTTGAGGGCAGAAAGGTTCCTGCCGCACCTTGAAAAAAGGTATCTGAGATGCTGGGTACACCGACCAGCCAAATGTCCGTTATTTCAAAAGAGGGGCTTAAATGCTCCTTTTCTATTTAAAATTTCAAAATAGATTGCACTCACCGCAGGCTCAGGCCTGCGGTTTTTTTAT
>NZ_JUPG01000185.1 GCF_001074825.1 Streptococcus pseudopneumoniae
TTGTACCAATATGACGGTTTGGATAAGCTTGATACTAAGCATGACCGATATACTGGTAATTGGAAGGGTATCATCAAGGGTACAGAATACACAGCAGAAAAAGAGCTAACGTTGCCATACGATGTTATCCTGAAGAATGGTAAAGTGATCAAGGCAGGAGATAAGATTGCCAAAGGTAGCTCTTATGCCTTTACCTTTGAGTTCAACCAAG
>NZ_JUPG01000186.1 GCF_001074825.1 Streptococcus pseudopneumoniae
GAAGAAACTACGAACAAAGAAGACCTTGATGGAATCCCAAAAGATTGGGGAACAACAAAAACTTGCCCGTACAGGTATCTATTTAGAAAAAGTAGGTCATGTATTAGAAAGCAATATCGATGAAGCTGAGGAACTCTTAAAAACCATGACAGAGACAGGAGATAAACTGTTTCAAACAGTCTTCTTGATTGGGGTCTTTGGTCAGGATGAAGAAGAACTTAAACAAGCCCTAGACACGATCCAACAAGTGGCCGGCTCAAATGACCTAATGATTGATAAACTACCATATATGCAAGAAGCAGCCTTTAATAGTTTGTTGCCATTTGGTTGTGATTTTTTAGAGGGCGTATCACGGAGTTTATTAACGTCCAATGTAGCAGTGAACTCTCCATGGACTTCAGTAGACTTACAAGACCGTAGTGGGAAATATTATGGTATCAATCAAATCTCAAGCAATATTATTACCATTGACCGCAGCTTATTAAATACACCGTCTGGTCTGATTTTAGGGACATCTGGAGCTGGGAAAGGTATGGCAACTAAGCATGAAATTATCACGACCAAAATCAAGGAATCTGGTGAAAATACAGAAATTATCATCGTGGATCCAGAAGCAGAGTACAGTGTTATTGGACGGGCTTTTGGTGGAGAAATGATTGATATTGCGCCTGATTCCCAAACCTATCTCAATGTTCTTGACTTGTCTGAAGAAAATATGGATGAAGATCCTGTAAAGGTAAAATCAGAATTTCTTTTATCCTTTATCGGCAAGTTATTGGATAGAAAAATGGATGGAAGAGAAAAATCGATTATTGACCGAGTTACGAGACTCACCTATCAGTCATTTAAAGAGCCTTC
>NZ_JUPG01000187.1 GCF_001074825.1 Streptococcus pseudopneumoniae
TCTATCCACAACCTCAAAACAGTGTTTTGAGCTGACTTCGTCAGTCTTATCTACAACCTCAAAACAGTGTTTTGAGCTGACTTCGTCAGTCTTATCTACAACCTCAAAGCAGTGTTTTGAGCAACCTATGGCTAGCTTTCTTGTTTGCTCTTTGATTTTCATTGAGTATTACAGTGAATAATTTTTCTAGCTATTGTAACAAAAAAGTCACCCGAAGGCAACTTTTTTCGTTCATAAGATTTCAAAATAGAAAGGCTTATTCAGAGCTAAAAGTTGCAGCTTGCTGCATTTGGTAATACTTGCCCTTTCTAGTAATGAGATTCTGATGGTTACCATATTCAACAATGTCGCCATCCACCAAGACAAGAATCAAATCCGCATCCTGAATGGTTGACAAGCGGTGGGCGATGATAAAACTTGTGCGCCCCTTCATGAGTTTAGCAAAGGCGTCCTGTACCAGCACTTCTGTCCGTGTATCGATGGAAGAAGTCGCCTCGTCTAAGATAAGAATCTTTGGAATAGCCAGAAATACTCGGGCAATTGTCAAGAGCTGGGCTTGACCGACAGAGAGAGATTCTCCAGCATTTTCTAACTTGGTATCGTAACCCTGTGGCAACTGTTGGATGAAAAAGTCGGCATTGGCTGCTTTGGCGGCATCAATCACCTGCTCCCGACTGGCTTCAGGATTTCCAAAGGCAATATTCTCATGAATGGTCCCTGGCTTGAGCCAGGTTTCTTGGAGCACCATGCCCAACTGTTGTCTCAATGATGCCCGAGTATAGTCATAAATGGATTTCCCATCCAGCAAGATATCTCCTGAGTTAATGGGATAAAAACGCATAAGGAGATTAATAAGAGTTGACTTGCCAGCACCTGTCGGACCAACAATGGCCACCTTGCTACCGGCTGGGATATCGATAGATAAATCCTTAATCAAAATCTTTTCAGGATGGTAGCCAAAAGAGATCTGTTTAAAGGAAATAGCTCCCTTGACTTGGTCACTAGTCAAGACTTCCTTACCTGTTTCAGCCACCTCAGGACTATCTAAGACTCCATAAACACGCTCTGCACAAGCGAGAGCACTTTGCAACTCAGCTAGCACTGAAGAAATATCATTAAAAGGCTTGGTGTACTGTTGAACATAGTTCAAAAAAGTCACTAAGCGTCCAATGGTCAAGGTAGAGCCTATCATGATACGATAAGCTCCCACTCCAGCTAGAAGGGCATAAATGAGCGCATTGACAAAGCGAGTCGAAGGATTGACCGTTGATGAATAAAAGATGGCTGACTGAGAATAGCCTGAGTAGTTGTCATTAGCCTCACGCAGTCTTTGGATAAACTCTTCTTGAGCATTAAAGGACTGGATAATGGTCTGCTGGCTCAACGATTCTTCAATTAATTGTGTCTGAATCCCCCTTGTCTCTGTTTGCTTCTGAAAGAGATGATAGGAGCGTTTGGCAATAAAGCGTGAAATCACCATAGACAGTGGCGTCAATAGCAAGACCAAAAGAGTCATGAGGAGATGAATTTGAAGCATGGCTAGAATACTAACCAAAATCATCAAAACGCCAATGAAAAATTGATTAAAAATCATGGTCAAGCCGGCTGCCAGCTGTTCTATGTCTGTGGTCACACGACTAACCATCTCTCCACTACCTTGACGATCCACAAAAGCAATCGGTAACCGATGGAGCTTATGAATGATTCGCTCTCGTAAGTCTCTAGTATAAGAGAAGATTAAACGATTATAAAGAAGAGGATTGACCCATTGTACCAGAGTATTTCCTATTACCACCAAGAGCATATGGAGAAAAATCTGCCAAAAAACTGGTGATGAACCAGCCACTAGGACTTGGTCAATGACCTGCCCAATCAGAATAGGTAGGTAAATTGATAAGCCAACTTGGGCAATAGTTCCTAGAAAGGCTAGGAAAAGGAGAAAAGGACGGCTTGCTAAATCTACGGCTAAACGTTTGAGCGTCTGGTTTGCAGTTTGTCGTCTCATGCTAGTCCTCCTTTCCATGTTGGGATGCATTGATTTCTCGATAGACTTGACTGGATTTCATCAAGTCCTCGTGCTTGCCGATAGCTAGGAGCTCCCCTTTTTCCAAGAGGAGAATCTGGTCTGCCATACGAAGTGTTGAGGTTCGTTGAGAAATCAAGATTAAGCTCATGTCTGGCAAATTTTCTCGGATAGCTTTCAAGAGCTTGGACTCGGTAATGGTGTCGAGGGCCGAAGTCGCATCATCTAGGATGAGAAATGGAGCTTGGCGCAAGACTGCGCGAGCAATAGACAGCCTTTGTTTTTGTCCACCTGAGAAATTTCGACCTCCTGCCTCAACTAGGGCATCCAAGAGTCCTTCCTTTTCACTGACAAAATCCTTAGCTTGCGCAATCTCCAAGGCCTGCCAGAGTTCTTGGTCAGATAGTTCTTGATCTAAACCTAGAGTCAAGTTGGAACGAATGGTTCCTTTAAAGAGTTCGACTTTTTGGGGCACATAGGCAATCCAAGATCGCCATTGCTCAAGATTAAGAGGACTAGATCCATCTCGATAAAGGTCAATGCTTCCCTTGTCTACTGGATAAAGACCAAGTAAGACTTGCACCAAGCTTGATTTACCAGAACCCGTTCCCCCAATGATACCAAGGATTTGCCCTTGCTTCATATCAAAGGAAATGTCTCTTAGAGAAGGTTGAGCTGCATTAGGATAGGTAAAGGTCAATTCTTGGACTTGTAAAACCTGTTCGCTGGTAACTTGCTTTTGTTCTAACTCTGAATGGATATCTTCTGGAGATTCGGCAAAGACTTCCTCGATTCGCTTAGCTGAGATATAGGACTGATTGAGAGAATTTATCAGCATGGCTAGCTTGACCAATTCCACCAAAATCTGTAGGAGATAGTTGATAAGGGCAATGAGAGCACCTTGACTGAGTAAACCTCCTTGAATTGAAATATAGCCCTTCCAGATAATGACGAGGAGAGTTCCATTGACAATCAGATAGGTCAGAGGGGTTAATAAACTAGACCAGAAACCTGTTTTTTCTTGCAATCTGGCATAGACTTGGTTAAGGGTTTGAAAAATCTGTAACTCT
Organism: Streptococcus pseudopneumoniae; assembly: GCF_001074825.1. GTDB lineage: Bacteria > Bacillota > Bacilli > Lactobacillales > Streptococcaceae > Streptococcus > Streptococcus pseudopneumoniae_C. The sequence continues at coordinate 3,094 of NZ_JUPG01000187.1, forward strand.
CGTTTTTCTTGTCCAAAAGCACGAATGACCCTCATCCCTTGTAATTGCTGGCGCGTTTCTTGAACCAGTTGGTCCGTTTTCCTTCTGAGACTGCTGTAGAGAGGATTGACCAATCGAGATAACCCTACAATGACGATGGTCAAAATGGCAACCATGACTAAAAACCAGAAAGTCAGCTCAGCTGAGATTCGATAAGCCATAAAAATGGCACCAAAAACGATAATGGGCGCTCGCAAAAAGAGACGCAGGAATTGATTGATACCAGTCTGAATCTGGTAGGTATCCGAGGTCAAGCGAGTAACCAAGCTAGAAGTGGTCAAACGATCCCTGCTATCCTTGGGCAATGAAAGAATATGTCGATAGAGGTCGTTTGTCAATTCTTTGGCAAATCCAACCGCAGCCTTAGCTGAGTAAAACTGAGCTACCAAGGCCACTACAACACCAATCACTGCAAAGATAAGGAGCAGACCAATCTGCATCCATAGATGACCTTGATCTCTCTGGGGCAAGGATTGGTCAACAATCCCAGCAATCACCATGGGAACCAAGAGCTCAAACACAGCTTCTAAAAGTTTGAACAAGGGGGCTAAAATCGATTCCTTGATGTAGGGTTTGAAGTAAGATAATAGGTGTTTCATAAATCCCTTCTATTTGTATTCTAGAAATGAAGAAAGTGGGAAGCGCCCACCATCTCTGTTTTATTTGTTTAAGTAAGGCAATAAATAGCCATATCCTGCCTCTTCCATCTCATCCTTGGCAACAAAGCGCAAGGAAGCAGAATTGATACAGTAACGGAGACCACCTAACTCACGCGGTCCATCTGTGAAAACATGCCCCAAGTGAGCATTGCCTGACCGAGAACGAACTTCTATTCGCTCCATTCCATGGCTCAAATCCTTGTAGTAGTGAATCAATTCCTTGGAAATCGGACGGCTAAAACTTGGCCAACCACATCCTGAGGCAAACTTATCCTTGGCGAAAAAGAGTGGCTCACCAGTCGTGATGTCTACATAAATTCCTTCTTCAAAGGTTTGGTCATAGGCATTGCTAAATGGAGCCTCTGTCGCAGCTTCTTGGGTAACACGATAGGACTCTTCAGTTAAACTTTCCTTCAACACTTCTTGACTAGGCTTTTCATAGTTAGAGGCATCAATCAATGGCTTATCAGCATCGGTCACATCGATATGACAGTAACCTGAAGGATTCTTCTTAAGATAGTTTTGGTGGTAATCTTCAGCTAAAATATAGTGGCGAAGTTTCTCCACCTCTACTGCAATCTTTCGACCAAGCATGCGCTCCTGCTCCTGCACCACTGTGTAGATAGTTGGCAAGTCTGCTTCATCCTGGTAATAAATCCCGGTCCGATATTGGCGACCACGGTCATTCCCTTGTTGATTAATTGACAAGGGGTCAATGACACGGAAATAATAAAGTAAAATCTCTCTAAGTGAGACTGCCTTCTCATCGTAAATCACTTGAACTGTTTCTGCATGGTCTGTTTCCTTGAGCAACTGGTAATTAGTTGTTTCTACTTGCCCATTAGCGTAGCCAACACTGGTTGCTAGCACTCCAGAAATGCGTGAAAAATATTCCTCTAGGCCCCAAAAACAACCACCTGCTAGATAAATTTCTGCCATCTTTATTTCTCCTTTATCAAGTTTTTAACTAATACTCTTCGAAAATCTCTTCAAACCACGTCAGCTCTATCTGCAACCTCAAAACAGTGTTTTGAGCAACCTGCTGCTAGCTTCCTAGTTTGCTCTTTGATTTTCATTGAATATAAACTTCTTTTCAAAAAAAGGATAGGAAGCCCTCTGGTCAAGTGGTTTCCCCATCCTGTCTTCTATTCTTTATTTTGCTTCGACACGGACACCTTGGGTATCAACTTTCAAGCCATGAAGTTTTCCTTTGAAAGGTTGCTTTTCCAATTCTGCCTTAATCGTTGGCATCTTGTCATGAGAAGCCAAGACCATCACTGTCGGCCCAGCACCAGAGAGGTAGGTTGCATAGGCACCATTCTCTTTGGCTACTTGCTTGATCGTAGCAAATTCTCTCACCAAGTCCTGACGATAGCGCTCATGGAAGAGGTCTCCCTCGATTGCTTGCCCAGCTGTCACCATGTCTCCTGCCAACAAGGCCGCAACCGCTACATTGGCGATAGAACTAGCAGCGACAGCTTCCTTATAGGACAATTTCTTAGGTAAGACACCACGGCTGTCTCGAGTACGCAATTCATAGTTTGGAATGTAGGCTAGGAAATCACACTCTGGGAAATCTGCTACGATAGCAGAGATTTGCCCTTCAACAGAGCTCGCAACAACGAGATTACCATAAATAGCTGGAGCCACATTGTCAGGATGTCCTTCAATCTTGGTCGCTAACTGCAATTTTTCATGGTCAGATAAGTTGAGATTTCCCAGTTGGTTGGCTAGTTCAATCCCAGCAACAATAACAGAACTGGAAGAACCCAAACCACGCGCCAAGGGAACATCACTGGTCATTTTCAAGCGTCTAGGTTTCAAATCTGGTACAATTTGCAGGGCGATTTTGAGCAATAGATTACGTTCGTCATGTGGAATCCATTTGCCAATCTGGTGTTCAATCAACCACTCATCTCGTTCTTCATAGACCTCGATTTGAAGGTACTTGGTTACAGCTACACCGACCGAGTCAAAACCTGGCCCGATATTGGCACTGGTTGCAGGTACAATAATCTTCATCTTATTCTCCTAGCACCTTGAAGGTATTCAAGAGGTCGAATTCTGAAACCTTCTTCAATTCAGCTGAGACATTTTCAAGTTGAGATTTATTAATCTTGTGTGTAATGATAACGACACGCGCCTTGTCACCCTCTTTTCCGTCTTGGAGGATTTGCTTGAAGGAAATATCTTGAGCATTAAAAATTTCAGCCAACTTCAAGACCTGACCTTTTGAGTCTGGTGCCAAGATTGAGAAGTAGTAGTTTGCTTTAACATCCTCAGGATTTGCCAAGACCAAGTCACGGCTGTATTCGTTGAAGTCTTTACCGATGGTTCCATCATTCAGGCGACGAACAATACGGACAATATCAGCTACAACACTAGTTGCAGTTGGTTTTTGACCTGCACCTGGTCCATAGTACATAGACTCACCAATACCGATAGACTCTACAAAGACAGCGTTCATTACGCCATTGACACTAGCTAGTGGATGAGATTTAGGAAGGAAGGTTGGTGTTACTTCTGCAGCAATACCTGAAGGAGTTTCTTCGATTGAACCAACCAATTTCACTACATAACCAAGTTCTTGAGCTACAGCTACGTCTTCTGGTGTGATGTTGCGGATTCCCTTGTGGGCTACATCATCAAAGGCAACCTTCATGCCAAAGGCAAATTGACTCAAAATGACCATCTTGTAGGCTGCATCAATCCCATCTACGTCATTTGTAGGGTCACTTTCTGCAAAACCTAGTCTTTGTGCTTCCGCAAGAGCATCATCATAAGACCAGCCTTCTTCCACCATCTTGGTCATCATGAAGTTAGAAGTTCCGTTGACTACTCCAAGCACGCGCGTGATTTTATCAGAAGCTAATGAATTTGCTAAAGTACGAAGAATTGGAATACCACCAGCTACTGCTGCTTCGTAATAAAGTGCTACCTTATTAGCTTTAGCGATTTCTAACAATTCTGCACCATGGACAGCCAAAAGATCCTTGTTTGCAGTAACAACGTGTTTCCCAGCTTCTAAGGCACGAGTGATAAAGGTCTTAGCAGGTTCGATGCGCCCCATCAATTCCACTATGATCGTAATGTCTTGGTCTGATAAAATGTCATCCACATTGGTTACAAAGTTAAAGTCATTCCCTGCTGCAAGCAAGCGATTCTTTTCATCTTCATCCTTGACCAATACCTTGGCAACTTCAATCTCTGAATGTGCTGATTGATTGATTTTTTCTCCATTTTCCTTTAGGAGGAAAGGCACGCCACTTGCAACGGTACCAAATCCTAGTAAAGCAATTTTAACTGTCATGTTTGTCTCCTCGAAATTTTCTAATATAGCCATTATAACAGAATTTTGTGAAAATTCCTATTATAGTAAATCACTATTTCAATCTAGAAAAGAAAAAACGAATCAGACGATTCGCTCTCCTAAAAATCTAGAAATAGCTTTCCAGAAATGATTATCCAATCTTTTGTAGATTGATCACTGCATCGTGATTCATCAAGACTTGGCCATACTCTTGTAAGACTGAACGACTGATATCACTATCGTCTGCAAACTCGCGCATACGGGCCAAGAGCCAAGCTGGATATGGACTTGGATGATTTTCAATATCCACTAAAATGGTCAAATAATAGCGCTCATTCATTTTGTAGAGTTCAGAAGTTTCCATCTCAAAAGTCACTGTCTTGGCAAAAGCCACTAAATCAGCCAACTTAGCAAAAGAAAGGATGTAGTAGATGTAAGGCTCTTTCTTGCTTTCAACTTCTTGTTCAGTCTGCTCCTGCTCTTCTTCCATGGCTTCTACTTGCTCTAGAGATTGAATCGCTTCGATATCATCCTTAGTCTTTTCTGCGATGCTTTTTTCCAAGGTTTTGATAAATTCATCTGGCGACATTTGAGCCAATTCTTCCATATCTGGTAAATCCGATAAATCTTCAAAATCTAGATTTTGGTCAATCTTTGATTTGGTTACAAAGACATCAACCTTATCAGGTTTTGGAGTCACACGGAAGCTCAACATGCCTGTATCCAAAAAACTCTCAGGCATCTCTAATTCATCCAAGATAGCATAAAAGAACTCTTCTGTTTTTTCTTGAGGAACGAGAAAGTCAGCAATCTCCATGCCACGATCCATCAAATCCTCTAAAGACATCGTGATTTTCAAAGTTGTATCACTAATTTGTTTCATTTTCATTGCTAGTAACCTCATACTTTCAGTTCTATCTATTATACTAGATTTTTACGATTTTATCAAAAGAATGGCGCTGGAATATGATATAATACTAGAGACCATTTTACAATACAAGAAAGAAAGTACAATGAAAAATATAAAAGTTAATGCACTGGCTAGCTTACTAGTCAATGTTCTCAATATCGTTTTTCCACTGATAACTAATCCCTATCTGACACGGATTCTCAGCAAATCCAACTACGGTTATTTCAATACCGCCAATACCTGGGCTAGCTTTGTCATTCCTTTAGCCGCCTTCGGAATCTACAACTACGGAATTCGAGCTATCAGTAAGGTCAAGGATGATAAAAATAAAATCAACTATGTTTTCTCTAAATTATTCTATATCTCCATTATTACATCTGTTCTAACAACAAGTATCTATTTCCTATTTATTTACCTGGATAATAGTATTGAAAATTTAAAAGAACTCTACTATATACTTGGTGTCCAAGCTCTCTTCCAATTCCTTTATATCGAGTGGATGAACGAGGCTTATGAAAATTATGCTTTTATCTTATACAAAACCTTGGTTATTCGTATTGCTATGTTGGTCGCTATCTTCACCTTTGTAAAAACTCCAAATGATATCGTACCTTATGCAATTATCATGAGTGCAACAACTATCCTCAACTACCTGCTTAGTTTTCTTTGGATCAAGAGAGAAGTTTCCTTTGTCAAGATTGGTCTTGTCGAATTAATCAAAGCATCTAAGCCACTCTTGACCATGTTGCTTCTAGCTAATGCCAACATGCTCTACACCTTACTTGATAGAATGTTTATTACCAAGGGACCTGATGAAAACTACATTTCTTATTACACTATTGCTTCTAGCATCGTTATGTTGATTGCCAGTGTCCTGAGTGGAGCTATCAACGTCAGTATTCCACGTCTCGGCTACTATCTCGGTAAGAAAGACTACGAATCTTATAAAAATCTTCTGAACCAAGGAGCCGCCCTCTTTTATTTCCTTATCATTCCAACCAGTATTGGGATTATGGTATTAGGGAACTACGCAGCAGTCATCTACTCTTCTGAAAAATACCTCGAAGCAGGTATTGTGACTAGTGTCTTCGCCTTTCGTACCATCATCTGGGCCATTGAGTTAATCCTTGGTAAACAAATTATCTTCATCAACGACCACGAAAATCGTTTAACAGCCTTTTACTTTATTGGTGGTGGCGCTAATATCCTACTCAATAGTCTCCTGTATTTCAATAATATTTTTGCACCAGAGTACTACATTGCTACTACTATTATTGCAGAAACTGTGGTTGTTCTACTGGAAATTTACTTTATCAAGAAACATAAGTTGCTTGATTTAAAAGAAATCTTTATTACCGTAACACGCTATACTATTATATCGCTCGGATTCATTCCAATCTATTTTGCATTTAAATTCCTTTTCCAAATCAACTCTTATACAGTCAACTTCAATATGATACTCATGGTTCTCTCGACTGTTGCGACTTGCGGTATCTATTATCTCTTGACACTATTTCTTACAAAAGATAAAACACTCCACTATGCACTCAATCTTGCACTTGCTAAGATTAAAAGAAATTAAAAAACTATAATCTACTCATAAGGAGATAATATGATCAAAAAACCAACATATGCATATATATATATATATATATATATATATCGGTCCTTATATTCCTTGCTACTTTAATAACACCAATTTTAGCAAATGATAGACTACATATTATAACCGTTGCTGATTGGTCCGATGCCATGATATTAGAAAGCAATGGGCATTTTGCAATGATAGATACTGGAGATGATTTTTCTTATCCAGACGGTTCTAATCCTAGATACCCCGATAGACCAGGAATTGAGAAAGATCCAAAAGCAATTACCGAAGATAGATTGCTGTCTCATATTGAACAATTAGGAATCAAAAGTTTTGATTTCATAATAATAACGCACGCACATTCTGATCATATTGGCGGAGCTCACGACATTCTAAAAACAATACCTACTCAAAAAATATATATTAAAAAATATAGTGATGATCGCCTCACAGATAAAACCGGTCTTTGGGATAATTTGTATGGGTATGAGCGAGCCCTACAAGCTGCTATCGAAACAAATACTACAATAATTCAAGATATTTCTGAAAAAGATTCACACCTAACACTTGGAAATATTAAAATTGATTTATTAAATTATGAAAATGAATACGAAAATGATGGTTCATTAAAAAAAGTATATGACGATAATTTGAATTCAATTTTATCAATAGTAAATATTAATAATACAAAAATTTTCTTAGGAGGAGATTTAGAAAATACTGAAAGACATCTAGAAGAGAAATATGCGCCTTTGATTGGACATGTAGATGTCATGAAATTTAATCACCACGTAGAAACAACTAAATCTAATACGAAAGAATTTGTCGACAAACTTAATCCTAAGAAAATTATTAAAACAGGGATTAGACCAGTAGAAGAAAAATACACTGAATATCTTAAACAAAAAAATATCAGCATTATAAATGCCGGACAACTAGATAGAGCAGCAATTTCTCTTGAATTCAATAATGGAAATGTTACTGATGTATCTGATAAATACCCACATTATGGATTTTATAACGATGGTGATATTCTAAAATTTAAAGATTGGAAAAATGAAGCTCCTGAAGATGGTTGGACACAACACAACGATAATTGGTATTATTTCTTTGATTCTGGTACAGTCGCAGTTGGTTGGAAATATATAGATAAAAACTGGTTTTATTTTAATCAAAACGGAGAACTTCAAACAGGGTTAGTTCATGATGGAAATAATCTATACTATATTGAAAAAAATACAGGTATATTAACTAACACTTGGAAAGAGATTAATTCCAAAGAAACCTATTACTTTAAAGAAAATGGCAAAGCAGCTAAAGATGAGTGGATGAATCGTTATCATTTTGAAAATGATGGAACCCTTAGTAAAAATAAATGGATTGGTATTTTTCATATAAATCGTTTCGGAAAAGTTAGTTTTACAGATTATAGAAACTACCTATTTATTATTTTCACACTTGCTCTAGCTTTGATCTTTTTAAAACTCAAGAAACAATATAAAGATAGAATCATTAAAAAATAATTAGAGATAAAAGAAACGAACTGGATTTGATCTAGCTCGTTTCTTTTATTTATTTTAGTGTCCAAGGGATTTAGTCAAAAGGACTTTTGCCATTTTAGCATCCCTTTGTTTATATATCGGATTTTCTTTCCAGTTATAATGGGTATTAGGAATTTCAAAATCTTCCCCATACAAGTGACTGATATATTCTCTTGTATTTTCTGGAACTTTTACTAGAATCTCTTTAAAACTGCATTCAGTTAATGCTGTAAAGGGTAATTCATAGTGGTAGACTTCATATCTTGTTGGATTTCCCAAGGCATTTGTCATGTAGAAAATAGTATCTGAGGAGATGATATCCTCTTTTTTATCATAGACAATAAAGTCAACATTGAGTCCCTTATAACTATAGGACAACTCTACAAGCTTATCATTGTAATAGAACTCTTTAGTTCTAACAAAGCCTTTTTCAAAAAGAACTTTCTCATCCCTTAAAAAGGCTTCATAGTCTGGGATAATAATTCCAAAATCCATATCTAAATCATGGGGAATCAAATCATTTTCTCTGTAGAAACCAAGCAAAGTTCCAAAGTCTAACCAAATATCGTAGGATTTCAGATTAGATTGATAGATTGCCTTTAGAATATATTCAAAGTTTTCTTTGAGCAAATTGCTTCTCTTTGAGTCCAAATCGATATTGGCTTTTTTATTTAAACTTTTGATAATAGGTAGATTTTTAACCAGATCTTTCTTATCTCCTAAGAGACTAGCTAAACTTCTTTTTAACCATTGTAACACGTTCTACCCCTCCTTTATATAAGCGAGGAAATCATCATGCTTCACTCGTTTTTCTATAGGAGGAATCTCCATAAAGTCATCTCCGTAAATGGCAGAAAGAATTTGCTGATAGGCCTCAGGAATTTTGTAAACTCTATCTTCAAATGGACTATCAATCGTTGTGTCCAAGAAAGACTTGTCAAACTTCGTAGAAACTCTTTTGTTCTCCATGAGGTAGTCAATGAATTCTCCATCTTTTTCTTGCATAGATAAGATGTTCATCTTTTGATTCCAAGTTTTGACACGAGTCAGACGGAATACAAGGACAAGTAAATATCTGGCGATATTCTTGAGTTTCGCATTCTTATTGTGGATGCCATAAAAGGTATAGACTGATAAACGACGGTAAGTATCTAGTTTTACCATATCTTTGTTAACATCAGCATAATAGTCAAATGGGAAAACATCCACACAAATCCCTAAATCAATATCATTTTCGATATAGTTGTTGTCGTAGACTGTTCGCGCGTCATAAACTCGATAAAATGGGTAAGGATAACGTGCGTCATTTTCCCAAGAAACCACTTTGTAGACAGGGTCATTATCTCGCAAAATAGCTTGATACAATTTGTCATATTCATATCGTTTTAGAGAGATATCGATATCGTCATCCCAAGGAATGTAGCCTTTGTGTCTCACTGCTCCCAGCAAGGTTCCATAAGCTAGTGAATAGTTGATATTCTCTTTTTGGCAGAGATTGTGGATATAATCCATGACACCTAGTTCAACTTCTTTGATCTCTGCTTCGTCGAGCTTTCTGTAGCCATCTCTTTTTTTATAGAGAACAGAGAAATAGTAACCTGAAATCACAAACAAGATACAACCTTGTAGTGAAATTCCATAGAAGGTTGAACTCAAGAACAAGTTAGAGATGAGAATAACCACTGTCATCAATAGAATGGTAATCAATTCATGGTTGCGACGTCCTTCTTGAATATCTTTCTTATATTTCTTGAGACTGGAAATGATAAAAGAAAGCATAAAGATGGCCATCGGAATTAAACCAGTTAAACCATCATAAAAGAGTAATTCTAGATATCCATTATGAGTAAGATAATGCTGTTTGATTATATAAGCAGAAGCATCATACTCTTTCCCTAACTCATACCAGTTCCCACCTGAATATCCAAACAGTGGACGTTTAGGGATAAAAGAAGCTGTAGACTGCCAAATAGCAAAACGGTTATTAGAGATATTTTCTTCACTGGTGTCTGTTCTTTCAAGAGAAAAATTCTTGTCCCCTTTTTGAACATTAGCTAAATTCTTTTTAATCTCAGCAGAATTAGCTTTCAAGTAAATATCACTACTATACTTAATACCATTATAGCTAACAAATACTAAACCTACTGTCAGAACTACTGTCAAAATAGATTTCCCTTTTTTTGTCCAGTTAGCAGTCATCAAACTATAAAGCAAAGCAACTACTACTAAACAGATATAGGTTGTTCTTGAACCAGATAAAACAATATAAGCGAAATTAAGCACAATAGATGAAATGGCTAATATTTTAATGATTTTATTATAAAGAGACAGGCGCATCCATAAGTAAATAATCACCATCAAAGAAATAATAGAGAGGTAGTTGGGACTTGCCAAGATCCCGAACAAACGGGATTCTACAAACCCCTGTCGGATTAAAAGTCCTTTATAATCATATACACGGTAACCTTGCAACATTAAAAATTGACCAAGCGATACAAGTACACCTATAGTATTTGCAACAGTTATAATTGAGAAAAACACATCAAAAATAGCACGCGCTTTTTTCTCTGTGAAAGACTGAAAGACTGGATAAACTGCAAAAAAATAAATGAAGAAGACTACTAAATTTTTTATATTTGTTGAAAAACCATACTTGACAACTAGCGCAGCTGTTAGAATATTCATTAGAAAAAAGAGTATTAAATACTCAATTTTTCTGACTGTCAGATAAGCTTTTTTTATAAAGAAATTATAAAGTCCCAACAAAACTCCCATAAGGGTCATGCCAAGAGTAACAAATTTATTGGCTGAAATAGATTGAAGCGGAACAATCAAGCCAGCCATACAATAAAAAGATATAACTGATAAAAATAATAAATTAATCTTAAAATAGTTTTTTTCAATAAATGAAATCATTTTTTCTCCTAACGCTTAGTTTGTTCAAGTAAGATTTTCGTATACAATTTTCGACTCAGACACAATGCTAAAAAGCTCAATTTTCTTGCTCTTGTAAAACGACTATCTGAAAGAATGTTCTTTGTGTTTTTCTTTAAATAGGCAATCAAACGGTCTTCTAATACCCTATCCTTGAAATCAGCATCGACCAAGAGCCTATCCAACACATAGAAGTAAGCCCAATTTAAACGCATAGTTGCAGTATCTGCTAGTCCCGGATAATTCTCTTTGATAATCTTCGCATTTTGCTCATAAGCTTCAATAACATTTAAGAATTTCAAGGAGAATTTTTGAGTCGTAATACTATTTTCACGGTGAAAATAATAGTATTTTTTCTCATTTGTTGCAACAACCTTACGACATTGATGAATCAAGGCAATCATGATGAAGGCATCCTCTGCTATTTTTCCAATTTCAAATCGTAGCTGTTCAAAGAGTTCTTTTTTGTACAGTTTATTAACAGCTGTGACGGAGAGGATTTTAGCTTCCATGACCATCTTAATGGCTTCTTGGGGTGTTAATTCCCAGGTCTGAATCATTGCAACCTGCTTTTCCGGAATTTGGTGATAAACATCATAATGTCCACACATAGAAAGATCAGCATTGGATTCTAGCATTTGATGGTAAAGGGTCTCATACATATCTTCATCAATGTAATCATCACTATCGATAAAACCGATCAAATCAGAACCTGCTTCTTCAATCCCTCTATTTCGAGCGTCAGATAAGCCACCATTTTCCTTATGAATGACACGAATCCGCTGATCTCTTTGTGCTAGTTGATCACACAGTTCTCCACTATTATCTGTTGAGCCATCATTGACAAGAATAATTTCCAAATTGGTATAAGTCTGTTTTAAAATGGATTCTACACACTTCTCAAGATATGCTTCCACATTGTATACCGGAACAATAACGCTTATTTTTTCTCCCATCATTTTCCATATTCTCCCTCGTATTCTGTATAAGACTTATCCATATCAGCGATGACAGCATCATGATGCGGTAGCTGCTTATCTGCTGGCGGAGGAGTCATATAATCCCCAAAAGCAGTGCTGAGATAGGCATCATAGCCAACTGGAATAGGCATGTCTGTTTCTTCAAATGGTAAAAAGAGATTATCTTCAAAAGATTCGATTGGGTACTTGTTTCTCATGTAGCCAGGACCTGAGCATAATTCTGTAATACCATCGCTCTCAGCCAAACCATATTTGGTCATTTCTTTCTCAGCTTTTTTCCAAATGCGATAACGGAGAGATTTTGGAGTCAATCTCAGTAAAATTCGGCTTCCCCATTTCATGAGAGCGCCATGCTTTTCTGGAACAGTTTGGGCACAAAAGAGTGAATAAATCAGGGCCCAACGAACCTGTTTCTTCCGCTCAGCTGGATTTTTCGGATAATAATCCAAAGGCAAGACATCCAAGGCCAAACCATGTGGCAAATCCAAATCCTGCTGATAAGGTTTGATACAGGTAGTTTTCTTGTCACGAATGGTAATAAAAAGATTGCGGTCGACAAAATCCGCGTTACTCTTTGACAAGAAATAACGTTCATCTGCATAACGAGGCCATAATTCTGCCAATTTTTCATAGTCCTTACGGGGCATAAAAAAGTCTAGGTCATCGTCCCAAGGAATGAAGCCCTTGTTTCGAAGGGCACCAATAGCACCTCCACCACAAAGATAGCAAAGCAAATCATGTTCTTTACAAAAAGCCACAAAATATTCAGCCATCTCCAGACTACGAGCCTGAATTGCTTTTAAATCAGTCATATTGTTCATTATTCTTTCTATCGTATCGTTTTATTATACCACAAATAAGGGATGAAAATCTATTGCAGACTGTAAAAAATCAAAGCCTGACTACTATCCAAATAGCTATCAAACTTTGATTCTTCTGTCTTATCTTATCTCAAACCCATCTGAGACAATTTATTCTGATATTTATTTTGATCGACCAGCAACCCCAAGCCTCCGTAGACATCATAGGCATCGACCCAATCACCTAGTTCTGGAACTGTTAATCTCTCAATACCATTTTGAACTCCGTCTAGGAAAGACAAGCCATTTGTTAACAAGAAGGTATAAGGAACATTCGTTGAGGTCATTCCGAAGACCTTGCCAAGTGCCTCTGAGCCTGTAAAGAGCTTGGTTGGATCTTTGATTTGCTGAAGAACTGCTGTCAGCACTTGCTGCTGTCTCTTGGTACGACCATAATCGCCTTCATCATCATCACGGAAACGAGCATAATTAAGCAAGGTCGAACCATTCATCTGCTGTTTCCCGACTTTAATAGTCTGGGTCGGAGACTCTGTTTCCGTAGCATGTAAGTCATCTCCCACCGTAGCTTCAGTTAACGGTTGACCTTCCAAGGTTGAGAATTTGGCATCAATCATCACTCCATCTGGGAACAGCGTATCAATCGCTGTTGCAAAGGCCTGAAAATCAACCAAGGCATAGTACTTAATGTCCAAGTCAAAATTATCTTTCAAGACTTGACGAACCATTTCGGCCCCTTTTTGTCCTTCTTGTTCCCCTAGTTCATAGGCTACATTTAACTTGTTATCCGTCTGTTTCCTACCGTTAATCACTTGACTGTAACCGTCTATATAGACCAAATTATCGCGCATAAAACTGACTAGCTTGATTTTCTTATCTGAACCTCCGACATTTAATACCATAATAGAGTCAGTACGCGTCTCAGCACTATTTTGACCGATTCGCCCATCGGTACCCATGATCAAAATATTAACACCATCTCTGGTATCCTGACCATTAAAGACTTCTACTTGAGCGGCCTTAGCATTGGCAGTTTTGGTTGAATCAGCATTTGAATAGCCTTTTAGGAACATAAAAATCATGCCAAGCGCTACACAAGCTAAGATAGCCAGTAAGCCTGCGAAAATACGCCCCCACCGTAGCTTACACTTTTTAGTTTTTTTCATTGGAAGAGAATTGATTTTCTGGTATCTCTCAGAGCGACTAAGACTATCATAAGAAGGGATCGAAGTGTTAGCACGTGTCTTTCTATAATCCTCGGTCAATTCTTGACTTTCTGAGGTGGCGTCACTACTTTCCCCATTCAATTTATCTTGCAAGTAAGCAAACTCTTCTTTTTCTCGCTCATTGAGATAGTGAATATTCTTAAGTAGATAGTCATAGCGTAACTGCTCGTGGTGACTTAAGGGATTTTCTTTACTCATCTTCTCTCCTTTCCATGGTCTGATATTGGATAAATAGGATAGGAACCTAGAATTTTATACTGGATTCCAATCGCTTCTAGTTCTTTTTGGGCAAAGTGGACCAAGGCCTTATCAGTATAATCCACATCAATAATGAAAAAGTATTCTCCCAGTGCTGTCTTGAGTGGCCGACTTTCAATTTTTGTCAGGTCAATTCCTCGCCAAGCAAAAGTTGAAAGAGCCTTATAAAGTGCGCCGGGAAGATTGTCCGGTAAGGTCAAGGCCAAACTCATTTTTTCAGCTTGTGCTTGCAAGGGAATGGCTACACTTTCAGCACCCAAAACCCAAAAACGTGTGAAATTGGCTTCCATTTCCTGAATATCCTCGGCAATTAATTCTAACCCATATTCTTCAGCAGAACTTCTAGGAGCAATTGCAGCAAAAGGCTGGTCTGGATGTTCGGAAATAAAGCGGGCCGCATAGGCTGTACTAGCAGTTACCTCAATTTGAGCATCTGGATACTGTTCATCGATAAATTTCTTTCCTTGCGCCAAGGCCTGTGGATGTGAAAAAATCTTTTCAATCTTAGTGTGACCTGGAACCACCATCAACTGCTGATGAATAGGCTGAACGATTTCTGCCACTGCTTGAATGTGAGCCTGATGAAAAAGGTAGTCCAAGGTTTCATGAACACTACCCTCGATAGAATTTTCAACTGGCACCACAGAATAGTCCACCAAGCCTTGCTCATAGGCCTTGATGACATCTGTAATATTGGCAAAGGCCTGCAATTCCTCATGAGGAAAAGCTGTCTGCACAACGTGATGTGAAAATGATCCCTTGGGACCTAGATAAGCAATTTTCATCTCAGTTCCTCTATAATTTCCTCTGGGCTTAGCTTGGTCACATCCAAAATCCGACTAGCCACTTCCTCATACCAAGCCTGTCTTTCCTGGAAAATAGCTGCTAGTTTTTCTTTACTATTATTTAGAAAAAGCGGGCGCTGATTGTCCTTATCAGTTGATATGCGTTGGTAAAGGGTATCAAAATCTGCTTTCAGATAGATGTTATCAGGATTCGTCTTTAGTAAGTCACGATTTCGCTGAGAAATGACTACTCCTCCGCCAGTTGACACAACTTGGTCTCTTTGTAGTAACTCAGCTAGGACTTCTGACTCTATCTGACGAAAGGCCTCTTCTCCCTTTTCAGCGAAAAAATTGGCAATGGACATACCTAAGCGCTTCTCGATTAGAGCATCCATATCAAGGTAATTAGGGTCCAAGCCTCTTGCAATAGTCGATTTTCCAACTCCCATAAAGCCTAGTAACACCTTAGCCATGAATCAAGCTCTCCAAATCATCAAAGAAGCTAGGATAGCTGGTATTGATAGCTTCTGAACGGTCAAGCTCCACCTCTCCATCTGCAACTAAGAGGGCTGCGATGGCTGTCATCATACCGATACGGTGGTCTCCAAAAGTATTGACCCTAGCACCGTGAAGGGCTGATTTGCCTTTGATAATCATTCCATCTGCTGTAGGTGTGATATCTGCTCCCATACTATTCAAGGCGTCTGCCACCACCTGAATGCGATCTGTTTCCTTGACCTTGAGTTCCTCAGCATCCTTGATAACTGTTACACCTTGGGCTTGAGTCGCAAGCAGGGCAATAATAGGCAATTCATCAATCAAGCGTGGAATCAAAGCGCCACCAATCTCTGTTCCTTGCAAGTCAGAAGACTCAACAGTCAAAGTAGCAGATTTAGCGACTGGGTCAATTTCAGTAACTTCTAATTTTCCACCCATAGCGCGAATGACATCGATGATACCTGTACGCGTTTCGTTAATACCAACATTCTGCAATACGACACGAGAGTTTGGAACAATCAAACCTGCGACCAACCAAAAAGCTGCACTGGAAATATCTCCTGGAACAACCACCTTTTGTCCTATCAATTTTTGTGGTCCTTGGACTGTGATTTTCTTGCCGTCCATACTTAAATGACCACCAAATTGTTGCAACATATCTTCAGTATGGTTACGGGTGCACTCTTTTTCGATAATCACTGACTCCCCCTGAGCCTGCAAGGCAGCAAAGATCAAGGCGGACTTGACTTGAGCAGAGGCAATTGGCAACTCATACTGAATAGGTGTAAGATTTTTCGTTCCTTTTAAGTGAAGGGGAGGCAGGTCTCGCTCAGTTTGACCTGAAATGCTGACGCCCATTTTTTTCAATGGAATAGTCACACGGTCCATAGGACGTTTGGAAAGACTATCGTCTCCGAACATTTCTACTTCGAAGTCTGCGCCAGCAAGGACACCTGAAATCAGGCGAATCGAGGTTCCAGAATTTCCCATGTCCAGGGCATTTTGCGGAGCTTTTAAGCCATCCATGCCTACACCTTGAATGGTAATACTCCCATCTTTGTCCTCAATCTCAACACCAAGGTCACGAAAAACCTGCATGGTAGAAAGGACATCTTCACCCCGCAAAATATCATAAACCTTAGTCTCACCCTCGGCCAAACTTCCAAAAATAATGGAACGGTGGCTGATAGACTTATCACCTGGAACGCGGATACTGCCGTGTAAATGGCGAATGTTTGTTTTTAGTTTCATACTGGACCTCATACTTGCAATACTTTTACTTATTTTATCATAAAAAGCCAGAAATTCCTTAAAAATTCCTGACTTTATGATAGTTATTTTCTTATTTTAGCAATTCTGAAACTGGTTCGAAAACAATTTTTTCAATGTCAGAAAGGTAAATGGCCAATTGTTGTTGCTTGGTAAAGAATTCTGACAAGAGGCTGTTCCCTTGAATCTGCTTGCCAAAGCCTTCCATTTTAGCTTGGAAGGAAGCATCAGGTATTTGACCTGTCTGTGCTAGTCTTTGAATTTCCTCTTGGAAGGAAACATATTCTGTAAAGATTTTGCTTGCCTCAACATCTGCTGCAATCGCATCTTTAGCTGCTTTGACAGCCTTATATTCTGGTAATTCGCGTAGACCGCGACTTAGTTCATTTGCACTATCGTAAATATTTGACATGATTTTCTCCTTATTTGACAACGACTGTGTAATCGGTGTTTTCTGTTATGAGGTGCTCGGCTCGTTCTAAATCTTGAGCGTTTTTAAATGAAATTTGTAGAATCCCGTGAATATCCTCACGGTTTTCTTCGTTGATATGGATGTTAACCAAGGAAGTTCCACGTAGCAGTTCCAAAATTCGCAAGATGACATCTTCTTCATCGGGAACATCAACATAGAGGTCATAAGAACTATCCACACCGCCACGCTTATGAATTTCCATGGCCTGACGTTGCTCACGTGCCTGATTGAAAAAGTTCCAAATCTGCTCCTCATCTCCCTTATTGATAGCCTGCCCAATCGCTTCCAAACGGTCCTTGAAATCCTCAATTCGATCCAGAATAGTTTCACGATTAGACAAGAGAATAGAAGTCCACATGCCCGGCTCACTTTCCGCAATTCGAGTCATATCTCGAAAACCACCTGCCGCAAAGCGGCTTGCCATCTCATGTTTCTGAGCATAGACCGCGGTCTGTTCCATGAGACTAGAAGCCAGAATATGAGGAAAATGGCTAATCTGAGAAGTCACACGGTCATGCTCCTTGGCATCAATTTCGATAAAACGAGCATGAAGACCTGAAAGCAGATTCTTCATTTCCTCAAGTGTGTCAGGACTTGTCAGGCTCGAAGGTGTGAAGATATAATAGGCATTTTCAAAGAGATTGACATCTGCAGAGGCAGCCCCAGTCTTGTGACTACCAGCCATGGGATGGGCCCCGACAAAGCGAACAGGCTTACCAGCCAAATACTGCTCCGCCGCATCCACAATAGCTGACTTGGTCGAACCGGCATCTGAAATAATGACGCCTTCTTTTAAATCTATATTAGCCAACTCCTTAATAAAGGAAATGGTTTGTTTGATTGGCAAACTGAGAATAATGATATCTGCCAAAGGAGCAAAACTGGTAAAATCATCTGTTGCACGGTCAATCATGCCTTCCTTCAAGGCGATATCTCTCGAAGCTTGGCTACGATTATAACCCAAAATTTCGTAATCTGGATGATCGCGTTTGATACCAAGGGCCATAGAGGCACCAATCAATCCAAGGCCCGCGATATAGACTGTTTTTGCCATAGGAACTCCTTAATAGTTCTTTGTATAGTCTCGGTGTTTGGCCACTGCTTCTTTTAATTCCTCTAGATTGTCTGATGAGAATTTTTCAAGGATTTCTTGCGCCAGAACCGTTGCTACAACAGCTTCCATGACTACTCCTGCTGCTGGAAGAGCGGTCGGATCACTTCTCTCCACAGTTGCCTTGTAAGGTTCGTGGGTTTCGATATCCACACTCATAAGAGGCTTATAAAGAGTAGGAATAGGTTTCATAACTCCACGAACAACAATCGGTTGCCCATTGGTCATACCACCTTCGAAACCACCTAGATTATTGGTACGGCGAGTATAACCGTCTTCTTTAGACCAGAGAATTTCGTCCATAACTTGGCTGCCTTTGCGGTAACCAGCTTCAAAGCCAAGACCAAATTCCACCCCTTTAAAAGCATTGATAGAAACAACGGCTTGGGCCAATCGCGCATCCAATTTTCTGTCCCATTGGACATAGGAACCAAGGCCGACTGGTACGCCTCCAACGACTGTCTCGACAACTCCACCGATGGTATCACCGTCACGCTTGATTTGGTCAATATAGTCCTTAATTTCCTGTTCTCGTTCTTGGTTGACAATAGAAACTTCAGACTGGGAAGCTCGTTGCTTGATTTCAGCGACTGTTAGATTCTCAGGAACATCGATTTCCTTGCCACCAAAGACCACGATATGGTTGGCAATCTCCATATCCAGTTCAGCCAAGAGGCGTTTGGCTACTGCTCCAACTGCCACCCGCATGGTGGTTTCACGGGCAGATGAACGCTCCAAAGAATTTCGCAAATCATCAAAACGGTACTTGATACCCCCTACCAAGTCAGCATGACCTGGACGAGGATGGGTGATTTTTCGTTTGCTTTTAAGGCGGTCTTCAATGTCCTCCGCAGACATGATGTCCAACCATTTTTGGTGGTCCTTATTGATGACATCCATGGTAATGGGAGCCCCTGTCGTCTTCCCGTGACGAACGCCCGAAGTAAAGACAACCTGGTCACTCTCAATCTTCATACGACCCCCACGACCGTATCCACCCTGACGGCGTTTAAGGTCTCCATTAATATCCTCAGCTGTCAAAGGTAGTCCGGCCGGAATTCCTTCAATGATAGCCGTCAGACGGGGGCCGTGTGATTCTCCTGCAGTTAAATATCTCATACGTTCTCCTTATTTTACCAAGTAGTCTTTCATCTCTTCCAAAGAAACTGGGTGAATGGTTGCCGAACCAAGCGCTGGCACCAAGACCAATTTCAAGGTATTGCCACGCGCTTTCTTGTCATGAGTAAGAGCCTGATAGAGCTTGTCAACATCCCAGTTTTCATAGTCAACAGGTAGTCCAAATTTCTGACATATCTCTGTGATAGATTGGGTAATGCCAGCTGGCATGAGTCCCTTTTCCTCAGCAACCTTGGAAATCTGCACCATGCCCATGGCCACAGCTTCTCCATGCATGACCTTGCCATAACCGGCAGTCGCTTCGATGGCATGGCCAATAGTGTGACCAAAATTGAGGTAAAGGCGTACACCATTGTCCAACTCATCCTCAACCACCATCTTGCGCTTGACCTGACAAGAATGTTCAATCAAGGTCTCTGCATGTTCCAGAATGCTCTCTACAGAGCCATCCAGCTCCGTCAAGATTCTCCAAAGTTCTGGATCCTCAATCAAGCCATACTTGATGACCTCACCCATTCCTTCAATCAGTTCTCTTTTTCCGAGTGTTTCAAGGACAAGCGGATCAATCAGAACCCCATCAGGTTGGGCAAAGGTCCCCACCATATTTTTAGCAAATGGAGTATTGACGCCTGTCTTTCCACCGATAGAAGAATCCACCTGGGCTGTCAAGCTGGTCGGGATCTGAACAAAGTGAATGCCCCGCATATAGGTAGAAGCCACAAAACCAGCCAGGTCTCCAACGACACCGCCACCAAGAGCCACGATTCCATCGCTACGAGTCAGACCTTGCTTAACTAGAAATTCATAGACTTTCTGGACAGTGGTTAAATTCTTTCTTTCCTCACCCTCTAAAAAGTCAAATACCGCCACCTGAAAACCAGCATCTTCTAGGCTGAGCTTGACCTTCTCTGCATAAAGAGAAGCTACATGGTTGTCTGTTACAATGACCACTTTTTGAGGTTTCCAGAGTTCTCGCAACCATTGACCAGCCTGAGCCAAACAGCCTTTTTCAATCTGAATATCATACGGATGATGAGGAATATCGATTCTGATTTTCATAGGAGAATCTCCTTTTCTTTATTGGTATTTTTCTGTTAAGGACTGCCAAATTTCTTCTGTCGGCATTTCCTTGCCTGTCCACAGTTGAAAGGCTTCAGCAGCCTGATAGAGCAACATCCCCAGACCGTTTACAGCTGAACTGCCCTGACTTCTAGCCCATTTTAAAAATGGTGTTTCAAAGGGTTGGTAAATGATATCTGCTACTAAAAGAGTTTCTGGTAGGACAATGTTTTCAGGAACTGGAGATGATTGACCATCCATCCCTACACTTGTCGCATTGACCAGTAAGTCCGACTCGGCAATCCTTGCTTGCAGTTCAGAAACATCTTCTAAAGCATACAAGTCCACTTTAAAACCTGTTTGCTCCTGTAACTTGGTCAGGTAAGATCTTGTTTTTTCCATAGAAACTGAACGAACAAAGACCGAAATCTGACTGACGCCATCCAAAATAGCTTGTGCCAAGATAGACTTAGCCGCACCACCTGCACCCAGCAAGGTCATCTTCTTACCTGTAATTGTAAAAGAAGGCAAGCTCTTAAAAAATCCCTTGCCATCTGTATTATATCCAATTAAAGTTCCATTATCATTGACAACCGTATTGACCGCACCGATCAAGCGCGCTTCATCACTCAGCTCATCCAAATAAGGAATCACTTGCTCCTTATAGGGCATGGACAGGTTGATACCAAACATCTGGTAGCGGCGAATATTGGCCACTGTTTCTGCCAAGTCACTCGCTTCAATCTCCCAAGCCACATAAACACCATTGGTAGCTGTAGCCTCAAAGGCCCTATTGTGGATGAAGGGAGAGATAGAATGCTTAATAGGATTGGCAACAACTGCAGCTAAACGTGTATAGCCATCAAGCTTCATCCAAAATCTCCCTGATTTTTTTCATGTTAGCTAGGGAAATCTGACCTGGGGCACTTGCCTCATCTAGACTAGCAAAGGACCAGCTAGAACCCGTCACATCCGCAGTGATACGAGAAACCTTGCCCACCTTGCCCATAGAAATGGTCACATATTCCTGTTCAGGATTGAGGGTTTTAAAGCCTCGTGTATAGTTCATCAAGTCTAAGACATCTTGCTCCGTGTGGGCCATCACCGCAACCTTGACAAGTTTTGGATTTAGGCTCGTCAACTCTGATAAGATTTCCATCATATTTTCAGGTGTTTCTTGGAAATTGTGGTAACTCAAAACGAGATTTGGGAAGTCCAGCATTTCCTCAAAGACATCCTTGTAGCTATAGTACTCAAAATCAATATAGTCTGGTTGATAGAGTTGCGCCACTTCCTTGATTAGATGGATATATTCTTCTGGAGAAAGGTCAATTTCTCCCCCTTCAGCACGAGTTCGCAGGGTGAAAACCAACTCACGACCTGCGAATTTTTCAAAAATAGCTGGAGCTACCTGCAAAATCGCTTCCTTAGGCAGATAGTCGGCTCGCCATTCAATGATATCAGCATCCTGATACCTCATAGCATCCAGAGCCTGGGCCTCCTCTAAACTTCTTGGCATTACTGAAACGATTAATTTCATTTACTAACCTTCATACTAATCACCTTGAGGTAATTACTACTTTCATCTTTTTTATTATAGGCGAAATCTGCTGGAAGACCATATTTGTTTAAAATCTGGTAACTTCTTCCTGCAAAGCCTTTATCAATTTGTTCTGTAAATTTCTGACGGGAAACATTGGCAGCATTAGTACTGGCAATGATAATCCCTCCCGGATTTAAAATCTCCAAACTCTGAGAAATCAACTTGTGATAATCCTTGGCCACAGAGAAGGTCTGTTTTTTGTTCCGAGCAAAGCTAGGCGGATCTAGGACAATCACATCGTAGGTCAAGCCTTTTCGCTTGGCATACTTGAAATACTCAAAGACGTCCATGACTATAAAACGATGGGCATCTGTGCTGAGCCCATTTGCCTGAAAATGCGCTTGAGACAATTCTCGTGAACGCTTGGCTAGGTCAACCGAAGTTGTCTGGCTTGCTCCTCCCATGGCCGCAGCTACTGAAAAAGCTGCTGTATAAGAAAACATATTGAGCAAGGATTTGCCCATAGCCAATCCATCAACCAGACTACCACGAACCTCGTGCTGGTCTAGGAAAATCCCTGTCATCAAGCCATCATTCATAAAGACTTGATACAGGACACCATTTTCCAGAACAGTGAAAAAGTCAGGTGCTTCTTGACCATAAACATGAGCAGATTCATAGTCCAAACCCTTAAAGCGGATCTTCTCATAAGCCCCTAACACTTCAGGAAAAACCTGTCTAAAGGCTTCTGAGATGATCTGACGAATCTGATAAACATAAGAGTTATAGCAAGAAAATACAGCATAGTCGCCATAAAGGTCCACTGTCAGACCGCCAAAGCCATCTCCCTCCTGGTTGAAGAGACGAAAGGCAGTTGTCAAATCATCTTGATAGTAGGCGCTTCTCTTTTCTTTAGCTTGTCTAAACAGCATTTCAAAGAAAGCTTGATTGAAGGTCACCTTGTCTGTGCTAACAAACCAGCCCAAGCCCTTGTTTTGCTGAGAAAGGTAGGCAGTCCCAAGAAATTTTCCATCTTGACTATGGACTTCTACTTCCTGATCCTTAAGATTGACATTCTCAAGATCGCTGGCTTCTAGTAAAACCAAACCTTTGGCAAGCTTTTTTTCAACCCGTTTACTGACTCTTATTCTATTCATAACTACCATTATATCAAACTTTTAGCCAATTCTCAAAAAAGAAACTACCCTTGCTTTTTTACTCTAGTTTTAAAAAATGGTATACTAATACTAATAAAAAATTAGGAAGTAATTGTGTGAGAATCAATTTTAACAAAATCCAAAAAGCCATCGGTACCAGACTGGGTTTTGTCCTAACCCTTTTAATCCTCTATTGGATCAAAACCTTATTAGCCTATACCGTTGACTTTAATTTAGATATTCAAGTGGGCAAGTTACAAGGAAATTACCTTGCCTTTATCGCCTTTTTCAACCCCCTTCCTTTGGGACTCCTCCTACTGGCTCTTGCCCTCTATGCTCGATCAACCAAGTCCTTTTATAGTCTTAGTATAGCTATTTATAGCCTTTTATTCATTTGGCTCTACTCCAATGTCTTTTACTATCGAGAATTTAGTGACTTTATCACGGCTAATACTATGAAGGTGGTCAGCAAGGTGTCTGTTGGTACTGCAGAACTAGAGCTATTGCGTCCTTGGGATTTCATCTATTTTATGGATTTCCCACTGCTAGCTTTCCTTTTCTTTAAAAAATTTATCCAGCTGGATAGGAGACATTTCAAATTCCGCTCCAGTGTTGCTATCACTGCTCTTTCAGTCCTGTTCTTTTCTGCTAATCTTTTCTTGGCAGAGATTGAACGTCCCGATCTCCTATCGCGAGGATTTTCTAATTATTATATTGTCCGCGCCCTCAGTTTACCAGCCTTTTTAGGCTATAGTGCCAACCAATCCTATAGCGCCAACAAGGAACGTGCCAAGGCCTCTGAGACTGATCTTCAACCTATTACAGATTATATTCAAGAACATTCTGCTAAGCCCAATCCAGACTATTTTGGCTTGGCAAAAGGAAAAAATGTGATTTATCTCCACTTAGAGAGTTTCCAGCAATTTCTTCTTGACTATAAACTCAACCTAGATGGAACTGAGCATGAAGTCACTCCCTTCCTTAATTCCCTCTACCATTCGCAATCAACTCTAGCCTTTTCGAATATCTTTAACCAAGTCAAGGCTGGTAAAACCTCAGATGCAGAAACTATGCTGGAGACGGGTTTATTTGGACTTGACCAAGGTTCCTTCATGGTCAACTACGGTGGCACCAATACCCAGCAGGCCACACCTTTTATCCTATCAAAAAACGGCTACCAATCAAGTGCTGTCTTTCACGGCAATATCGGGACCTTCTGGAATCGAAATACGACCTACAAACAATGGGGCTACCAATACTTCTTTGACGCATCCTATTTCACCAAGCAAGACAGTAGCAATTCTTTCCAATATGGTTTAAATGATAAAATCATGATGAAAGATTCTATCCAATATCTGGAACATTTACAGCAGCCTTTTTATACTAAATATATCACGGTGTCCAATCACTATCCTTATGCTAGCAATCTAACGGGCGATGAGCTTGGTTTCCCCTTGGCCAAGACCAAAGATGAAACAATCAATGGCTACTTCCAAACCGCCAACTATCTGGATAGTGCCATCAAGGCCTTCTTTGACTATCTCAAAGAAAGTGGCCTCTATGAAAAATCCATCATCGTCATTTATGGAGACCATTATGGTATTTCCAATTCCCGCAATCCTGACCTGGCACCTTTGATTGGCAAGACTTCTGAAAACTGGTCGAATTACGACAATGCCATGTTGCAACGAGTGCCTTTTATGGTGGTCATGCCTGGTTATGAAAAGGGGCAAATCATCAATACCTACGGTGGACAAATCGATATCTTACCGACTCTCGAACACCTCCTTGGTATTGAGTCCAATTCCTTCCTTCAAGTCGGCCAAGACCTCCTATCACCAGACCACCAAGAAATCGTTGCCTTTCGAACTGCCAATTCCTTCGTCACACCTAAATACACCAGTTATGACGGACGAACCTACTATACTGAGAGCGGTCTTGAAATCAGTAATCTTGATGAACAAGCTCGGACTGAACTAGAAATCGTTCGTCAAGCAGCTAGTCAACAGCTGAAAATCAGCGACCAGATTCAAACTGGCGATTTGATCCGTTTCTACCAAGCAGATCATCTTGGAAAAGTTGATACAGAAAGTATTTCTTACCTCAATTCCTTACCAATTCTGCAAAAAATTGAGCGGGAAAAAGGAAGTCAGTCAACTAGCCTCTTTAGCCAGCGACAAGGCAAAACCAGTACTGACCTTTTCAAGGCACCAAGTTACCAAGAACTCCACCCAGAGTCAGCAGAAACCGAATCAAAATCACAATAAAAAATGCTCTTCCGTCTTGGAGGAGCATTTCTTTTATCAACGAAAATCAAAGAGGAAACTAGCCTCAGGTTAACTGTGAGATTGTAGTAGAGAGGTTGTATCAGCAATATATCTGTCAAATTTAGTGACGAAGATAGTAGTAGAAGAAATATGAGGATATAAATCAGCTTCAGCAGGTATCTGGAAAATTTGATTCTATATAGAAGTCTATAAATCTTCCTAATTTTAAAGACTTTTACTCAGTCTAATGTTACAAACTCAATATACTATCAATAAATAATATTATAGAAGCAACAACAATTATAATTTCACCTATTTGCATAATACTATTACGAACTCTAAATATATGTTCTATCAAAAATACTTGGATCACACACATTATAGGAATTAACGTTTTTGAAATTGAAAAATATCCAAATAAATAAACTATAAACAACAATAATAGAACTATATTATATTTCTTATTCATGACATTTCCCTCTTTATTTTTTGATTACCAATCTTAATCATTTACAACTACATTATAACAAACGACAAAATTCTTGTTAACAAATATTGCCATTTTTTAAAATTTTTTGTGATTCGAATGTGATAAACTACTTTGATATTAATTTTAGATAACATTTCGTCTATACTTAGGGGTGAACACAAAGTGATACTTTGTGTGTAATAAACTATGAGCCTTTTGCGCCATATTTTTCTCCTTTCACTTTACAATTGGCTTGAACACCTTTATTGTATCGCGTTTGGAG
>NZ_JUPG01000021.1 GCF_001074825.1 Streptococcus pseudopneumoniae
ATGAAAAGCAACCAAACCATCATTAGAAAGAATCCTATGGAACAATTACATTTTATCACAAAACTACTCGATATTAAAGACCCCAATATCCAAATTATGGATGTTATTAATAGGGACACACATAAAGAAATCATCGCTAAATTGGATTATGAGACTCCATATTGTCCTGATTGCGGAAGTCTAATGAAGAAATATGACTTTCAAAAACCGTCTAAGGTTCCTTACCTTGAAACGACTGGTATGCCTACTAGAATTCTCCTTAGA
>NZ_JUPG01000188.1 GCF_001074825.1 Streptococcus pseudopneumoniae
GGCTCATGGTCAATCTGATAGTAATCTTGGACATAAGGGCCAAGCGGTGGCGGACACCAGAACGAAATCCGATAGCAATCTTGGACGTAAGGGCCAAGCGGTGGCAGACACCAGAATAAACCGACTGACTAGGTGGCTTACAGACTCTGTAAACCACCTTTTTTGTGAGGAAAATATGGAAAATATGGAAAATTTTGAAGTTTATCGTAATCCTAATTACACCGAAAAAATAAAACTTCAGCGTTTTTTTACACAGTTACAAATTGCGGCTTCTTTTTTTAAAAAACACTTTGTTGGCAAAATCATGTATTATGAAACGGAAATTGAAAGTGTTGAGCTTCATTTTTCACCTACTAATTTCATGCACCTATGTGGTGTTGATTACCAAAAAGGTGCAGGCAGTTTCTTTGACGATTGTTTAAATAGACATGTCATAATTGATGAGTTGAAAATAAAAAAAGATGGAACCACGATGCAAAAGTTACAAGTTTTAGGATCCATTGAGGAGTTATTGGGAAAGCATGTTCATCTAACTGGTTCAGGACGTTATTTGTATTTGGAGTTTGATTATGCTCTACGTACAAGAAAACAGATACTAGCATTAACATTGAAAGAGACATCAAGGAAAATTGTTCCTCAATCTTTATTAGATTTGAAGAGAAAGACAGTATTTCCAAAAGGTCAAAAAGTAATTTCAATTTACTCAAAACATTTACAAACGTCGGAACTTTTTTATTATTTAAAAGATTAGTTTACATATCTTTTGTGGCATAAAACATATTTTATCATTGTAAGGAGAACGCAGTTTTGGCTCGTTCTTTTTTTGTTGATGATATGCTCTAAACAACCTACACTAGATTGGATATGAAATAGTTTGTGATTACATAATTTATCTTCAGGGAAGTTATGGACATTATCTCAATTTCTGTTATGATAGACATCTCTAACAATTTCCGTTATAACAGACATTGACTTACAAAGTATTTCTTTTCTGAACATATTAGCGTTATAATATAAATGCAGTGTTACACTGTAGAATATTAAGAAAATAGGATACTGTAGGTTTAAAATAAATGTGTAAGATAAATAGTTGGATTAGTAAAAGTTTCAAGTCTGATAAGAACAATATTACATTTCATACAACTGAATGTATATATTTTATAAGAGAGAGGGATGCTTGATTGGGGAAAATCATTCAAAATACAGTTATAAGGATTTTAATAAGAATGAAAGTGTGATATTTCTTTTTCATTAATCTTCTAAATGTATTAAAATCAAGCTTTCCACTTATGTATTCTGCTAATAAACTTCAATACATTTCAATAGATTTTCAAAATTTGGTGGGGATTTTTATTATACTTTGTACGAGCTTTTCAATACCCTATCCCAACCTTTAAAATCCCCTAAGTTATTTACTCAAGGGATTTTTTATCTGCTTTTTTCATACTCAAACAGTCAGTCTAACTGTTTGATTTTCTTTGTGACTAACTCCCTAAAAATAGTAGAATTAGCTACTTTACTGATTTTACAAGATAATAACAAGACCTAAACGTATAATTTATTTAGGTTTACCAATTATGACTTTAACATTATCCAATAAGGTCTAACTCAACCGTCCCCAAAGTTAAATCCTTATGTATTTAATCAGAAAGATTATTTTTCGCATATTTTTTTATGTCTTTGGGATAAAATCCCTTATATTTTTTGAAGCATGTACTAAATTTACTGTGAGAGGAATATCCTACAGCCTCTGCTATATCTTGAATTTTAAGGGTAGAGTTCAGTAGGAGTAATTCCGCCATATTCATTCTCCGTCTTTGAGTATATTCTGTAATTGTGCATTGATATTTTTGCTTAAATAACTTTTTTAGTTTTGTGCCGCTCATAGTGGATATTTTTTCTAAAGTATCCTGTGAGATAGATGTTGCATAATGATCGTCTATATAATTGGCGACATTTTTCAAAGCCTCATCATCGGCAATAGATAGTGGATTGCTGTACTTATTTAAAAAAGAGTCTATTGTAATACTTAACCATTCCTTTGCCTTTGACTCAAAAAAGATTTCAGCAGCAGGAGATGCCATCTTGCAATTAAGGATATCTTTTGCGATTCTTTCTAAAGGCTTGTTTATTATAATGCTGGTATTAAAAAATAAATCTTCATAGTTACAGACTTTATTCTTATAAGAGGACAGGCATTGCTCTATCATGGACTGATTGAAATTTATACCGATTCCTAAATAAGGAGAGTTTTTGTGAAGTATAAACCTAAAGTCTTTAGAATTTTTTGTATTTATAGTATAAAGTGAATTTGAAGAAAGATTTTGATAAGGATTAAAACATTCACCGTTTGCTGTAACTAAATAAGATAAATAAAGGGAATAGAAATTATTCAAACCAGAAAAACTTGTATGGATAATTTCTTTTTTTATGAAAACATCATAAATATCAAAAGTGAAATTATCGCCCTCGTAAAACCAATATATGCCTTCTGCATTATCCGTGCTAAAACGGAATTCATGTCCTACAGTGGAGTATTTTGTATTATCGATAGATTCATCTGTAGAAAAAAAGTTTTTAACAAAGTTATAAAAATCACTCATATTATACCTCCGTGCTTTATATTTTATCCCGAATAGACATTATCCCGAATAGACTTATTTAGCCATATCTAATTGATTGAAATCCTCATTTATTATAAAATAAATGATAAATAAAAACAAGAAAAACTATGCGTATTGCAAAAGAGTTTGAAAACAAGCCTCTAAAATCAGTCTAAAAAGGCTATTTATAGGGTTTGCTAATTTTAAAAAAAGGAGGAGTTGTTCAGTGAAGGATAAGAAGAAATCAATACTGAAAAGACTAATGGCTTACGGTGGTGAAAAAAGTTTTTTACTCTATATTGCTATTGTTATGTCTGCTGTATCAGGTGTCATGGTTTTGATGCCTATGGTATATATTCATAGAATTGTAAATAACTTAATTTTAAATGGGATGGTGAATTTTGATTATGTAAAGGAAAATTCAATTTATGCAGCAGTCTTTGCCGTTCTGGGGCTTTTTATATACCTAATAGGTTTAATTTTATCCCATATTTTTGCATTTGAAGTGGAAGATAACATTATTAAGACTTCCGTAACAAAACTAATAAACAAACCGCTTGGGTATTTCGATGACAAAGAAAGCGGAAGGATAAGAAATGTAATTGTGTCCGGAGCGTCTGAAACCCATTCTTTTATAGCGCATCAACTTCCTGATATGGCGATGACCATTATATCGCCAATCGTCCTGCTTGTATTTTTCTTCGTGTTTAACTGGAAGTTAGGACTTGCCAGTATGATACCGATGATTATCGGTATGACATTGATGTCATCTATGATGACAACCGAAACAAAAAAAATGAAGGATGAGTATTATGCAGGACTTTCCGATTTATCCTCTCAGACTGTGGAATATGTTCGAGGAATTCCTGTTGTTAAAACATTTGCACAAAGTGTTGAGAGCTTTGATAAGTTATATTCGTTAATCATAAAAACAAAAGACAATGTACTTAAGCTTACTATGAGTTATACGAATAAAATGTCGTGGTTTGAAACCGTTTCTACATCGACGGCATTTTTCTTGGTACCTGTGGCATTACTCTTAATAAAATTTAATGGAAACTTATCTAATGTAGTTGCAGATTCTGTTATTTACTTCCTAATAGGACCGGCATTTGCTACTTTTATTATGAGAACTGCGACGATTACACAATACAGTTATTTTGCAGAACTTGCTTTAGATAAAATTGAAAATATACTTGAGTTTGATGATTTTGTTTATGGAAATAAAACAAGTTCTGATGTTGGGATAGAGTTTAAAAATGTAAGCTTTTCTTATGAAGATGAAAATGTATTAGACGATATTTCATTTAAGGTGAATAAAGGAGAACGAGTTGCTTTAGTCGGATCATCAGGCAGTGGTAAAACTACTATAGCAAGGCTTGCTGCACGATTTTACGATATTAAAACAGGTGAAATTTATATTGGAGGAATTAATATAAAAGATTTTGAAAAAGAGGCTTTAATGAGAAAAATTGCTTTTGTTTTTCAAAACTCTAAACTATTTAAAATGAGTTTAAGAGATAATCTTTTAATCGGAAAGCCTGATGCAACTAATGAAGAAATTGACAATGCCTTAATCAATTCAGGGTCTAAAGATATTATTAAAAATTTAGATAAAGGACTTGATACTGTTTACGGAACTAAAGGCACATATTTTTCAGGAGGAGAGGCTCAAAGGATTTCTATAGCGAGAGCTTTTTTGAAAGATGCAGATATTATCATTTTAGATGAAGCTACAGCCTTTGCAGATCCTGAAAATGAACATTTGATTCAAGAGTCTTTTAAGAAGCTATCAAAAAACAAGACAACATTGATGATTGCTCATAGATTATCTACAGTAGTAGATGCGGATAAAATTCTTGTTATTGATAAGGGGAAAATTGTAGAAGAAGGCAAGCATTCAGATTTAATCGGTATGAGTGGGCATTACAAAAAACTTTGGGAAGAATATCAAAAATCCGTAAATTGGAAGATAGGAGGTTAAACATATGGTTTCTTATTTTATGAAAAAATATACGATGTCAGAAAAAGGCGCTCTTAACTTAAAAAAAGCCATATTTTCACACACGCTTGTTAATTTAACTAAATTGTTCGCACCAATGATCGGTTTTATGTTTCTGTTTCAGTATATAGGCATTTTAAAAAGTATTGAGAGTTACAATTTTACTTCTATTCATTATATTGCACTAATTGTAGTAATGATGATTGTGATGTTCTTAATAGCGAGGTGGGATTATGTAAGACTTTACACCAATGTGTACAACGAGAGTGCAAATTCAAGAATTGAGTTAGCGGAAAAGTTAAAGAAATTACCTCTTTCTTATTTTGGTAAAAGAGATTTGGCAGACCTTGCGGAAACCATGATGAATGACATGAACTTATATGAAACAATTTTTTCTCATGCTGTACCTCATATATATTCAACGGCTATATCCACAAGTATTATTGCTTTAATGCTTATCTTCTATAATTGGAAACTTGCACTTGCAGCCCTTTGGGTAATTCCCATTTCTATTTTGATTATATTTTTATCAAAGAAAAGTCAGAAAAAAATAGTACAAGGCTGGATAGATGATAATCGTAAGGTTTTTGATAATCTACAGGAAAATATAGAGCAGATAGAGCAAATAAAATCTTACAACTTAGAAGATAGGATGTTAAATGATTTTTTTAAAAAATTAAATGCATCCACAAAACAGAAGACGAAAGGTGAAGTTGTAGCCGGAACACTTACAGGAATAGCTGCCGCAATTTTAAAGCTTGGAATTATAAGTGTTGCCGTTATCGGCGTCAACATGCTTATGGCAGGGGAGGTAAGTGCGCTGGTTTATATCGCATTTTTAATGCTTACAGCAAGTATTTATCTTCCTATAGAAGGAATAATCACCTTTATGTCAATGATAGTTATGCTTGATGCGGTTGTAGGGAGAATAAAGGAAATAAAGACCATGCCTGTTCAAAAAGGCAAAAAAGATATTGACATTAAAAATTACGATATTGAGTTCAAGGATGTTTATTTCGGATATGATGATTATTCTGTAATAAATTGTGTGAGCTTTACTGCAAAGCAGGGTGAAATCACTGCGCTAATCGGTTCAAGCGGAAGCGGAAAAACAACTCTCACCAAGCTTGCTGCAAGATTTTGGGATATAGATAAAGGAAAGATTTTGATAGGGGGAGAGGACATCGGTAAAATTGATCCGGAAACACTCCTTAAAAATTTCTCTATCGTTTTCCAAGATGTTACTCTTTTTAATTCAAGCATAAAAGATAATATAAAAATCGGTAAAAAAGATGCTACAGATGAAGAGATTATAAGAGCGGCTAAAATAGCAAGATGTTATGAATTTATAGACAAAATGCCGGATGGAATAGATACAGTAATAGGTGAAAACGGACAAAGACTTTCAGGCGGAGAAAGACAAAGAATCTCAATAGCAAGGGCAATACTAAAAGACGCACCAATCATATTGCTTGATGAGGCTACAGCATCTCTGGATGTTGAAAATGAAAGTCTAATTCAAGAGGCTTTATCCGAACTTATAAAAGAAAAAACGGCAATTGTTATTGCTCATAGATTAAGAACAATAAGAAATGCAAACAAAATCGTTTTATTAAATGCCGGAAAAATAGAAGCGATAGGGACAGATGAAGAACTTTGTAAAAGCTCGGAATTTTATAAAGCAATGCTTAGAAAATCAAATATTCAGTGAAAACTTATTTAGAAGGAAAATATAAAAATGGAAAAATTAAGAATTAAAGATTTAGTTACGATAGGTGTATTTACAGTAATATATTTTGTACTTATGTTTGCTTCGGGAATGATTGGTATTGTACCGATTTTATACTTGGCATACCCTACACTGGCAGGCATTATAACAGGAATAGTTATAATGCTCTTTATGGCAAAAGTTCAAAAATCATGGGGATTATTTATACTTGGGTTGATTTGTAGTCTTTTAGCAATTGCAATGGGAAATACATATGTAATATTGATACATGCTGTAATCAGTATGGCAATTGCGGAACTTTTAAGAAAAAAAGGAGAATATAAATCATTTAAATTTAATATGCTCTCATTTGCCGTATTCAACACTTGGATTTGTGGTTTCCTTATGCAAGTTTTGTTGGCTAAAGACAAGGTTATTAAACTGGCGGAAACAGGCGGTATGGGTCACGATTATATAATGAAGCTCATAGCACTTTTGAATTATCGAAGTATGGTATTAGTATATATCGGTGCTGTTGTCGGCGGGATACTCGGCGCATATATCGGTAAAGTCTTTTTGAAAAAGCATTTCGAAAAAGCTGGTATTGTATAATGCTCGTTTCTTTAGACAATCCATATAATCCCAATCCAATTAGTAAAATTTTAGTAAGTTTTTCACTTGGATTTGCTGTATTTTATAAAGTAAATACCTATTTTGAATGGGGAATTGTGCTTCTTATTTCATTTCTTTTTTTAATGAATGGATTTAAGAAAGAAGCCTTAAAAAACATATCATTTTTTGGGGTTCTTTCTTTGATACCTAATCTTGATGTAATTAGAAATATGAATGCGATTTTAATGATGTTTTTTATGCTATTTGCTGTATGTAAGATGTTTTATCTTCCATTTAGTGCGGGAAGTTTTTTTTAAAAACATCGGATGTAGGAAGTGTAATATCCTCAATGGATAAAATGAATTTACCTCGTACTGTTTCTATACCAATTGCTGTAATGTTTAGGTTTTTTCCTTCATTTAGGGAAGAAAGTCACAATATAAAACTTGCTATGAAAATAAGGGGTATTACATTTAAAAATCCAATTTCATACATCGAGTATGTAATTGTGCCTTTACTTGTTATGTCTTCTAATATTTCTGATGATATTGCAAAGGCAGCAGAAACAAAATGTATTGAAAATCCTGTTAAAAAAACTAGGTACATATCCGTCAAAACGAAAACAGTTGATTTTGTTTATGTGCTTTCAATACTGATTATGGTTATAGGAGGAGCTTTATGGTAGAAATTGAAAATTTATCTCTATCTTATGGAAATTCTCCTAAAGTGTTAAAAAACATTTCTTTAGATGTAAAAAAAGGCGAATGTGTATTATTTACTGGGAAAAGTGGTAGCGGAAAATCTTCAATTATAAATTCTATCAATGGGTTAGCTGTACGATATGATGGAGCTTCTATGGGTGGTACCATCAGGATTGATAATAAAGATATTAAAAACCTCGAATTATACGAAATATCGCTCTTAGTATCAAATGTATTTCAAAATCCAAAGACACACTTTTTCAATATAAATACTACTCTTGAATTACTTCTCTATTTGGAGAATATAGGACTTTCAAAAAAACAAATGGATGAGAGACTAAATGATATGTTGGATTTGTTTCCGATAGAACATCTTTTAAATAGAGATATTTTTAAGCTTTCGGGTGGAGAAAAGCAGATTTTATGTATTGCTGCAAGTTATATATCTGGAACGGAAATCATTGTTTTAGATGAGCCTTCATCAAATCTTGATGAAGAAAACATTTTAATCATAAAAGAAATGCTTATAAAACTTAAAGATAAGGGGAAAACTCTTATAATCTCAGAACATAGAATATTTTATCTAATGGATATTGTAGATAGAGTTTTTTTGATTAAAGATGGGGAAATACAAAAGGAATATACTCAAATAGATTTTATGAAAATACCGTCTGAAAAGCTAAAGAAGTTAGGTTTAAGAAATAAGAATAGAGTAAAACTTACAGTACCCGAAAATGAAAATAAGGGAAATTTAGAAGTAAAAAACATTGAATTTAAGTTTAATGGCATAGATAAAAAATTGCATTTAAAAGACCTCTCTTTTGAAATGGGAAAAATTTACGGCATAGTAGGAACAAACGGACTTGGTAAATCCACTTTGCTCAGATGCCTTATAGGCTTAGAAAGAAAATCGAAGGATGAAATCTATTTGGACGGCAAAAGACTTTCAAAATCAGATAGGCTAAAAATATCATCCCTTGTAATGCAGGATGTTAATCATCAGCTTTTTACCGATTCTATTGCAAGTGAAGTAGGTCTTGGAATAAAAAATATTGAAAGTAGTTATGTTGAAAATATTCTGAAAAAACTTGATTTATATGAATCAAAAGATCGTCATCCAATGAGCTTGTCAGGTGGACAAAAGCAAAGGGTAGCAATTGCATCTGTACTATGTAAAAAATCTAAACTTATGTTTTTTGATGAGCCTACTAGTGGAATGGATTATTGCAATATGATGAACATATCCCATCTGATCAACGAATGTAAAAGCGATAAGAAAATAATATTCATTGTTTCACATGACCAAGAATTTTTAAATTCGATAGCTGACAATGTTATATATTTGTAAATATCCATAGTGATACTCATATTTGAAAAATCAAAATAAAGGAGATTTAAAGATGTAAGGAGATAAAAATATGAAATATCATGACATGATAATAGAAAATATAAGTGTATGTGAATTTCTTTTATCGTGTGAAAGTAAGATATTTCGTTTAGGAAAATTTTTATGCGTTATTAAATAATATAATAGAAAAAGAATACATTTCTAAAAGAGGACTTTTTACGCCAAAGTGTAGAAGTCCTCCTTTTTTATTATCACTAACGGAAAAGGAGAGAATGGGAGTCGCTTAACCTTATATTCCATTCATAATGGCCGTGCG
Organism: Streptococcus pseudopneumoniae; assembly: GCF_001074825.1. Classification (GTDB taxonomy): domain Bacteria; phylum Bacillota; class Bacilli; order Lactobacillales; family Streptococcaceae; genus Streptococcus; species Streptococcus pseudopneumoniae_C. Next base: position 9,291 of record NZ_JUPG01000188.1, read on the forward strand.
ATTGAGGGGACAAGAGTTCTAACGGGTGATGTTATCGGTGAAACACCAGATAATACAGGTTTGAAAGTTTCTTATCAAAAGTATAAGAACAAGAAAGAAAAATTGGTGTATGTCAATCCTCAATTTTATTTCCCAAAAGTCATTCAACTTCAGACTACTATTTTACCAGCAATTAGTCAGTTTGGTGGGGATGAGTTTGAATGAGCAAAACATATTTATGAGTTTTTGAAATCTCAAGGGCCAAGCGGTGGTAGACACCAGAATAAACCGACTGACTAGGTGGCTTACAGGTTCTGTAAGTCGTCTTTTTTACTTTAATAGTAATGTTTTACATTTTAAGGAGAACGCAGTTTTGGCTCGTTCTCTTTTTTTGATGTGATACTTCTTTCAAGGAATATTTGATAGGATTGGAGTGAAAAAAGATTAACTAGGAAAGAAGGAAGTATATGGAAGCCATTTATCAACGTGATTCGGATCAAGATGGATTAACTGATGCTCAAGAATTGGCGCTAGGAACCAATCCTCTTAGCGCAGATTCTGATGGTGATGGTCGTTCAGATTTATTGGAAATAGAAGAAGGAACCAATCCCTTAGAAAAGGATTTACAAGACATAGACCAAACAAGTCTAACGGAACCGTCATCAGTATTTATGGAAATGAAACAAAAGATTTCAGATATGATGGAGAGTCACTACAAGGAATTTATACAGGCTCTGATTAGTATTGAAACAGGGATTGAAAACCAACAAGACCTAGAAGACTTATATACTTACTACATGAGAACAGATGCCGTTTCTCTTTTGTCTAGTGATTTAGAAACCAGTCCTCAAGAGGTTGAAATGGAGATAGAGTTGTAGGGGAATCATGTGATTCTCCTATTTTCGTATAGATGAAAGGAGCGAGTATGGAAGTAATGGAAGTAATGCAATTATTGGCTATGTTTCGTGGAACAATTCCCAAAGATAGAGAGAAAATGGACTTATTCCTTCGTTATCAAGCGCAACATTTTGATGAGAAATGGCAGGACTTGGTAGAGAGTTTTTTGACTGAAGAGGGCAAGATAGAAGAGATACCTCAAGTCTATTCTTTTCATCAAGATATTGTTTCTTTCCTAGAGGCCAGTTCTGAAAATAATGACCAGGATTTAGAAAGTTACACAAGAAATTTTGGGCAAGCGGGTCTAAGTAAATTATCTCAATTAAGTAATTTTGAAAAAAACTTGGTGCTAGAAGTCGCAACCTATAACCTTTCCACTCGATTTTACATCAAATCTGAAAAAGAGAAGCTAACACCATTAAGTGAGCTTGTATGTCATCAGAAACAGGATGTCAATTTAGTCAATGTCTATCGGGTTGCGAATAATCTATCTGACCGCATTAGTAGAGATATAGAGGAGTTTCTTCTAATGGTTGATTCCAAAGAACTAGAAAAAGAGGTTCTTGAGATTCATTTTGAAGAAAAAGAGGGAGATGTTCTAGCCTATTTGGGTTCAGAATTGATGGCTACTTTAAATACCGTTACGGATCTTGTCCATCATGAAGAAAACTACACACAACTCCCACTGACACAAAAGCTGAAGATTATTACTCATTTTGATGAAGTAAAAGCTAAAAGCGAAAAGTCTAAGCAAGTAGCGGAAGCGGTCTTACCTTTAGATAATATTGACCAGGTAGAAGAAAATGTGGAAGTTCATTCCCTATCTAAAGTAGATAAAATTGTAGAAGAAGCTTTGCTTGAATATCCAATCGGTTCACAAGTCAGTTATAAAGGACAAGTATTTCAATTGGTTTCGATTGAAAATGCACAGTTAAATGACTTAGTTCGCCTAGAGCTATTCAATGATTCCGACCAGTTATTTGAAGAGAATCCTATCTTATACTTGAACAGTTTGGAAGAGATTGAACAAGTATTGTCTCTGGTAGAACTTGAAAAAGAAGATTCAGTGATTGAGATTGAATCACCAAGTGAAAGCCAGGAAATAGATTTGTTTTCCTATCTGGAAGAGGATAATGAAAAGGAAAAGGAAAAGGAAAAGGATAAGGAAACAAAACCTTTAATTTCAGGTATAGAAGAGACGGATGTCCCCGTTCAAGATTTTGTTTTTCCAGATGATTTAGAGGACTTTTATCCTAAGACAAATCGAGAAAAAATTGAAACGAATATCGCCGCAATTGATCTTGTTAAAAGATTAGAAAAAGAGAGACGACAAGCAAATCCAGAAGAACAAGAACTACTAGCCAAGTATGTCGGATGGGGTGGCCTTGCCAATGAATTTTTTGATGAACTCAATCCAAAGTATGAAACAGAACGTTTAACTCTCAAGAGCTTAGTAAGCAAATCAGAATACTCGACCATGAAACAAAGTTCTCTCACAGCCTATTATACAGACCCAATGATTATTCGCCAGATTTGGCAAAAATTACTGGCTGATGGTTTTGAAGGAGGAAGGATTTTAGATCCTTCTATGGGGACTGGGAACTTCTTTGCGGCGATGCCTAGAAGTATACGAGATAAATCAGAACTCTATGGGGTTGAATTAGACAGTGTGACAGGCGCAATCGCAAAACAACTCCACCCCAATACCCATATTGAAGTGCGAGGATTTGAAGAAGTTCCCTATCAAAATAATAGTTTTGATTTAGTCTTAACGAATGTTCCTTTTGGAAATTTTCGCATTGCCGATAAAAACTATGATAAACCTTACATGATTCACGACTACTTTGTCAAACACTCACTTGATTTAGTAAGAGACGGAGGACAAGTTTCGATTATCTCATCTATCGGGACAATGGATAAGCGGACAGATAATGTCTTACAAGAGATTAAAACCAACACTCATTTTTTAGGGGGAGTTCGGTTGCCGGATACGGCTTTTAAAAAGATTGCAGGTACTCGAGTGACTACAGATCTCCTCTTCTTTCAAAAGGATCAAGCAAAGAATCTTAATGAAGAGGAACTTGTTTTTAGTGGTTCTATTCTCTTTGAGGAGGATAAGCGTGTCTGGATCAATCCTTATTTTGATGGGAAATACAACACACAAGTTTTGGGTGAATATGAGGTTCGTAATTTTAATGGAGGAACCCTCAATGTTAAGGGGGAATCAGAAACATTCACTACTGACATTATGGAAGCATTAGAGAATGTGGAGGCACCTAAACCAATTGACAATTCTTTGAAAGAACCTGTTTTTATCCAAGAAAAAGTGGATCATTCTATCCCAAGTCGTATTCGTGAGAACTTAGCGCTCTATTCTTTTGGATATGAGGGAAATCAAATTTATTACCGAGATACGCATGGCATTCGGAAAAGTTCAAAAGTGGACGAAATTAGTTATTATGTAGACGAGAAGGGAGATTTTAGAGCCTGGGACAGTTCTTTGTCTGTACATAAAATAGATCGATTCGTGCAACTTCATTTGACAGATGAGGAAGCACTAGATGTATACAAGTCAGAAGAAGCGAGTAAAAGAGGGAAATATAAGGGCTTGTTCAAAAAAACGGTCTTTTATGAAAGTCCCTTATCGGATAAGGACATTAGTCGCATTAAGGGAATGGTTGATTTAAGAGAGACCTATCAATCCTTAATTGAAATTCAACGCCATCAAGATTATAGTAGAACAGATTTTCAGGTATTACTTAGTAAACTCAATCGTAACTATGACCGTTTTGTAAGTCAATTTGGATACTTGAATGCCTCAGTCAATCGGAACTTATTTGATAGTGACGATAAGTATTCTTTACTAGCAAGTTTAGAAGATGAATACATCGATTCTAAAGACCAGAAAGTAAAATATAAAAAATCTTTAGCTTTTGAGAAAGCATTGGTTAGGCCGGAGAGAGTGATTGCAAGAGTTTCAACGGCTCTAGATGCCTTAAACTCCAGTTTATCGGATGGTAGAGGAGTTGATTTAGACTATATGGTATCAATTTATCCTGAACATAGCCAAGCTGCTATTTTAGATGAGTTAGGTGACCAGGTTTTAATGGATCCAGAAAGCTATTTAAGAGGAGAAAGAAAATATCTTTCTAAGAACCAGTTTTTATCAGGAGACATTCTCAATAAGATAGAAGTAGTTCAACTATTAGTGGAGGAAAACAACCAAGAATATGATTGGAACCATGCTTTAGATTTGTTAGAATCTGTTCGCCCTCCAAGGATTCATCTGGCAGATATTGAGTTTAAAATAGGGTCACGTTGGATTCCTCAATCCGTTTATGGTAAATTTGCCTTTGAATGTTTTACCAATCGTGAAGTTGAATTGTCTTCTCCAGATGTAGAACAAGTTATTGAAGTGAATCCTGTAGATGGTCAGGTTCATTTAAGGACATCATTTGCTTATCGCTATCCGAATGCAAAAGATAGTAGTCTTGGAGTTAGTGGGTCACGTTATGATACAGGAAGAAAGATCTTTGAGAATTTACTTAATTCGAACCAACCGACGATTACTATGACTGTTACGGAGGGAGAAAAGAAAAAGACTATCACAGATTTGGAAAAAACCTCTGTTTTAAGAGCAAAAGAGCAGTATTTACAAGAGCTCTTTCAAGAATTTGTCTCACGGTATCTAGAAGTCCAACAAGTCATTGAGGAAAGCTATAATCGTCTTTATAATCGAACGGTTAGTCGAGAGTATGACGGTAGCCATCTAGTCATTGATGGCTTGGCACAAAACATCAGTCTTCGTCCTCACCAAGAGAATGCCATTCAAAGAATCGTAGAAGAAAAAAGAGCCTTGTTAGCTCATGAGGTAGGTTCAGGAAAGACCTTGACCATGCTTGGTGCTGGTTTTAAATTAAAGGAGTTGGGGATGGTTCATAAGCCCTTGTATGTGGTGCCCTCTAGTTTGTCTGCTCAGTTTGGCCAAGAAATCATGAAATTTTTCCCTACTAAAAAGGTCTTTGTGACCACTAAGAAAGATTTTGTGAAGGCGAGAAGAAAACAATTTGTGTCACGTATTATTACAGGAGATTACGATGCCATTGTCATTGGGGATTCTCAATTTGAAAAAATCCCTGTCAGTAAGGAAAGACAGATGAACTATATAGAGGATAAACTCAATGAACTACGAGAGATTAAAACACATTCTGAAAATAAGTATACCGTTAAAGAAGCAGAGCAATCAATAAGTGGTCTAGAGAAACAATTGGAAGAACTCCAACGCTTTAATCGTGATAGTTTTATTGATTTTGAGAACTTAGGAATTGATTTTTTATTTGTGGATGAAGCACATCACTTTAAAAATATTCGTCCAATTACTGGACTTGGGAATGTAGCAGGGATTACCAATACAACCTCTAAAAAGAATGTGGATATGGAAATGAAGGTGCGACAGATTCAGGAAGAACATGATTTTAAAAACATTGTCTTTGCGACAGGAACACCTGTTTCCAATTCTATTAGTGAGCTCTACACTATGATGAACTATATTCAACCAGATATCTTAAAACGCTATCAAGTTGATTATTTTGACTCTTGGGTAGGTGCTTTTGGAGAAATTCAAAACTCTATGGAATTAGCTCCTACAGGGGATAAGTACCAACCTAAGAAACGATTTAAAAAGTTTGTCAATCTACCTGAGTTGATGAAAATCTATAAAGAAACAGCCGACATTCAAACACAAGATATGTTGGATTTACCTGTTCCAGAAGCTCATATTATCCCTATTGAGAGTGAGTTAACTGAAAACCAGAAACTCTATTTAGAAGAATTAGTTATGAGGTCAGATGCTGTCAAATGTGGAACAGTTGATCCGAGCCAGGATAACATGTTAAAGATAACAGGTGAGGCACGGAAACTAGCTATTGATATGCGTTTATTGGACTCTAGCTATAGTCTAGCAGACAATCATAAACTGCTTCAGGTAGTGGATAATGTTGAGAGAATTTATCGTGAGGGAATGGGAAATAAGGCTACTCAGATGATTTTTTCAGATATTGGCACACCTAAGAAAAAGGATAATGGCTTTGATGTCTATTCTGAAATAAAGGCTTTATTAGTTGATAGAGGAATCCCTAGTAAAGAAATTGCCTTTGTACATGATGCCAATAGTGATGAAAAGAAGAATAGTTTGTCTCGAAAGGTCAATGCAGGAGAGGTGCGGATTCTCCTTGCTTCAACTGAAAAAGGAGGAACAGGTTTAAATGTTCAGAGCAAGATGAAAGCAGTTCATCACCTGGATGTACCGTGGAGACCAAGTGACATTCAGCAACGCAATGGACGTATTATCCGACAAGGAAATGAAAACAAGGAAGTGGATATTTACCACTACATTACCAAAGGTTCATTTGATAATTATCTATGGGCAACTCAGGAGAACAAACTCCGTTATATTAAGCAGATTATGACTTCTAAGGAGCCGATTCGTGCTGCAGAAGATATTGATGAGCAGACCATGACAGCTTCTGATTTTAAGGCACTAGCAACAGGTAATCCTTATCTCAAATATAAGATGGAACTAGAGAATGATCTAACTCTATTAGAAAATCAAAGACGCGCCTTTCAACGCAGCAAGGATCACTATCGTCATACAATCTCTTACTGTGAAGAAAATATACCTATTCTAGAGAAACGATTAAGCAAGTATGAAGGCGACATTCAACAGTCTGAAATGTCGAAAGACCAGGCATTTTCTATGACAGTAGGCAAGCAAGCTTTTGATCAACGAGCTGAAGCAGGTGAATCCCTACACCGTCTTATCCGTCATAATCAAGCTGACAGCAAAGAATTTCGAACCCTAGCTAGTTATCGAGGATTTGACATTAAAATGCTTAGTCTTCCAACAAATCAACCTCTTCCTGAAACCTTCTCTGTTAAGATTGTAGGAGAAAATCAGTATTCTGTCAGTTTAGATTTGTATTCTCCTTTGGGGACAATTCAAAGGCTTCAGCATACGATTGAACACATTAAAGAGGACCAAGTGAAAACTCAGAACTTATTGGATGAATTAAAGGATAAATGGACTACTGCTAGAGTAGAAATTGAGAAAAATTTTCCAAAGGAAGAGGATTATCAAACAAAAAAGGCCGAATACGATGTACTCGCGCCATTGATTGAAACAGAAACGGATTTAGATATTATAGATCAAGCCTTAAGACAATTCCATGAAAAAGGAAACGAAAAGCAGGAACAACTTTCTTTTGAATTGGATTAAAAAATAGATACAAATAGCGGACAAGAAATGAAAAGCGCGGTAGAATAAAGATAGAAAGAAACGAGGTAACAATTATGATGGAAGATACCTATTATCAATTAGAAGAGGCTTTGGTACAGGGATTTCAAACACCTGAAGAATACCAAGCCTACAAGGAGTTAAAGGAACATTATGAGGAAGTGACAGGCGATTACAGCTTTTCCAAACGAGAACTCACTAGCCAATTGGAAATCACTCTTCAAAATCATCGAGGTGTGGACTTTGAAGAATATGAAAAAGAGGTGTATTTGGACTTAGTTCAAAAATTAGAAGAGTTTGATTCCTCTCTTGCCACCCATTATCGTCAATTGATTGATTAGGAAGGAGAAAGTCATGAATGATTTACTCCTTATCCCAGTAATTTTTTTAGCAGTAGGAGGAATTCTCATTCTTTTATGGAGACTCTTTCTTATTGCCAGTGGACTTTTCCTTATTGGTTTTATCAGTTTTCTTATTTTCGTGGAGGTCTATGGAATTTATTTGTTCTTTACTGAACCGACTTTATACTTTGATGATATCAGGCAACATGGTTTAACTAGTTTTACGGCTGTGTACCTTTTCATCAATCTGATGTTGGTTCTAGGATTCAGTTGGCGTTTCATAAACTCCAAAACTAAGGAAAGTATGTAAACTTGTTAGATGGTTAAAAAACTTTATCTGAATCTAAATTCGGATAGGGTTTTTTATTTGCCTTGATTCTTTCATATACATCATAGCTAAATTGGAGTAATAATTTATGAAAATCATTATCCTCACTATTATTACTTGTATTTATGGCTTGTTTATGGCGTTCAATATGAGAAAGAGCTCTTCTCAAATTTTCTTCTTTTAATTTGTTCATATTTATATTATAAACTGAAGACAGCTAATTTTGATATTTTTCTCTGAACTGTACGATTTTTCGCCTGAAATGTAGGAATTACCTTTCGTTGTGATGTGATAAAACTTACAAGTCCTTTTTGTTATTCTTGACCTAGTTTTTATAGAAAGAAGGTCTAAGATGTTAAATAAAGTCAAAACTAAAGCCTTAATTAGTGTTGGAGCAGTAGCCGCAACTAGCTTTATTCTCATGATGGGA
>NZ_JUPG01000189.1 GCF_001074825.1 Streptococcus pseudopneumoniae
GCTTATTCCAAGTGTACCACTTGGGCTTTGGCAGTAGCTAACTGCACTAAATATAATATAAGGGAGGTGAGATAGTATGGTCAAAGTAGCAACTCAGACACCGATTATCAGTCTCTTCTTGCTGATTTTATCCTTGGAAACCTCCTTTGTTCCATCGGTTACTCTCAATTTATCGGTCGTCTTCTTTTGCATGGTCTATATGAGTTTTTACCGTAAGTTTCGTATGATGGTTTGGATGCTTTTATTAGCTATTCTACCAGCCTTTGCCAACTACTGGGCAGTTCATTTGCATGGTGATGCTTCTCAAGCAGTTATACTTGGAAGCAGGGCTTTTGTGACAGTTTGTATAGGAATTGTATTTATCTCAAGCATCTCACTAAAAGAGTTACTATTGTATTTATCCCAAAAGGGATTGTCACGTTCTTGGGCCTATGCCTTGCTAGTGGTTTTCAATGCTTTTCCTCTGATTCAGAAGGAAATTAAATCTTTAAAGGAGGCCTGTTTGTTACGTGGCCAAGAACTGCATTTTTGGTCTCCCTTGATTTACAGCAAGGTTCTGATGACAGTCTTTAGGTGGCGTCATCTTTATCTGAGAGCTCTGTCGGCGCATGGATATGACGAACATGCACAGTTGAAGAATAGCTATAGGACTTTTTATATTGCTAAAAAAACAAAATTAATCTACCTACTTATATTTTTAATTCTTCAAACCAGTTTATTTTTATAAAGGAGTTATTATGGAATTTACAGATATTGCAATGGAAATATCGAGGGAGTCCTGGCAGGCTTCCTTTAGGCACCCCTTTGTTTTGCAGTTACAAAAGGGAAATTTAGACCCGTCTATTTTCCGTTACTACTTGATACAGGATGCCTACTACTTAAATGCTTTTTCAAAAGCCTATGATATCTTGGCTGAAAAGACTTCCAACCAAGAGATGAAAAGACTCTTGAAACAAAATGCCCAGAGTCTAGTGGAGGGTGAGTTATTTATCCGCCAACAATTTTTCAAGGAATTGAAAATTAATGATGAGGAAATGGAGCGGCAACCAATTGCTCCAACCTGTTATCATTATGTTTCGCATATTTATCGACAATTTGAAGAAGCAAATCTAGCCATTGCTTTTGCGAGCTTACTTCCGTGTCCATGGTTGTACCATGATATAGGCAAGGAACTCAATCTTAATCCATCACCAAATCCTCTCTACCAACAATGGATTGAAACTTATATTACGGATGAGTTGGAGCAGCAAATCAGAGAGGAAGGGGCTCTGGTCAATCAACTCTATCGAGAAAGTGACGAGACAGACAAGAAAAAAATGCTAGATGCCTTCCACATTAGTGTTCATATGGAAGCTAAATTTTGGGAAATGGCCTACCAACACCAAACCTGGAAGAGCGATTTACAGTCTTTAGAAAAAGGAGAATAATAAACATGAGAAAGCACCAATTACAAGTTCATAAATTAACCATTTTATCTATGATGATTGCCCTTGATGTAGTCCTTACGCCTATCTTTCGGATTGAGGGAATGGCACCGATGTCCAGTGTAGTTAATATTCTAGCAGGAATCATGATGGGACCTGTGTATGCCTTGGCTATGGCTACAGTGACAGCCTTTATCCGTATGACGACTCAAGGGATTCCGCCTTTAGCTCTCACAGGAGCGACTTTTGGAGCCCTTCTAGCAGGTCTCTTTTATAAGTACGGTCGAAAATTCCATTATTCTGCTCTAGGAGAGATTTTGGGAACAGGTATTATCGGTTCTATTGTTTCCTATCCTGTTATGGTACTCTTTACAGGATCGGCTGCTAAGCTTAGCTGGTTTATCTACACTCCTCGATTTTTCGGAGCAACCCTAATCGGTACAGCGATTTCCTTTATTGCCTTTCGATTTTTAATCAAGCAGGAATTCTTTAAAAAAGTGCAGGGATATTTCTTTGATGAAAGGATAAACTGATGCAGGAATTGACAAATCCTTTTCCTCTGGGAACGACTTCCCTCATTCACTGCATTACCAATGAGATTTCTTGTGAGATGCTAGCAAATGGGATTTTGGCTCTGGGATGCAAACCTGTCATGGCAGATGACCCTCGTGAGGTTCTTGATTTTACTAAGCAAAGCCAGGCACTCTTCATCAATTTGGGGCATTTGTCAGCTGAGAAGGAAAAAGCAATCCGTATGACAGCTTCTTATGCAGCTCAAGCTGGTCTCCCAATGGTAGTAGATGCGGTTGGCGTAACAGCTTCATCCATTCGTAAGAGCTTAGTTAAAGACCTTTTAGACTATAGACCTACGGTCCTTAAAGGAAACATGTCAGAAATTCGAAGTCTTGTTGGCTTAAAACATCACGGCGTTGGGGTCGATGCGAGTGCTAAAGATCAAGAAACTGAGGATTTGCTTCAAGTTTTGAAAGACTGGTGTCAGACCTATCCAGGTATGTCATTCTTAGTCACAGGCCCCAAGGACCTCATCGTTTCGAAGAATCAGGTCGCTGTACTGGGAAATGGCTGTGCAGAATTAGACTGTATAACAGGAACAGGAGACTTAGTTGGAGCCTTGACAGCTGTTTTTCTCAGCCAAGGAAAGACCGCATTTGAAGCTTCTTGCCTAGCAGTTTCTTATCTCAATATCTCTGCTGAGAGAATAGTTGTTCAAGGAATGGGATTGGAAGAATTTCGTTATCAAGTTCTCAATCAACTCTCTCTTCTAAAAAGAGATGAAAACTGGTTAGAAGCCATCAAAGGAGATGTTTATGAACAGAGAGGCGCTTAGACTGTATCTGGTAACCAATCGCTACCAAGATTCCGTGGAAAGCTTTCTTGAAAAGGTTGAGAGGGCTTGCCGTTCAGGGGTTACCATAGTCCAATTACGAGAAAAAAATCTCACAACCAATCAATATTATCAACTGGCAAAACAAGTCAAGGAAATAACAGATGCCTATCAGGTACCCCTGATCATCGATGATCGTTTGGATATCTGTCTTGCGGTTGATGCTGCTGGTCTGCATATCGGAGACGATGAACTACCAGTTTCGGTTGCCCGCAAAGTCCTAGGTCCTGAAAAAATCCTCGGTGTCACAGCTAAAACTGTAAAAAGAGCCATTGAGGCAGAAGAAGGAGGGGCGAATTATTTGGGGACAGGAGCCATTTTCCCGACTACGACCAAGGAAAATGCGCCTATCACCCTGATTTCAACCTTGAAAACAATTTGCCAAAGGGTTGCCATTCCAGTAGTTGCTATTGGCGGCTTGACATCAGAGAACATTGACCAACTTATCGGTACGGGTATAGCTGGTGTAGCTGTCGTACGTGATCTGATGCAAGCAGAAGATGTAGAGGCAAAAACGCAAGCCTTTTTAACAAAGTTGGATGATATTATTTTCTAATTAATACTCAATGAAAATTAAAGAGCAAACTAGGAAGCTAGCTGCAGGTTGCTCAAAATACAGCTTTGAGATTGCAGATAAAGCTGACCTAGTTTGAAGAAGTACAAAAACTCTCTAATTCCCTTAAAGTGGGAACTAGAGAGTTTTTTTAATCTTTAAAGCTTGTATGGTTGACTGGGCCAGAACCATGACCGAGTTGAGGGGCGTCTTGAATAGCTTTTGTGATAAAGGCCTTGGCCTTATCAACTGCCTGGTAAAGACTTTTGCCCTTGGCTAGTTCAGCCGTAATCACAGCGGCAAAGGTACATCCAGTACCATGGGTGTGACAGGTTTGAATTCTTGGACTTTCCCAGACAAATTGTTCATCCTTGGTAAAGAGGAAATCCTTGGCACCACCTTCGAGATGGCCACCTTTGATGACCACAGACTGAGGACCAAATTCTTTTAAAATCAGGCGACCAGCACGTTGCATGTCTTCAGGATTATGAATTGAAAAACCAACAATTTCTTCTGCTTCAGGAAGATTGGGTGTGATAATGCTTGCAAGGGGAAGCAGGTTTGTTTTTAGGTAGCTTCTCGCACTGGTATCAATCAGGGTGTCTCCGCTCGTAGCGACCATAACAGGATCAAGGACGTAGGGACAATCCAGCTTTTTAAGATAGGGCTGGATAATTTCCATGATTTCAGTAGTTGCCAACATCCCAGTTTTTACAGCCTGAGGTGGGATATCAGAAAAGACACTGTCCAATTGGGCTTTCAACATTTGAGGAGAAACATGCTCGATTAGCTGAACGCCTCTGGTATTTTGAGCGACAAGACTTGTCACAACAGCCATTCCATAGACATCTCTAGCTTGGAATGACTTTAAGTCAGCCATAATGCCAGCCCCACCACTAGGGTCAGTCCCTGCAATGGTTAAGGCAACGGGTAAATAAGTCATCTAAAACCTCCCAACCAACTGAAGTTTGTATTCTTAAGAACAAGCTGGTCTGTTTTAGAAAGGTAATAGAAGACTGCTAGTCCACATTATCATTTCCACTTCCATCAGCTAGCATTACCTAGATTGAGTCAAAGGGTCTAACAGTTGTTAATCTCAGCTTTACGCACCCCTAGTGGTTGTTTTCTTTTTTCTTTAGTATAGCATATTTTTATAGTTTATATAGTAAAAATTGACTGGAAATCCTTTATCATATGGTTAAAATTCAATTTTTCAAAGAAAAAATTAATTTCATAGTTGACAAATGTAGATTTTAATAGTATACTGATGATTGTAATTGACAAATGTAGATTTTGGAGGTGTGATTATGCAGATTTCAGATGCAGAATGGCAGGTCATGAAGATTATTTGGATGCAAGGAGAGCAGACTAGTACGGATTTGATCAGGGTTCTGGCGGAGCGGTTCGACTGGTCCAAGTCAACCATTCAAACTCTTTTGGCTCGTTTGGTTGAGAAAGAGTGTCTGACAAGGAAAAAAGAAGGCAAGTTCTTTGTCTATTCAGCCCTTTTAACTTTGGACCAAAGTCGGGATTTACTTGTCCAAGATATCAAGGACAAGGTTTGTTCTCGTAGGATTAAGAACTTGTTGGCTGATTTGATTATGGAATGTGATTTTACTCTGGCTGACTTGGCTGACTTGGAAGCTGCGATTTCTAAGAAGAAATCAAGTGCTGTAACAGAAGTAAGATGTAATTGTATGTAAAGGAGACGTCATGTTAAATAGTATTGTAACCATTGTTTGTATTACCCTTATCGCGTTTATCTTGTTTTGGTTTTTCAAAAAGCCTGAAAAATCTGGACAAAAAGCCCAGCAAAAAAAGGGCTACCAAGAGATTCGAGTGGAGGTCATGGGGGGCTATACGCCTGAGTTGATTATCCTCAAGAAATCAGTGCCAGCCCGCATTGTCTTTGACCGCAAGGATCCTTCACCATGTTTGGACCAAATTGTTTTTCCAGACTTTGGTGTCCATGCGGACCTGCCTATGGGGGAAGAGTATATAGTGGAAATCACGCCTGAGCAGGCTGGAGAGTATGGTTTCTCTTGTGGCATGAATATGATGCACGGCAAGATGATTGTAGAATAGGAGAATGATATGACTGAAATTGTAAAAGCAAGTGTTGAAAATGGTGTTCAAAAAATCCGTATCACGGCAGACAAAGGCTACCATCCAGCTCATATACAGCTTCAAAAAGGGATTCCAGCTGAGATCACCTTTCATCGAGCAACTCCTTCAAACTGTTACAAGGAAATTCTGTTTGAAGAAGAAGGCATCTTGGAACCAATCGGCGTAGATGAGGAGAAAGTCATTCGTTTTACACCTCAAGAATTAGGTCAACATGAATTTTCTTGTGGTATGAAGATGCAAAAGGGAAGCTATACAGTTGTTGAGAAGACTCGAAAATCTCTATCACTTTTACAGCGTTTTTGGATTACTAGTATCTTTACTGTGCCTCTTGTAATCCTCATGATTGGGATGTCGACAGGAGGAATTAGTCACCAAGTCATGCGTTGGGGCACCTTTTTAGCCACAACACCGATTATGCTAGTAGCAGGTGGTCCTTATATCCAAAGTGCTTGGGCTAGTTTTAAAAAGCACAATGCCAACATGGATACCTTGGTTGCTCTGGGAACCCTAGTGGCCTATTTCTATAGCTTAGTTGCCCTCTTCGCTGGCCTCCCCGTTTACTTTGAAAGTGCTGCCTTTATCTTCTTCTTCGTTCTTATGGGAGCCGTTTTTGAGGAGAAAATGCGGAAAAATACTTCCCAAGCTGTGGAGAAATTGCTGGACTTGCAGGCTAAAACAGCAGAAGTCTTGCGTGAGGATCGCTATGTTCAAGTCCCTTTGGAGCAAGTCAAGGTAGGTGACCTGATTCGAGTGCGTCCCGGTGAAAAGATTGCTGTTGATGGTGTCGTAGTAGAAGGTATCTCTAGTATTGATGAGTCTATGGTGACAGGTGAGAGTCTGCCTGTGGACAAGACAGTTGGAGATACCGTCATTGGTTCAACCATCAATAATAGTGGAACACTTGTTTTTAGAGCAGAAAAAGTTGGTTCAGAGACTGTTTTGGCTCAGATTGTGGATTTTGTGAAGAAAGCTCAGACAAGTCGTGCTCCGATTCAGGACTTGACTGATAAAGTTTCAGGGATTTTTGTTCCAGCAGTTGTCATTTTAGGGATTGTGACCTTTTGGGTTTGGTTTGTCTTGTTGAGAGATAGTGTAGTCGTGCTTGGAGCTAGCTTTGTGTCCTCTCTTCTCTACGGAGTGGCAGTTTTGATTATCGCCTGCCCTTGTGCCTTGGGGCTCGCAACACCGACAGCCCTTATGGTAGGGACAGGACGCAGTGCCAAGATGGGAGTTCTCCTCAAAAATGGAATGGTTCTACAGGAAATCCAGAAAGTCCAAACTCTTGTCTTTGATAAGACTGGGACTTTGACGGAAGGGAAGCCTGTGGTGAAAGATATCATCGGCGATGAAGTAGAAGTGCTTGGATTGGCAGCCTCTTTGGAAGAAGCTTCTCAACACCCACTGGCTGAAGCCGTTGTGAAACGAGCGAGTGAAGTTGGACTTGAGTTACAAACTGTTGAAAATTTCCAAGCTTTGCACGGAAAAGGTGTCTCAGGGCAAATCAATGGAAAACAAGTTCTGCTTGGAAATGCTAAAATGCTGGATGGCATGAACATTTCTAGCACTTATCAAGATAAACTAGAAGAACTGGAAAAAGAAGCTAAGACAGTTGTGTTTTTGGCTGTGGACAATGAAATCAAAGGCTTGCTTGCTCTGCAAGATATCCCTAAGGAAAATGCTAAGCTAGCCATCAGTCAGTTGAAAAAACGAGGCCTTAAAACAGTCATGCTGACAGGAGACAATGCAGGTGTGGCGCGTGCTATTGCAGATCAGATTGGAATCGAAGAGGTCATTGCAGGTGTCTTGCCAGAAGAAAAAGCCAACGAAATCCATAAACTACAAGCGGCTGGAAAAGTAGCCTTTGTTGGTGATGGCATCAATGATGCCCCTGCGCTCAGTGTTGCAGATGTGGGAATTGCCATGGGAGCTGGAACAGATATCGCCATCGAGTCAGCAGATTTGGTCTTGACAACCAATAATCTCTTAGGAGTGGTTCGTGCCTTTGACATGAGTAAGAAAACCTTTAATCGAATTCTGCTCAATCTTTTCTGGGCCTTTATCTACAACGTCGTCGGAATTCCGATAGCAGCAGGAGTCTTTTCAGGTGTTGGACTGGCCCTCAACCCAGAACTGGCAGGTCTAGCCATGGCCTTTAGTTCTGTATCTGTTCTGACCAGTTCACTCCTACTAAACTTTAGTAAAATAGATTAAAAGCGGGCTTGCTCGCTTTTTATTATAAAACAGATATTAAAAACGTTTTCAAGCTGTACTGTAATAGAGAATAGAAACTTCTGAGCAGATTCTTAGTAAACTAAAATTAAATGTGGTAAATTAGAATTGTAATAAATTTACTAAAAGCGTTTTCATAATTTATATGAATGTTTCTTAGTAAATTTAAAAATATTTGAAGGAGAGTTATCATTATGACTCAAGGGAAAATTACTGCATCTGCAGCAATGCTTAATGTATTGAAAACATGGGGCGTAGACACAATCTACGGTATCCCATCAGGAACACTCAGCTCATTGATGGACGCTTTGGCTGAAGACAAAGATATCCGTTTCTTGCAAGTTCGCCACGAAGAAACAGGTGCTCTTGCAGCGGTTATGCAAGCTAAATTCGGCGGCTCAATCGGGGTTGCAGTTGGTTCAGGTGGTCCAGGTGCGACTCACTTGATTAACGGTGTTTACGATGCAGCTATGGATAACACTCCATTCCTAGCAATCCTTGGATCACGTCCAGTTAACGAATTGAACATGGATGCTTTCCAAGAATTGAACCAAAACCCAATGTACAACGGTATCGCTGTATACAACAAACGTGTAGCTTACGCTGAGCAATTGCCAAAAGTTATTGACGAAGCTTGCCGTGCTGCAGTTTCTAAAAAAGGTCCAGCTGTTGTTGAAATCCCAGTAAACTTCGGTTTCCAAGAAATCGACGAAAATTCATACTACGGTTCAGGTTCATACGAACGTTCATTCATCGCTCCTGCTTTGAACGAAGTTGAAATCAACAAAGCTGTTGAAATCTTGAACAATGCTGAACGTCCAGTTATTTACGCTGGTTACGGTGGTGTGAAAGCTGGTGAAGTGATCACTGAATTGTCACGTAAAATCAAAGCACCAATCATCACAACTGGTAAAAACTTTGAAGCTTTCGAATGGAACTATGAAGGTTTGACAGGTTCTGCTTACCGTGTTGGTTGGAAACCAGCCAACGAAGTGGTCTTTGAAGCAGACACAGTTCTTTTCCTTGGTTCAAACTTCCCATTTGCTGAAGTTTACGAAGCATTCAAGAATACTGAAAAATTCATCCAAGTGGATATTGACCCTTACAAACTTGGTAAACGTCATGCCCTTGACGCTTCAATCCTTGGTGACGCAGGTCAAGCAGCTAAAGCTATCCTTGATAAAGTAAACCCAGTTGAATCAACTCCATGGTGGCGTGCAAACGTTAAGAACAACCAAAACTGGCGTGATTACATGAACAAACTCGAAGGTAAAACTGAGGGTGAATTGCAATTGTACCAAGTTTACAATGCAATCAACAAACATGCTGATCAAGACGCTATCTACTCAATCGACGTAGGTGACACTACTCAAACATCTACTCGTCACCTTCACATGACACCTAAGAACATGTGGCGCACATCTCCACTCTTTGCGACAATGGGTATTGCCCTTCCTGGTGGTATCGCTGCTAAGAAAGACAATCCAGATCGCCAAGTATGGAACATCATGGGTGATGGAGCATTTAACATGTGCTACCCAGACGTTATCACAAACGTTCAATACGACCTTCCAGTTATCAACGTTGTCTTCTCAAATGATAAATATGCCTTCATCAAGGACAAATACGAAGACACAAACAAACACTTGTTTGGTTGTGACTTCACAAACGCTGACTACGCTAAAATTGCTGAAGCTCAAGGAGCTGTTGGATTTACAGTAAACCGTATCGAAGATATCGATGCAGTTGTTGCAGAAGCTGTTAAATTGAACAAAGAAGGTAAAACTGTTGTTATCGATGCTCGCATCACTCCACACCGTCCACTTCCAGTAGAAGTACTTGAATTGGATCCAAAACTTCACTCAGAAGAAGCAATCAAAGCCTTCAAGGAAAAATACGAAGCAGAAGAACTCGTACCATTCCGTCTCTTCTTGGAAGAAGAAGGTTTGCAATCACGCGCAATTAAATAATTCCTTCGTGGAACTTAAAAAGATCGGAGTAATCCGGTCTTTTTATGGAGGATAGTAAATGAATTTAAATCAATTAGATATTATCGTTTCAGATGTTCCCAAAGCCTGTGCTGACTTGGAGCGTATTTTGGATAAAAAGTCCGATTATGTTGATGACAGTTTTGCTCAGTTTACGATTGGCAGTCACTGTCTGATGTTGTCCCAAAATCATTTGGTTCCTTTGGAAAACTTTCGGTCAGGAATCATTCTTCATATTGAGGTTGAGGATCTAAATCAGAATTACCAACGTTTAAAAGAGATCGGTGTCGAGATTTTACACGGTCCTTGTGAAACGGATTGGGGAACAGAGTCCTTATTAGTTAAAGGCCCTGCCGGTCTAGTGATTGATTTTTATCGTATGAAATAGGACATAGTAGAGTTTGATCGCCAACAAAAGTTATAGCATAAGAAGGGATTTATTCACTATTTTTATAAAATTTTCTCCCTACTTTATAAGATATTAAAAAGAGTTCAATTCGAACTCTTTTTTTGCTATAATGAGGGGAGAAAAATCAGACAGGAGAATATGATGTCAGAACCATTATTTTTACAATCAGTTATGCAAGAAAAAATTTGGGGTGGAACCAAGCTACGTGATGAGTTTGGCTATGATATCCCAAGTGAAAAAATCGGGGAATACTGGGCTATCTCAGCTCATCCAAATGGTGTCTCTAAAGTTGCCAATGGTCGCTTTGAAGGAACAGATCTAGCTACTTTGTATGCGGAACACCGTGAATTATTTGGCAATCGTCCAGAACCTGTATTTCCACTCTTGACGAAGATTCTCGATGCCAACGACTGGCTCAGTGTCCAAGTTCACCCAGACGATGCTTATGGACTAGAGCATGAAGGCGAACTCGGAAAAACAGAATGCTGGTACATCATCGCTGCGGATGAAGGTTCAGAGATTATCTATGGCCACAATGCTAAATCCAAAGAAGAACTCCGCCAGCAAATCGAGGACAAAAACTGGGATGCCTTGCTGACAAAAGTGCCTGTTAAGGCTGGAGATTTCTTCTATGTACCAAGTGGCACCATGCATGCTATTGGATCAGGAATTTTGATTCTTGAAACCCAGCAGTCTAGCGATACCACTTACCGTGTCTATGACTTTGACCGCAAGGACGACAAGGGCAACTTGCGTGAACTTCACCTTGAAAAATCTATCGATGTTTTGAACATTGGCGAGCCTGCCAATAGCCGTCCTGTGACTGTCAAAGCAGATGATTTGCGTTCCACTCTCCTTGTATCCAATGATTTCTTTGCAGTTTACAAGTGGGAAATCACAGGAAAAGTTGACTTCGAAAAGACAGCTGAATACAGCTTGTTTAGTGTCTTGGCTGGTCAAGGTCAACTGACTGTTGACGGGAAAAACTATCCAATTCAAAAAGGTAGCCACTTTATCCTACCAAGTGATGTTGAATCTTGGATCTTAGAAGGGCAAGGTCTGGAATTGATTGTTAGCCATCCATAAAAAAGAAAGGGCCTGAGTTCACTACTCAAGTCCTTTTTGATTACATAAATTGGGCGATAAAGACCACAATGATGATGATTGGAATGATGAAACGAAGAAGGAAGAGCCAGACTTGGAAAAGTCCCTGTTTCCATGCTGTTTCATCAAGATGAAGTTCCTCCATAGCAAGAGCCTTTTTGAAGATGTAGCCTGTAAAAAGTGAAAGGCAGAGGGCTCCAAATGGCATGAGAAGATTGGAAACCAAGAAGTCCATAGCGTCAAAGAAAGTCTTCTCAAAAATGTGAACATCCGCCATGACACCGTAAGACAAGGCTGAAGGAATTCCAAAGACAAAGGTCAAGATTCCTAAAATGGTGCTCCACTTGGTACGCTTGCTGTTGTCCTGATTGGTGATATTACCCACATTGATTTCCAGCATTACGACAGAAGAAGTGACCGTCGCAAAGAGGAAGAGCAAGAGGAAGAGAATGTAGAAAATGGTTCCAAAAGTCATCTTATCAAAGAGTTGAGGCAAGACGATAAAGAGCAAGCTCGGCCCCCCTTCAGACTGGATATTGAAGGCTGACATGGCCGGGAAAATGGCTAGACCTGCCATGATGGATACCGAGATATTCATGGCTACGATGGAGATTCCTGATTGGACCAGATTGGTTTTCTTGTCCAAGTAGGACGCATAGGTCAGCATGGCGGTAACCCCTAGTGAGAGGGCAAAGAAAGATTGTCCCAGAGCATAGAGGAGACCAGCACTTGTCAGCTTAGAAAAGTCTGGTTTGAGGAAGTAAAGAACACCTTCCATGGCATTTGGCAAGCTGAGGGAGCGACCGATGATGACGACAAAGATAATAAAGAGCAGGGGCATCATGACCTTAGAAGCTCTTTCAATCCCTTTCTGAACACCTCGTGATACAATAAAGATATTCAATAGGATAAAGGCTGCTTGAGCTCCTAGGGCAATGGATGGATTTGAAATGATTGAAGTAAATAATTGAGCATAATCACTCGTTTCACCAAGTTGGAATAATTTTCCAAACTCAATCCCCAGATAAACCAGAATCCATCCACCGATAACACTGTAGAAAGATAAGAGAATAAAAAGGGCAAAGGCACCAATCCAACCGATAAAGTTGTACTTACTATTCTTGCCTAGTTTTCCAAATGTTTTAATCCCAGAGACACCAGCGCTTCGGCCGAGGGCAAATTCAGCTAGCAAAAGAGGGAAACCGATTAGAATAGTGGAAATGAGAAAGACTAATAAAAAGCCTCCTCCACCGTTGGCAGCAGTCATGTAGGGGAATTTCCAAACAGCTCCAAGTCCGATGGCTGAACCAGCAGATGCTAGGATAAAGCCTAGTTTAGAACCCCATTGCGATTTTTCAGACATAGTTAAACTCCTAAAATTAGTATTACAAAAGAAAAAGCTACTGCCCTTGGCAAATAGCCTTATCAGTACTCAAGATGAGCTTTTCTTTTGATTGATAGACTTGACTATCCTATCATGTTTTCTAAGGTCTGTCAAGAAAACCATTTTCAAGTTTTCACACCTTTCTCAAAAAGTTTAAAAAATCTCACAAAAACGCTTGACTCTGACCTAAGGGGAGGGGGTATACTATTATTGTAAGGAGGAAATCATGTACCATATAAAAGAAGCTGCGCAGCTTTCGGGTGTCTCTGTCAAGACCCTGCACCACTACGATAAGATAGAACTTTTGGTTCCTTTAAAGTCGGACAATGGCTATCGAACCTACAGTCAGGATGATTTGGAACGGCTGCAGGTCATTCTGTATTACAAATATCTAGGTTTTTCTTTAGAAAAAATAGCAGAGCTATTAAAGGAGGAAAGGACAGATCTATTGTCTCATCTGACCAGACAGTTGGACTATTTGACTCGAGAAAGGGAACATCTGGATACCTTGATTTCCACCTTGCAGAAAACCATTCAAGAACAAAAAGGAGAAAGAGAAATGAGCATTCAAGAGAAATTTGCTGGATTTAACTACCAAGACCATCAAAAATACCACCAAGAGGCGGTAGAGAAATATGGACAAGAAGTCATGGACCAAGCGCTGGAGCGCCAAAAAGGTCACGAAGATGAGGCTACGGCTGCCTTCAATCAAGTCTTTAAAGCATTGGCACAAAATCTTCAAGCTGGTCTACCGATAACAGCGTCTGAAAACCAAGAAGAAGCAGCCAAACTCTTGCAAGCCATTCGTACTTATGGATTTGACTGCTCTATTGAGGTCTTTGGTCATATTGGAAAAGGCTATGTCTATAATCCAGAGTTTAAGGAAAACATTGACAAATTTGGAACAGGAACAGCCCAGTACACATCAGATGTCATTGCCCACTATGTCCAAACTCAGACAAAATAAAATCGGAGGAGTATTCTTCCGATTTTTACTAAATTTAAGTACTACTTGCTTAATAATTTTTCTACCACATTTAGTTTTCGCATGGTCAAATCCACATTGAAAAGCTTTTCAAGATAGTTAGTATTGAGCTTTTTTCGTTTTGCAGTTCTAGGGAGATAGAGGTAGAGACAGTGGTTACCGACACAAATTTCTTCTTCGCTGTAATCAATTTTCAATTTGTCTAAAGGGAGGCTTTGAATAGATTCTTGATAAAAAATCACGTGTATACGGTCATAAAGATAGTGTTCTCTAAAAGGGTTTTCTTGGATAATGTTTTTAAAAATATCCTTATTCTTAATGATTATTTTGAGATCGGCTCCAATCTTTTTCTTTATTAGAGTATGAACCTGTTCTCGTATTTTTTCTAAGGCTAAGTTACTTTCAAGAATGATATTACCACTTTGAATATAGGTTCGAACTTGTTGAAAACCAGCTTCTGTCAAGATATCTACTAGATAAGACATTTTAGGGATAGCATTTTTTCCATTAGGAGTAACTCCCCTTAACAAGATAATATGTTCCAAAGTAGTTCCTTTCTTTTGGGGCTGATTTAGCCATTGAATAATTTAGATTTAGATTGGATTTGATCCCGCCACCCAGCCGGTACAAAGGGCAGAAGTGATGTTAAAGCCACCTGTGTGGGCATTGATATCCATGACCTCGCCAGCAAAGTGGAGGCCAGGGACCAGCTTACTTTCTAGAGTTTTAGGATTGATTTCCTTGAGACTGACGCCGCCTTTGGTGACAAAGGACTTGGCAAGGGACATTTTGCCAGTAACAGGGATTTTGAGTGCTTTGATAGACTGGAGAAGTTGTTCTCGTTCCTTTTCAGTCAGTTGTTTGACTTTTTCCGGATAGCCTTGCACAAAAAATTCTGCCAAGCGTTCTGGAAGCAAAGTTTTTAAGGCATTTTTCAAGGATTTTTCACGATTCTCTTCTAGAAATGCAACCAAGTCCTTCTCAGAAAGTTGAGGTAAAACATCCAATGAGAGAACTTCCCCACCCTTGACAAAGCTAGACATACGTAGGGCAGCAGGACCGGATAGACCAAAGTGGGTAAAGAGGAGATCATGCGTGATGACATGCTTGCCATAGCTTAAGGTCACATCGTCTAGTGAAATCCCCTGAAGCGCTTTGTGTGGAAAATCTGTTAACAATGGACTCTCAGCAGCCTCAAGCTCGGTAATGGTATGCTTAAAATGACGGGCAATCTCATGGCCAAAACCAGTTGAGCCAGTGGAAGGATAGGATTTCCCACCAGTTGTGACAATCAATTTATCACAAGTGAAGCTTTGGTCAGCTGATTTAAGAACAAATTGGTCATCCACCTTTTTAACCGAAACAATTTCGGTTTGAGTAGCAACTTGACCACCTAGCTCAGTGATTTTCTTTTCTAAGGCTTCGATAATGGTTCGAGACTTGTCACTAGCAGGAAAGACGCGGCCGTGGTCCTCGACTTTAAGTTTAACACCATTTTCCGTAAAAAAATTAATGATATCATGGTTATCAAATTGGGAGAAGACACTGTAGAGAAAGCGTCCGTTCCCAGGGATGCCAGCTAGCAGGTCGTCCAAGCTACCATTGTTGGTCACATTGCAACGTCCCCCACCAGTCCCAGCTAATTTTTTTCCAAGTTTCCGATTTTTTTCGATGAGGAGGGTTTTCTGTCCATAAAAGCTACTGGAAATCGTAGCCATCATACCAGCAGGACCTCCACCGATGACAATAGTATCAAAATGTTTCATAGCTCTATTGTACCATAAAAAAACAAGAGATGATGGTCACCTCTTGTCAAGAATGCAATTAATCAATTTCATATCCCATCAGCAAACCGCCATCTTCCGCATAAAAACTGCAGAGGCCAGATGTAGGTAGAATCTTAATGTCCGCTTGTGGGAAGGTTTCGCGGATTCGCTCTGAGAGCTGTTGACAACATTTCTCGTTATTGCGTTGAGCCATGACAATACGGCCACCAGCATATCCAGCTTTTATCAACTCTTCATAGGCTGTTTGAACTGATTTCTTTGCTCCTCGTGCTTTTTGTAGCAATTCAAGGGTTCCAGTTTCACTAGCTTCCCCGACCATACGGATATTTAGAAGGCCAACGACTGTACCGATAAGCTTGCCTAAACGGCCGTTCTTCACCAAGTTATCGACTTTGGCTAGGACAAAAAGTAACTTGGTTTTTTCTTGATAGGCAGTGATAGCTTCAACTACTTCTTCAAAAGATAAGCCCTGGTCAATCAAGTCATTTAATTTTTCTACGAGCAAGTCAACTTCCCCACCAGCAGACAAACTATCAATTACATGAATTTTAGTATCAGGATGTTCTTCCAGATAAATATTCTTAGCTAGTTGAGCACTATTGTGGCTGCCAGAAAGAGTACCCGTGATGGTTACTAGGAAAATGTTTTTGGCACCTTCAAATGCTCGCAAATAATCATCTGGGCTTGGACAAGCTGATTTTGAAGCTTCTGCAGTTGCATACATGGTTTCCATCATTTGATCAATGTCAAGACTGGCATCATCAACAAAGACCTGATCAGCTACTTGAATGGTTAAGGGGACACTTACAAAGGTCGTGTCAATAGCTGGTGTTGCCAGCTGACGATAATCACAACCAGAGTCAGCAATAATCTTCCAAGTCATAGAAATTCTCCATCTTTGTCAGTTATACATTGACAAAGGTTCTGTCTTTTTTTACAATTATATCATGAAAGCCCTTGAAACAAAAGCCTCATCCGTCTGTTGTGACAAGTAGAAAGAAAATGTTATGTCTGAACGTAGAATCTCTGAAAAGTCTCTTGAAAATCTCAGAAAATCAAACCAAGAATCCAATTTATTAACTAGAGAAGCCATCGAAACAGCCCTCTTGCAACTCTTGGAAAAAAAGGACTTGACCAAGATTAGTATTTCTGAATTGGTCAAACGTGCAGGCGTTTCTCGTGCGGCCTTTTATCGCAATTATGATTCCAAAGAAGAAATTTTAGAAAGCGTCTTTAAACGAACTATCCATAATATCATGGAGCAGCTGCATCATTACGATCTAAAGACAGACCTTTATCTGGTATGGGTTCACCTTTTCCGGGAGGCAAGAAAGGAAGCCAGAGTGATTCAATTGGCCTTGGATTACCATCTGGAAAAAATCTTTGTCCAAGCCATGCAGGAATTTCTAGAAAAATACTATGGAAAATCAAAAGGTGTCAGCTCTTATCTTCATTCCTTCTGGAGTTCAGCCATCGTCTCTGTTCTCCTAAAATGGATCAAGGATGGCATGAAGGTACCAGCTGAAAAGATTGCGGATTTACGGTTACCATTTTTTAAAAAATAGAGAAAAAGGAGAAGAGATATGACTGAAAAAAGACTAGCATGGGATGAGTATTTTGCAGCCCAAGCCCTACTAATTGCCAATCGTTCCACTTGTAAACGTGCCAAAGTGGGTGCGATTCTGGTTAAGGATAATAAGGTGATTTCAACTGGTTACAATGGTTCGGTGTCAGGGACTGAGCATTGTATTGACCACGAATGTCTGGTTATCGAAGGTCACTGTGTTCGCACCCTTCACGCTGAGGTTAATGCCATTCTCCAAGGTGCTGAGCGTGGTGTTCCTAAAGGATTTACAGCCTATGTGACACACTTTCCTTGTCTGAATTGCACGAAACAATTGCTGCAGGTCGGTTGCAAGCGCGTGGTTTATATCAACCAGTACCGAATGGATGACTATGCCCAATACCTTTATCAAGAAAAAGGGACAGAATTGACCCATTTACCACTTGAGACTGTACAGGAAGCTCTTAAAGAGGCAGATTTGATGTAAAAATTATCAAAAATAAATGGTTTAGAAAGATTTTTAAACCGTTTTTTGGTATAATAAGAAGAATAAATTGAAAGAAGGAATTCCAAAAATGGGAAAAATTGAAGTTATTAATCATCCACTGATTCAACACAAATTGTCAATCTTGCGTCGTACAGATACTTCTACAAAAGCTTTCCGTGAGCTAGTAGATGAGATTGCAATGTTGATGGGGTATGAAGTACTTCGTGATCTTCCACTAGAAGATGTGGAAATCGAAACACCAATTACAAAAACAGTTCAAAAACAATTGGCTGGTAAGAAATTGGCCATCGTTCCAATCTTGCGCGCAGGTATCGGGATGGTCGATGGACTTTTGAGTTTGGTTCCAGCTGCTAAAGTTGGTCACATCGGTATGTACCGTGATGAAGAAACACTTCAACCAGTTGAGTACTTGGTGAAATTGCCTGAAGATATTGACCAACGTCAAATTTTTGTAGTAGACCCAATGTTGGCAACAGGTGGCTCAGCAATCTTGGCTGTTGATTCTCTTAAAAAACGTGGCGCATCAAATATCAAATTTGTCTGCCTTGTATCTGCTCCAGAAGGTGTAAAAGCCCTTCAAGAAGCTCATCCAGATGTAGAAATCTTTACTGCAGCCTTGGATGAACGCTTGAACGAACACGGTTATATCGTTCCAGGTCTTGGAGATGCTGGAGACCGCTTGTTCGGTACAAAATAAAATTAAAAAGAGATTGACTTGGAAAAAGATTTCCAGTCGTGAAAGGAGGTTGAATTTTTGTTTCTGTCTAATGAAAACAGAGCAAAAATTTGACCTTTTTTGACCAAGATATTATAATAGTCTTATCTTCAGTCATTTGACCAACAAAATTAAAACTCAAAAGGAGAAATAAATGATTCCTGTAGTTATTGAACAAACAAGCCGTGGAGAACGTTCCTACGATATTTACTCACGTCTTCTCAAAGACCGCATCATCATGCTGACTGGTCCAGTTGAAGACAACATGGCCAACTCAGTTATTGCCCAATTACTTTTCTTAGATGCCCAAGATAGTACAAAGGATATTTACCTTTATGTCAATACACCTGGGGGTTCTGTTTCAGCTGGTTTGGCAATCGTTGATACCATGAACTTTATCAAAGCAGATGTCCAAACCATCGTTATGGGAATGGCTGCATCTATGGGTACAGTCATCGCATCAAGTGGAGCAAAAGGCAAACGTTTCATGCTTCCAAATGCAGAGTATATGATCCACCAACCAATGGGTGGTACAGGTGGTGGTACTCAACAAACCGATATGGCTATCGCTGCAGAACACTTGCTTAAAACTCGTAACACCTTGGAAAAAATCTTGGCTGAAAATTCAGGTCAGTCAATTGAAAAAGTCCATGCAGATGCAGAACGTGATAACTGGATGAGCGCCCAAGAAACACTTGAATATGGCTTTATTGATGAAATCATGGCCAACAATTCGTTGAATTAATGATGAGAGAAAGCAAACTCGACGGAGTTTGCTTTTTTTGGTATAATAGGGAGAGATTTCTTAGAAAGAGGATTTATCATGTTTGAAAAAGTTAATCGATCTGGCTTGATTATCTATCTTTACTATAATCGTGATGCAAAAAAACTGCAGGATTATGGAGATATTACCTATCATTCCAAGAAACATCGTTACTTACAACTCTATGTTCCAACAGAGAATCTAGAGGGTGTAGTTGAGAGATTAGGTAAGGAAAGATTTATCAAAAAAGTTAGAGCTTGTCATATTCAAGAGCTGGAAACACCCTTTGTTGGCAATCTTTATCGAGAGGAAAACGTTATCATCGAAAAAGTTCAAGAAAAGTGTTGACAATTTTCTGATAATTCGGTATATTCTTAACATGCTATTTATTTAAGAAATAAGGAGACAAAAAAAATGAAGAAAAAATTTGCCCTATCGTTTGTGGCTCTTGCAAGTGTAGCACTTCTTGCAGCCTGTGGAGAAGTGAAGTCTGGAGCGTCAAACGCTGCTGGTAACTCAGTAGATGAAAAGACAATCAAAATCGGATTTAACTTTGAAGAAACTGGTGCCGTAGCAGCCTACGGAACATCTGAACAAAAAGGTGCCCAACTTGCTGTTGATGAAATCAATGCAGCAGGTGGTATCGACGGAAAACAAATCGAAGTAGTTGATAAAGATAACAAGTCAGAAACAGCAGAGGCGGCTTCAGTAACAACTAACCTTGTAACCCAATCTAAAGTATCAGCAATCGTAGGACCTGCGACATCTGGTGCAACTGCAGCTGCGGTAGCGAACGCTACAAAAGCAGGTGTTCCATTGATTTCGCCAAGTGCGACTCAAGATGGATTGACTAAAGGTCAAGATTACCTCTTTATCGGAACTTTCCAAGATAGTTTCCAAGGAAAAATTATCTCAAACTATGTTTCTGATAAATTGCAAGCTAAGAAAGTTGTTCTTTACACTGACAATGCTAGTGACTATGCCAAAGGTATTGCCAAAGCCTTCCGTGAAGCTTATAAAGGTGAAATCGTTGCTGATGAAACTTTCGTAGCAGGTGACACAGACTTCCAAGCAGCCCTTACAAAAATGAAAGGGAAAGACTTTGATGCTATCGTTGTTCCTGGTTACTACACTGAAGCTGGTAAAATTGTAAACCAAGCGCGTGGTATGGGAATTGACAAACCAATCGTTGGTGGTGATGGATTTAACGGTGA
The DNA here is from genome assembly GCF_001074825.1 of Streptococcus pseudopneumoniae. Classification (GTDB taxonomy): domain Bacteria; phylum Bacillota; class Bacilli; order Lactobacillales; family Streptococcaceae; genus Streptococcus; species Streptococcus pseudopneumoniae_C. The sequence goes on from NZ_JUPG01000189.1 coordinate 20,160, forward strand.
AGAGTTTGTACAACAAGCAACTGCTGAAAAAGCATCAAACATCTACTTTATCTCAGGCTTCTCTACTACTGTAGAAGTTTCAGCTAAAGCAAAAGCTTTCCTTGAAGCTTACCGCGCTAAGTACAATGAAGAGCCTTCAACGTTTGCAGCCTTGGCTTATGACTCAGTTCACCTTGTAGCAAACGCAGCAAAAGGTGCTAAAAATTCTGGTGAAATCAAGGATAACCTTGCTAAAACAAAAGATTTTGAAGGTGTAACTGGTCAAACAAGCTTCGATGCAGACCACAACACAGTCAAAACAGCTTACATGATGACCATGAATAATGGTAAGGTTGTAGCAGCAGAAGTTGTAAAACCATAATAGAAAAATATTGAAATAGGGAATGAGCCTCTGACTCACTCCCTGTTTCGATGTTTAAGAACCTATCAAAAAGTGAGGGAAAACCCTCGAAATTATAAATAGAAAGAGTGAATCTTATGCTCCAACAACTAGTAAATGGTTTGATTCTAGGTAGTGTTTATGCGCTGTTAGCCCTAGGATATACCATGGTTTACGGAATTATCAAGCTCATCAACTTCGCCCACGGTGATATTTATATGATGGGAGCCTTTATCGGTTATTTCTTGATTAATTCTTTCCAAATGAATTTCTTTGTAGCGCTTATTGTAGCTATGCTTGCGACAGCCATTCTTGGTGTCGTGATTGAGTTTCTTGCTTACCGACCTTTGCGTCACTCTACTCGTATTGCTGTTTTGATTACAGCTATTGGGGTTTCCTTCTTATTGGAGTATGGGATGGTCTATCTGGTTGGTGCCAATACTCGTGCCTTCCCTCAAGCGATTCAAACAGTTCGCTATGATTTGGGGCCAATTAGCTTAACGAATGTACAGTTAATGATTTTGGCGATTTCCTTGATTTTGATGATTTTGTTACAAGTTATTGTTCAAAAGACCAAGATGGGGAAAGCCATGCGTGCTGTATCTGTAGATAGCGATGCAGCGCAATTGATGGGGATCAATGTAAACCGTACTATCAGCTTTACCTTCGCTTTGGGTTCAGCTCTTGCAGGTGCGGCAGGTGTTCTGATTGCCCTCTATTATAACTCTCTTGAGCCTTTGATGGGGGTTACTCCAGGTCTTAAATCTTTCGTTGCCGCAGTACTTGGTGGTATCGGAATTATTCCTGGTGCGGCGCTTGGTGGATTTGTAATTGGTCTATTGGAAACCTTTGCGACAGCCTTTGGGATGTCAGATTTCCGTGATGCCATTGTTTATGGAATCTTGTTGCTGATCTTGATTGTCCGTCCAGCAGGTATCCTTGGTAAGAATGTGAAAGAGAAGGTGTAAACGATGAAGGAAAATTTAAAAGTTAATATTCTATGGTTACTCCTTTTGTTAGCTGGCTATGGCTTGATTAGTGTACTGGTTTCAGTTGGAGTGCTCAATCTATTCTATGTACAGATTTTACAACAAATCGGAATTAATATTATTCTGGCTGTTGGTCTCAACTTAATCGTTGGTTTTTCAGGACAATTTTCACTTGGGCATGCTGGTTTCATGGCGATTGGTGCCTACGCAGCAGCTATTATTGGTTCTAAATCACCAACCTACGGTGCCTTCTTTGGAGCCATGCTGGTAGGGGCTTTGCTTTCAGGAGCAGTTGCCTTACTTGTCGGAATTCCAACCTTACGTTTGAAGGGCGACTATCTTGCGGTAGCAACTCTAGGTGTTTCTGAAATTATCCGTATCTTTATCATCAATGGCGGAAGCCTTACAAATGGTGCGGCAGGTATCTTGGGAATTCCTAACTTTACAACTTGGCCAATGGTTTACTTATTTGTCGTAATTACAACCATTGCAACCTTGAACTTCTTGCGTAGTCCAATTGGTCGTTCAACCCTCTCTGTTCGTGAGGATGAAATCGCTGCTGAGTCAGTTGGGGTTAATACGACTAAAATTAAAATTATCGCTTTTGTCTTTGGTGCTATTACTGCAAGTATTGCAGGATCACTTCAGGCAGGATTTATCGGTTCAGTTGTACCGAAAGATTACACTTTCATCAACTCAATCAACGTTTTGATTATTGTTGTCTTTGGTGGACTTGGTTCAATTACAGGTGCCATTGTTTCAGCTATTGTTTTGGGAATTTTGAATATGCTTCTCCAAGATGTTGCTAGTGTGCGTATGATTATTTACGCTTTGGCTTTGGTATTGGTAATGATTTTCAGACCAGGTGGACTCCTTGGTACATGGGAATTGAGCCTATCACGTTTCTTTAAAAAATCTAAGAAGGAGGAACAAAACTAATGGCATTACTTGAAGTAAAACAGTTAACCAAACATTTTGGCGGTCTAACAGCTGTTGGAGATGTGACTCTTGAATTGAACGAAGGGGAATTGGTTGGACTAATCGGTCCAAACGGAGCTGGGAAAACCACTCTTTTCAACCTCTTGACTGGTGTTTATGAACCAAGTGAGGGAACAGTAACACTAGATGGTCACCTTTTGAATGGGAAGGCACCTTATAAAATTGCTTCTTTGGGCCTTGGACGTACTTTCCAAAACATCCGTCTCTTTAAAGATTTAACCGTTTTGGATAATGTCTTGATTGCCTTTGGCAACCATCACAAGCAACATGTTTTTGCTAGTTTTTTACGCTTACCAGCTTTTTATAAGAGTGAAAAAGAATTAAAGGCTAAGGCTTTGGAATTGTTGAAAATCTTTGATTTAGATGGTGATGCAGAAACTCTTGCTAAAAACCTTGCCTACGGACAGCAACGTCGTTTGGAAATTGTTCGTGCCCTCGCTACGGAACCTAAAATTCTCTTTTTGGATGAACCAGCCGCAGGTATGAACCCGCAGGAAACTGCTGAATTGACTGAGTTAATTCGTCGTATCAAAGATGAATTTAAGATTACGATTATGCTGATTGAACACGATATGAATCTGGTCATGGAAGTAACAGAACGCATCTACGTACTTGAATACGGTCGTTTGATTGCTCAGGGAACTCCGGACGAAATTAAGACCAATAAACGCGTTATCGAAGCTTATCTAGGAGGTGAAGCCTAATGTCTATGTTAAAAGTTGATAATCTTTCTGTGCATTACGGCATGATCCAAGCAGTCCGTGATGTAAGCTTTGAAGTTAATGAAGGAGAAGTCGTTTCCCTTATCGGTGCCAATGGTGCTGGTAAGACAACTATTCTCCGTACCTTGTCAGGTCTAGTTCGACCAAGCTCAGGAAAGATTGAATTTTTAGGTCAAGAAATCCAAAAAATGCCAGCTCAGAAAATCGTGGCAGGTGGTCTTTCACAAGTACCAGAAGGACGCCACGTCTTCCCTGGTTTGACTGTTATGGAAAATCTAGAAATGGGAGCTTTCTTAAAGAAAAATCGTGAAGAAAATCAAGCTAATTTAAAGAAAGTTTTCTCACGCTTCCCACGTCTTGAAGAACGGAAGAACCAAGATGCGGCCACTCTTTCAGGAGGGGAACAACAAATGCTTGCCATGGGACGTGCTCTTATGTCAACACCAAAACTTCTTCTTTTAGATGAACCATCAATGGGACTTGCCCCAATCTTTATCCAAGAGATTTTTGATATCATTCAAGATATCCAGAATCAAGGAACAACCGTCCTCTTGATTGAACAAAATGCCAATAAGGCACTGGCAATCTCTGACCGAGGTTATGTATTGGAAACAGGAAAAATCGTTCTATCAGGAACAGGAAAAGAACTCGCCTCATCAGAAGAAGTCAGAAAAGCATATCTGGGTGGCTAAAAAGGTCTGGGGGACCTTTTTAGTCGGTAGATGAAGATTGCGAAGCAATCATCAGAATCCAGTGGATTGTTTTAGTCGGTGGATGAGGATTACGAAGTAATTCTCATCTGTACTGGAAGGTTAGCTTCTAATCATTGAAACAAAACATAATGAGGGTGTCTATCCTTCATTCACAGAGCTCGATTTTAGAGCTCTTTTTGCTAGCTTATTCATACTTTTCTGAATTTTGAAAAAGAAATGTAAGCGTTTGATAGATTTACAAAAAGATTGTATAATAGGGATAAGAATAGAAAAGGAGAAGTCTCATGGCAGTTAAAGATTTTATGACCCGCAAGGTAGTTTATATTAGTCCAGATACAACAGTATCTCATGCAGCAGATTTGATGAGAGAGCAAGGATTACACCGCTTGCCTGTTATCGAAAATGATCAATTGGTTGGTTTGGTGACAGAGGGAACAATTGCCCAAGCAAGTCCATCAAAAGCAACAAGTCTTTCTATCTATGAGATGAACTATCTTCTAAATAAGACAAAAGTAAAAGATGTTATGATTCGCGATGTTGTCACTGTTTCAGGCTATGCTAGTCTAGAGGATGCAACTTATTTGATGTTGAAAAACAAGATTGGTATTCTTCCAGTCGTAGATAACCATCAAGTATACGGAGTTATTACTGACCGTGACGTTTTCCAAGCCTTTCTTGAAATTTCTGGTTATGGTGAAGAAGGAATTCGTGTGCGCTTTGTTACAGAAGATGAAGTTGGTGTACTCGGAAAGATTGTTTCTTTGATTGTAGAAGAAAATTTGAATATCTCACATACAGTAAATATTCCGCGTAAGGATGGTAAGGTGATTATCGAAGTTCAAATTGATGGATCAATTGATTTACCAGCCTTGAAAGAAAAATTTGAATCAGAGAATATTCAAGTAGAAGAAATCACTCGTACTTCAGCAAAAGTCTTGTAAGAAGGGAAGCCGAAAGGCTTCTTTTTACGTGTAATAAGGAATTAGAGCAAAAGATGGAAAGAAATGATAAAATATGCTATAATGAAATGATGTAAAAAGGAGTATTTATGGACATTTCAGTAATTCGTCAGAAAATTGACGCAAATCGTGAAAAATTAGCTTCTTTCAGGGGGTCTCTTTGACCTCGAAGGTTTAGAGGAAGAGATTGCCATCTTGGAAAACAAGATGACAGAACCTGATTTTTGGAACGATAATATCGCGGCCCAAAAAACGTCGCAAGAATTAAATGAATTAAAAAACACCTATAACACCTTCCACAAAATGGAAGAGTTGCAGGATGAAGTCGAAATTTTATTAGACTTTTTAGCTGAAGATGAGTCGGTTCATGAAGAATTGGTAACGCAGTTATCCGAACTTGATAAGATGATGACCAGTTACGAGATGACCTTGCTCTTGTCAGAACCTTATGACCATAATAATGCGATTTTGGAAATCCATCCAGGATCCGGTGGTACTGAGGCTCAGGACTGGGGTGATATGTTGCTTCGTATGTACACTCGCTATGGAAATGCTAAAGGCTTTAAAGTGGAAGTATTGGATTACCAAGCAGGAGATGAAGCTGGTATCAAGTCAGTAACCTTATCTTTTGAAGGACCTAATGCCTATGGTCTTCTCAAGTCAGAAATGGGTGTACACCGTTTGGTACGAATTTCACCATTTGACTCTGCTAAACGTCGCCACACCTCTTTCACATCTGTAGAAGTGATGCCAGAATTGGATGATACTATTGAAGTAGAAATCCGTGAAGATGATATCAAGATGGATACTTTCCGTTCAGGTGGTGCTGGTGGACAAAACGTCAACAAGGTTTCCACAGGTGTGCGTTTGACACACATTCCTACGGGAACTGTCGTTCAGTCAACAGTCGATCGTACCCAGTATGGAAATAGAGATCGTGCCATGAAGATGTTGCAGGCTAAGCTCTATCAAATGGAACAAGAAAAGAAAGCTGCGGAAGTTGATTCCCTCAAGGGTGAAAAAAAAGAAATCACATGGGGAAGCCAAATCCGTTCTTATGTCTTCACACCTTATACTATGGTAAAAGATCACAGAACTAGCTTTGAGGTTGCTCAGGTAGATAAGGTTATGGATGGGGACCTAGATGGTTTTATCGATGCCTATCTCAAGTGGAGAATTAGCTAAGATAGAAAGGAACTCACATGTCAATTATTGAAATGAGAGATGTCGTCAAAAAATACGACAATGGAACGACTGCTCTACGAGGTGTTTCGGTCAGCGTTGACCCAGGAGAATTTGCTTACATCGTAGGACCTTCAGGAGCAGGGAAGTCAACCTTTATTCGTTCTCTATATCGTGAAGTAAAAATTGATAAAGGAAGCCTAACAGTTGCAGGTTTTAATCTGGTAAAAATTAAGAAGAAAGATATTCCTCTACTTCGTCGTAGTGTTGGAGTAGTCTTCCAGGACTATAAACTCTTACCTAAGAAAACTGTCTACGAAAATATTGCTTATGCTATGGAAGTAATCGGGGAAAATCGTCGTAATATCAAAAAACGTGTGATGGAAGTTTTGGACTTGGTTGGGTTGAAGCACAAGGTTCGTTCTTTCCCAAATGAGCTCTCAGGTGGAGAACAACAGCGAATTGCGATTGCGCGTGCTATTGTAAACAATCCCAAAGTATTGATAGCCGATGAACCAACAGGAAACTTGGATCCGGATAATTCATGGGAAATTATGAATCTTTTGGAACGGATTAACCTACAAGGGACAACTATTTTAATGGCGACTCATAATAGCCAGATTGTAAATACCTTGCGCCACCGTGTCATTGCCATTGAAAATGGACGTGTCGTTCGTGACGAATCAAAAGGAGAGTATGGATACGATGATTAGTAGATTTTTTCGCCATTTATTTGAATCACTAAAAAGTTTGAAACGAAATGGTTGGATGACAGTGGCTGCTGTCAGCTCAGTCATGATTACTTTGACCTTGGTTGCCATATTTGCTTCTGTTATTTTCAATACAGCGAAACTAGCTACAGATATTGAAAATAATGTCCGAGTAATGGTATACATTCGTAAGGACGTAGCCGATAATAGTGAAACCATTGAAAAAGAAGGTCAAACTGTTACAAATAATGACTACCACAAGGTATATAATGCCTTGAAGGGCATGTCTACGGTTAAGAGTGTTACCTTTTCAAGTAAAGAAGAACAATATGAAAAATTAACTGAGACAATGGGGGACAACTGGAAAATCTTTGAAGGTGACGCTAATCCTCTCTATGATGCCTATATCGTTGATACAAATACCCCGAGTGATGTTCAAAAAGTAGCTGAAGAAGCTAAGAAAATTGAAGGGGTGTCAGAAGTACAAGATGGTGGTGCAAACACCCAACGTCTGTTCCAACTTGCTTCCTTCATTCGTGTTTGGGGATTAGTCATAGCAGGCCTCTTGATTTTCATTGCAGTTTTCTTAATTTCTAATACTATTCGTATTACAATTATTTCTCGCAGTCGCGAAATTCAAATTATGCGCTTGGTTGGTGCTAAGAACAGCTATATCCGTGGCCCTTTCTTACTTGAAGGTGCCTTCATTGGTTTGCTTGGAGCAACTGCGCCATCAGTGTTGGTCTTTATTGTTTATCGAATGGTTTATCAATCGGTCAATAAGTCATTAGTAGGTCAAAATCTTTCGATGATTTCACCAGAATTATTCAGTCCACTGATGATTGCCCTTTTGTTTGTTATTGGAATTTTTATTGGTTCAATTGGATCAGGAATTTCAATGCGCCGATTCCTGAAAATCTAAAACAGAATATAAGTATATTTGAGGAGATTTTAATATCTCCTCTTTTACTACAAAAATTTTAGAAAAAAGTGTACTTTTTTTTATAAAAGCCTTTACAAAAAAAATTAAAGTGGTATAATTAATACATAGTTAAGTGCAAACGTTTTCGTAAAACGTTTGCCTAAATAAAAATAAAGGAGATTTGAATGATGAAAGATACATTCAAAAATGTCTTGTCTTTCGAGTTTTGGCAAAAATTCGGTAAGGCTTTGATGGTGGTTATCGCCGTTATGCCGGCTGCTGGTTTGATGATTTCAATCGGTAAGTCGCTTGTGATGATTAACCCTAACTTTGCTCCACTCGTTATTACTGGTGGTGTACTAGAGCAAATCGGTTGGGGAGTTATCGGTAACCTTCACATTTTGTTTGCCCTAGCAATTGGAGGAAGCTGGGCTAAAGAACGTGCTGGTGGTGCTTTTGCCGCTGGTCTTGCCTTCATCTTGATTAACCGTATCACTGGTACAATCTTTGGTGTATCAGGAGACATGTTGAAAAATCCAGATGCTATGGTAACAACTCTCTTTGGTGGATCAATCAAAGTTGCTGACTACTTCGTTAGCGTTATGGAAGCACCTGCCTTAAACATGGGTGTATTCGTAGGGATTATCTCTGGTTTTGTAGGGGCAACTGCTTACAACAAATACTACAACTTCCGTAAACTTCCTGATGCACTTTCATTCTTCAACGGGAAACGTTTCGTACCATTTGTAGTTATTCTTCGTTCAGCAATCGCTGCAATTCTACTTGCTGCCTTTTGGCCAGTAGTTCAAACTGGTATCAATAGCTTTGGTATCTGGATTGCAAACTCACAAGAAACTGCTCCAATCCTTGCACCATTCTTGTATGGTACTTTGGAACGTTTGCTCTTGCCATTTGGTCTTCACCACATGTTGACAATCCCAATGAACTATACAGCTCTTGGTGGTACTTATGAGATTTTGACAGGTGCAGCTAAAGGCACTCAAGTATTTGGTCAAGACCCACTATGGCTTGCATGGGTAACAGACCTTGTTAACCTTAAAGGTACAGATGCAAGTCACTACCAACAATTGTTAGATACTGTTCACCCAGCTCGTTTCAAAGTTGGACAAATGATCGGTTCATTCGGTATCTTGATGGGTGTGATCGTGGCTATCTATCGTAATGTCGATGCTGATAAGAAACATCAATATAAAGGTATGATGATTGCGACAGCTCTTGCAACATTCTTGACAGGGGTTACTGAACCAATCGAATACATGTTCATGTTTGTAGCAACACCTATGTACCTTGTTTACTCACTTGTTCAAGGTGCTGCCTTCGCTATGGCTGACGTAGTAAACCTACGTATGCACTCATTCGGTTCAATCGAGTTCTTAACTCGTACACCTATTGCGATTAGTGCTGGTATCGGTATGGATATCGTTAACTTCGTTTGGGTAACTGTTCTCTTTGCCGTAATCATGTACTTTATCGCAAACTTCATGATTCAAAAATTCAACTACGCAACTCCAGGACGTAACGGTAACTACGAAACTGCTGAAGGTTCAGAAGAAGCTAGCAGCGAAGTGAAAGTTGCAGCAGGTTCTCAAGCTGTAAACATTATCAACCTTCTTGGTGGACGCGCAAACATCGTTGATGTTGATGCATGTATGACTCGTCTTCGTGTTACTGTTAAGGATGCAGATAGAGTCGGTGATGCAGAACAATGGAAAGCAGAAGGAGCTATGGGTCTTGTCATGAAAGGACAAGGTGTTCAAGCTATCTACGGACCAAAAGCTGACGTATTGAAATCTGATATCCAAGATATCCTTGATTCAGGTGAAATCATTCCTGAAACTCTTCCAAGTCAAATGACAGAAGCACAACAAAACACTGTTCACTTTAAAGGTCTTACTGAGGAAGTTTACTCAGTAGCAGACGGTCAAGTTCTTGCTTTGGAACAAGTAAAAGATCCAGTATTTGCTCAAAAAATGATGGGTGACGGATTTGCTGTAGAACCTGCAAATGGAAACATTGTATCTCCAGTTTCAGGGATTGTATCAAGCATCTTCCCTACAAAACATGCTCTTGGTCTTGTGACTGAAGCAGGTCTTGAAGTATTGGTTCACATTGGTTTGGACACAGTAAGTCTTGAAGGAAAAACATTTACAGTTCATGTAGCTGAAGGACAAAAAGTTGCAGCAGGTGATCTTCTTGTTACAGCTGACTTGGATGCTATCCGGGCAGCAGGTCGTGAAACATCAACAGTGGTTGTCTTCACAAATGCTGAAGCTATTAAATCAGTTAAATTAGAACAAACAGGTTCTCTTGCAGCTAAAACAGCAGTTGCTAAAGTAGAATTGTAATATACTTGAGGTTGGAAGCTGTTTTCCAACCTCTTGTTTTAGGAGAAAAGCATGAAATTTTTAACACTCAATACTCATAGCTGGATGGAAAAAGAAGCTGAGGAAAAATTCCAACTCTTGCTTGAAGATATTCTTGATAAAGATTATGATTTGATTTGTTTCCAAGAAATCAATCAGGAAATCACTTCGCCAGAGGTGAAGGTTAATGACCTTTATCAAGCTTTGCCAGCAGCAGAGCCTATTCACAAAGACCACTATGTTAGACTCTTGGTTGAAAAGTTGTCAGAGCAAGGGAAGAATTACTATTGGACTTGGGCCTATAACCATATTGGATATGAGCGCTACCATGAAGGTGTGGCTATCTTGTCTAAAACACCTATTGAAGCAAGAGAAATTTTGGTTTCAGATGTGGATTATCCAACAGATTATCATACTCGTCGAGTTGCCTTGGCTGAAACTGTAGTCGATGGTAAGGAGCTTGCAGTTGCAAGTGTCCACCTTTCTTGGTGGGATAAAGGTTTCCAAGAAGAATGGGCACGATTTGAGGCTGTATTGAAAGAATTGAACAAGCCACTTTTGCTAGCTGGAGATTTCAACAACCCAGCTGGTCAGGAAGGCTACCAAGCTATTTTAGCTAGTCCATTAGGCTTACAAGATGCCTTTGAAGTCGCTAAAGAGAAAATCGGTAGCTATACCGTTCCACCAGAAATTGATGGCTGGAAAGGGAACACTGAACCCCTTCGAATCGATTATGTCTTTACTACCAAGGAGCTAGAGGTAGAAAATTTACATGTCGTATTTGATGGTAACAAGAGTCCACAAGTCAGTGACCACTATGGCTTGAATGCTATTTTAAACTGGAAATAAAGATTTAAAAGAGGTTGGGATTATAAAATTCCAGCCTTTTTCTGACTAGAGAAGCTACTGGAAATAGTCTAAATAAGTGAGACTACTGAAATGGAATAAAATGTGGTATAATTGATAAGATAGATAGAATCGAGGATATTATGTCATTTACGAAATTTCAATTTAAAAACTATATTAGAGAAGCCCTGAAGGAGTTAAAATTTACAACTCCAACAGAGGTGCAAGATAAGTTGATTCCTATTGTTTTGGCAGGTCGTGACCTAGTCGGTGAATCAAAAACAGGTTCAGGTAAGACTCACACTTTCCTATTACCGATTTTCCAGCAATTAGATGAAGCTAGCGATAGTGTACAAGCAGTGATTACTGCACCGAGTCGTGAGTTAGCTACTCAAATTTATCAAGCAGCCCGTCAGATTGCTGACCACTCAGAAGTGGAAGTTCGTGTGGTTAATTATGTAGGTGGTACGGATAAGGCTCGCCAGATTGAGAAATTGGCAAGCAATCAGCCTCATATTGTTATTGGAACACCAGGCCGTATCTACGACTTGGTTAAGTCTGGTGACCTAGCTATTCACAAGGCTAAGACCTTTGTGGTCGATGAGGCAGACATGACCTTGGATATGGGATTCTTGGAAACTGTTGATAAGATTGCTGGCAGCCTTCCAAAAGATCTGCAATTCATGGTATTCTCAGCGACTATTCCACAAAAACTGCAACCATTCTTGAAAAAATACTTATCAAATCCTGTTATGGAGAAAATTAAGACCAAAACGGTCATTTCTGACACCATTGATAATTGGTTGATTTCGACCAAAGGTCGCGACAAAAATGCTCAAATTTATCAGTTGACTCAGTTGATGCAGCCTTATTTGGCAATGATTTTTGTTAACACCAAAACGCGTGCTGATGAATTGCATTCATATCTGACTGCTCAAGGATTGAAGGTGGCAAAAATCCATGGGGATATTGCCCCTCGTGAGCGCAAGCGAATCATGAATCAGGTTAAAAATCTGGATTTTGAGTACATTGTTGCAACAGACTTGGCAGCGCGTGGGATTGACATTGAAGGTGTCAGCCATGTCATCAATGATGCCATTCCGCAAGACTTATCCTTCTTCGTTCACCGTGTTGGTCGTACTGGACGAAATGGCTTACCAGGTACAGCTATTACCCTTTATCAGCCAAGTGATGACTCGGATATCCGTGAGTTGGAGAAATTGGGAATCAAGTTTACTCCTAAGATGGTCAAAGACGGAGAATTTCAAGATACCTATGACCGAGATCGTCGTGCTAATCGTGAGAAGAAGCAAGATAAGCTTGATATTGAAATGATTGGTTTGGTCAAAAAGAAAAAGAAAAAAGTCAAACCGGGTTATAAGAAGAAAATTCAATGGGCGGTTGATGAAAAACGCCGTAAAACTAAGCGTGCTGAAAATCGTGCTCGCGGTCGTGCGGAGCGTAAAGCAAAACGCCAAACATTTTAAAATAGGTTGAGAAAAATTCAATTTTAGTAAAAAACGGAAAAAATCTTTCCACAATAAAACGTATAATATCAAGATTTTAGCACATCTGATATTATGCGTTTTTCTGCTTTTAAAGACTTTTTCCTCAGTCACATGCGTCGAAGGTTATATAGTAGATTGGAACTAGAATAGTACGTTACAACTGCTAAAAATATTTCTAGAAATTAATTTGACTTTCCTAATCCATTTGTTCACCTCTTATTTCAATCTACTATAGCAAAAAAACTCCAAACGCGATACAATAAAGGTGTTCAAGCCAATTGTAAAGTGAAAGGAGAAAAAT
>NZ_JUPG01000190.1 GCF_001074825.1 Streptococcus pseudopneumoniae
GTAAGTGGTAAGAGTTTTTAGAAAATCAAATAATTCAATATTTTTAGGAGAACAGAGAAATCTGTTCTCTTTTTTGTTCGCTTAAAATTCTATTTGAAAGGAGTTCAACGATGTTAGGATTAGAGATTGTAATGAATTTAGACACGTTAGAAATCTTTGACGTTATCGATCATGATAAGAATGGAAACAGCGAACAAGCGCCTACAACCATCCAGTTAAGCTTATTTGACTCAATGACGTGCATTTGACAGAAGGAGATATATTAGGATGGACAGAGAAGCGCTATACAATGAATTAATTCAAAGCGAACCATTAGGTTTCATTGATCCCTTTTCTGACCTTGGCGAATTCGATCCTCTTCAGCTGAAATTTAAACAACCCGTAAAGGACTTAGTGAATCGATATTCAGGGCAGCCTTACAGTTTGGCCTGGCAACATAAAATTATGGAAATGCGGAAGTTGTTTATTGATTATCAGATAGCATTAAATGAAGAAGATAAGCAGATTAACTTTCAGCGAAGAACAAGAAGCGAAGAGTCCAAAGAACATGCTACTACTATTGTAACAACATATTTGAAGTTGGGATTTAGTTTTAAAGAAATTGAGAAGCGTGTTTCTTTATCTTACAAACAACTTCGTCGAGGATGGAAAAGAAGTGATCACATAATGACACATCCTCCTGAATTTTATAGTAAAGGAGATTTATCGGAAGGTTATTGTTTACCGAGTAAAAAGTTACCTAAAAGCATGAGAATAAACGAGGGATAGAAAATGGAAACTGGAATTTGTAGACGATGTGCTTGCAACTGGGTTACACCTTGTATCGATGAAAAGTATGGTCCTTGCTGGTGGATAGATAAAGACAGAACGCTGTGTAGTCATTGTTTTTATGGATTTAATGATGAACCATATCAGACGAAAGTTTACTATAGACCTGGTCATGACTTCCTTGAGAGAGATAGAGAATTTGCTTTGGAAACATTGACAAATCCAAAAAGCCACTGGGTCTATGATATAGAACATGATGTGTTGTGTGTAGTTGGTTTAGGAGATCATATTGGAGCAGTTAGATTTATTGTAAGGAACTTTTATGGACTTAATCGCATTTATCGTGAGGAGATTCCTAAATGGCAAGAAATTATTGGGAATAATATGATTTTTTATAATGCAAAGGTCAATGATTCAGAACATTACGCTAGTTGTTTGCCTAGAAAGTATAAAAATTTGGATTGATATGGATAATAAAATAATTGAGAAGATACAGAATCTTTTAGAGTTAGCTTACGATGCACCAAACGATGAAGAGGGACAGACTGCCCTTCTGATGGCTCAAAGACTTATGGTGAAGCATAATCTTTCTATGAATGATTTAACGAATAGTAAAATTCAAAAGGATATTGGTGAAACAATAGGAACATGGGAATATAGACTTCCATGGTGGCAAGAAAAGTTAGCAGGTATTTTAGGTGAAAATTTTAGATGTAAAACGATAAGAAGACGACTTCCTGAAGACGGCATCACACAGATAATTTTCTTTGGATATCAATCTGATGCTGAATTTTGTAGTAAGGTTTACGAAGGTGCGCTCTTATACCTTAAATATCGGCTGAAACGACTTTTCCCTACAGTCTCAAGAGCAAGATGGAAAGACTATAAGAAATCGTACTTACTAGGTTTCTTAAACGGAATAGATCAACGATTTCAGGACCAGGCTCAATCATCAGAAGAATTTGGTTTGATGGTAAAAATCCCAGCAGAAGTTTTGGAAGAACAACGACTACGTATGGGGAAATTAGAGAGTAGAAGCCTAAAAATCGAAATTGAAGTTGATTATGAGGCGTATATTGCTGGTTTTGAACAAGCAAAAGAGACCAGGTTGTTATCAGAAGAATTGTTGAATAAATGAGGAAAAATAATGAAAAACACAGAAACAAATAAAGATTTTACGAATTTTGATTTTAAAAGCGTGGAAAGCGCTTTTGGGATGCCGATGCGTTACGCAAACAATTCATCGCATTTGGTAGCTTGCTTGGAGAAAAGTAAGCTGATGTTAGATGACATTTTTCAAGAGAAAATAAATTTTCTATTAAACGGTCTGTTTTATGCAGACGGAGAGGTGAAAAAGAGCTTGTTTATCGAAGAAAATATGAGCGTTTTTTTCGAGTTGAAAAAGTGTGTTTATGATGCATACATTAAGAGCTTAAATAAAATTTAAGTGTTAAAATAAAAAACCTCAGAAGAGGGTAGGAGGTGTATTATGACTGCATTGTATTATTATCTTTTCATAAATAAGGGTATTTTGAAATCCATAAGAGAAAACATTCTTTATTCTAAGAGTGTATGGAAAGTGATGACTAATATAGTCCATTGCTTTTTCTCGCTTATTGCTATCCCTTTTTCTTATTCTTTCCTTCTAATATATATCAACAACTGGATTTCAATGTCGTTAATAAGTTCTGGAGTGATTGAGAATAAAGCAATATTGCTTATATTAGGGTGCGTTTCACTTATTACTATTATTGAAATGGCAGGTATGCTTATTATTTCATTGTTGGGAATTCTGGCTTTATCTTTTTGGATAATGGCAAGGTACTCTTATGAACTATTTGGCAAAGAATTACAGAATAAGAAAGAAAAAAGGGTTGCAAATTTACCAGACAGTAAAAAAGAATCCGTAAATTTTTTAAAGTATAGTTTAATGATCTTGTTAGCAATGATACTGGTAGTTGCTCTGCTATATATTTTCAATGCTGAACTACTTTTGAGATTACTAGATTTTATATTTGAAATTTTCCAAAAAATTCTTGATTTATTTTCTGAGGTGACTGATTTTCTATTTAGAGTATGGCCATCTCCACTATCACTGTTTAAATAGATTAGAGCTTTTGGAAAAATATTTTATAAGTGTATTTGACTTCAAACTATAACTAGTGAAGGGATATGAGAGACCTAAAAATCATGAAAAAGATTGATTTATTAAAATGCTTATCCATCATCACAAAAGACGGATTAAGAACACAAAAATTTAAGAATAGCCATTTGCAGCTCATCTCTTCAGCTGAAGAAGGAAGACGAGGATCTGTATTTGCTTATCGTTCAAAAGCAAATATGGTGAAGGCCCGTGGTGTTGTTTTAACCTCTGTCGAATCATTGCTGGAGAACCAGGATCAGTTTACACACTGGACTCCTAACGTATATTGCTACGGAAGCTATAGCGATGCTGGTCGACGGATTACACGTGGCCACTCTGAAGATAATCTTAGACAGATTAACACATTCTACATTGACTTCGATATTACCTCTGCAGCTGAAGAAATGACGACAGGAGACATTTTAACTGCTTCTCTGGAGCTAGGTTTTATGCCGACGTTGATTCTAAAATCTGATAAAGGATTTCAAGCCTATTTTGTCCTCTCAGAATCAGCTTATGTTACAGCTCATTCTCAATTTCGAGTGGTGAAAGTGGCCAAAGCGATTTCTCAAAATTTGAGAAATTACTTTGCTCAAACTTTACCAGTAGATATGACTTGTAACCATTTTGGGATTGCTCGGATTCCTCGAACTGATAATGTCGAATTCTTTGATGCTGACTATACCTATTCGTTCCAGGAGTGGTTAGATTGGTCGATGAAGCAATCAGGTCTTCCTTTCCCAAGTAAAAAGCCCAATTTGACGGTTATTTCAGGCTCTGAAGGGGTGAAACAGATTGATGAACCCTGGTATCAATTGCTGATGAGAGAGGGAAATATCAAAGGTGGAAAAGCCTTGATGGGAAGAAACAACGTTCTTTTCACGCTGGCTTTAGCTAACTTCTCTTCAGGAATTGATCAAGGAGAGTGCGAGGAAGTTCTTTCTAACTTTAATGCAAATCTAGACGAACCACTCTCTTCAGCTGAATATCATAAGATTATCACAAGCGCCTATTCAGGAAAATATGAAGCTGCTAGTCGTGACTATGTAATGACTTTATGTAAAGCATGGGTTAACCAGGAACTCAAGGCTTCAGATCTCTTTGTGAAGCAACGTTGGTATAAGTTTAAGAAGAAACGTGCGGACAGAAAGAATAGTCATCTCTATGAATGGAAAACAGATGTCATGGCCTATTTAGAAGGCTTCTATCAATCTGAGGATCCATTTATCCAGACGACAAAAAAAGAGATACGAGAGAAATTGAACATTCCTGAGCGCTCATTGGATAAAGTATTGAAAGTTCTCAAAGCAGAACAAAAGATCTTCTTCACAGTCAAACATGGTCGTGGAGGAGGCATCAGATTAGCCTCTATCAAAGCAATCTTGCTTTCCCTTATCCAGGTGAAGAAAGAACGTCAGGAGGCTTATATGGCCAATATTGCTGCTTTCTTTGAAGAAAGCTTAGAGTTCACTCAGAGAGTGATAGAAAGGGTTAAAGATGGCTTTAAACAAACACAACAACTATCTCTATTTGAGCTTGATATTGGATAATTTTAAAAACCCGTAAACTGCCTTACATTTATATCTACGATTATTACAAAGATATACATGCACATAAAATAATCTATGGAGGAATGATATGATTTTGATTTTAGTTGGATTATTTAGCCTTATATTTGTAGGAGGATTTTTCTTAGTTCTCTCACTTATAGGGATTCGTCAACAAGTTTGTTTTGAAAACGGATATGATGCTGAGTTAGAGACAGATCAGCTGGCAATGATTAGCCAAAATAGAAAGTGAGAAGAAGAATGAAGTACGTAATTTTCAGTTTTGAATTAGGTGACTATATTTGTAATGGGGAGAATAAAGTTTTAGTTTTTGATACCTTGGGACTAGCTTTTCAGTATCTTCAAAAACATTATCGTAAACCACTTCCTGAACAAAGAAAAAAGAGATTGATTCACTATCCTGATGTGTATCAAGCTCCGTTTAGACTTCTAAAAGTTTGTTAGGAAGGGGAAAGGTCGATGTCAGAGTTATTCAAAATTATTCGAGGCTATTACCTAACAGGGGTTGGTCAGGAACCATTGGCTTATTATTTTAAACTTTCATCGGATAACTTAAAATTTGAGTCTGTTTCTGCAGGTGATGTCGCTTTAACTTTTTATCAAAACGAGGAGAGTATTTCTAGCATTCCAGCGATTATTAGAGTAGATAGTGTTATCTCGAATGATAAAATGATTTCAGATTACCTGCAGGAGGAGTTGAGAGATCATTATCCAATGTTACCAATTGTCCGTGTATTGGATTCCGAGGAATTTGATCCTTTGCTTTTTCAAGAAGTGATGATAACGTTCACTAACTTGAAATCAGAAATAAAAGAATTGGCCAAGATTGATTATGTTCAAGGTTCCATATTTGATTTTATGGATGAGGAGGAAATAGGATGAGAGAGATTTTTAGACACGTTAAGTTAGCTCTAGGGGCTATTCTTGTCATTTTAGTTGTGAGTCTCGCAGTTCTAGGAGGGTATAGGGTGTATAAAGATCATTTTATCTTAGATTACGATTCTCACCTTACTCAGAAGGAATACCAGAATACTGTACTTGATCAAAATGTAAACCTAGTATTTTATAAAAAAGATTGTCCTTACTGTCAGGTTGGAAAAAGTGTAGTTGTAGATGCAGCCAATAAAGGTTCCTATCCAACATTTTACATTGATACTCAGACAGAAGAAGGTCAAAAGTTGGTAGAAAAATACCAGGTTGAAAAAGCTGCAACTATCATCAAGATTCGTAAGGGAAAAATAAAGAAATATCTATATGCTTCAAGAGATTCAGAGGAAAAGATTGTAGCAGATGAGAAAGCAATCCAGGAGGCCATAAATGACTAAAAGGGTAAAGCTAAGTAAATGGGCCGAGACAGCTTTTCAAAATGATTGGGAACTGTGGCGTACTGGGACAAATGAAGGAATGGTTGTTTTAGGAAAATTATCAGATGGAACGTTTACCCTACATCGTTTTAATGATGAGGGAGGACAACTAACACATATTTCGCATGATGAAGCTCTTTGGCTAACATTGGATTTGGCACCTGAAAAGTTAGGCTGTGTTTAAGGAGGTAGTATGTATCAAATTTTAAATGCTATTGCGCATGGCGTGGTTGGAACTATCTTGATTGCGATCTGGTTCGTACCACTCTTCAGGATAACTATATGTGATAACTTCGGAAATGAAATCAAAACGAAAAGACTGCCATTGGCGTTCTTAATGCTACTAAAAAGTGTTTGGCCGAAAAGTAAGGTTTCATTTATTTGGAAAGGATATAAGAGGAATGAGAAGAACTAAATCATCTAGTTTGAAGCAAAAAAGAGCTAACAAACATTTAAGAGGTATAAAAAATTACACGCTATCGAGTGAACAAAAAGGTTTCGACGATGTATCAACTTTTGATATGTTGTTTGCAACAAATGTGAAGTATCGAGTTTTTGCAATTTTAGGAGGTGTATCTGGTTTTATTTCGCTAGTTTTAGTATCAGTAAATCTCTTTTTAGGATTTAATGCGTATGTAATTGTAAATTTAGTTAATATGAGTCCAACTTTTCTTAAATTAGTAGGAGTAAAAGAAGTTTCTTTTATGACAGTCTTTGAATCATTTTATTTTGGAAGTGTCGAGTTAATGAGAGATATGTTTGCAACTATTTTTGTAGCTATTATAGTTTTTTCTTTATCATTATTTATAATTTGGGCTACTGAAAAAAAGACTGATATAAACTCTTTAACAAATCAGTATTATGAAAAAATCAGGAAGGAGAAATAAAATGTCTACTTTAATCGAAATATCCAAACGATGGATTGAAAAGATAAAATCTAGCCCAATTTTGCAGCCATTTATTAAGACTAAAGTTTGGTTTCAAGAGAATATTATTAAGAGAAAACTGGTCATTTTTTCAATGTTATTTTTGACCTGGTTAAGCCTTTTGATGGGAGCGATTTTCTCACCACAAAGACAAACATATACTTCAGAACAACTCAAAACAAAGCAGGTTTTTGCGAATGGCAGCGGTGAGATGAAACTGGTCAGCCAGGAATATTCACCAGATACTGGAATTATCGTTTTACAATTTGAGACAAAAGATGCTACGACTTCGATAGATCGGGGCATCGATGCCAAACGATTGAAATGGAAACTCTATGCGCAGCATAAAGACTCAAAAATAGAGATGGATGTTGTGCCAATCATTGATAATAAAGTATCAGTTATTATTAAAGGAGTTCCGAAGAATTTTGGTGCATTTGCGATCGATGTGACGAATCAGACAGTCTCTTCTAGCTCAATTGATGTGAATATTTCATCTCCATCCAGTGATTCTAAAAAGGTTTCTCAGAAGAAATCTGGAGAAGACGACACTGTACAATTCTTTGTAACTCCTCAAAATCCTCAGCTTGAAATCAAAGCTATTGAGGTTGTCTCCAGAGAAGAATTTACTCTTCAGGAAATCGAAAAAGAGATCAATTTCCAGAATGAACAGTCTCAAAAATTGACAACATCAATTGCTCAATTGAAGGAATCAATTGAAGATGATAATTCACGAAAAGCGAGTCTTCAAGCAGAAGCAAAATATCTAACAGGTGATGATCTCGAAGCCAATCAAAAGAATATTGCTACGCTGGATACAAACATTGAAACGAAGAATAGAACAATCGAAACAGCCTATAAAAACATTGAAAAATTGAAGGCTAAATTGGAGTCCTTGGACAAGAAAAAACAGGCAGTCAAAGATGGAACATTTGAATTTTCAAACCCTATTGAAACTGTAGAAATGAATTAAAGTGAGGCAAAATAAAATGAAAAATTTAATTAAAATGGTAAAAGAAACTGATAAATTGGGATATAAATTATCTGCAATTTGTGGAGTGAATTGGCTTATTAGACAAGCCTTTAAATGGCAATATTTATTTTTTGTAATGGTTGCAGGCGCTGTTCTTATAAAAGAAGCTTCCGTAATACTTGAGGTTGATCCAAAGATTTTTGGAACAATGATGTGTTTGATTATTTTATGTGGGCCTTTTACGAAGTTACGTTTAGGGGCTGAAATGCAGATTATAAAGATGTTCATAAGAAATATTGTACTTGCCATCATTTTTACAGCTGCATTAGAAAAACCAATACAAGAAAACGAATCATCGTTCTGGCTTTTAGCCCTAATCTTTAGTATCGGTATTTATTATTTCATGAAGTGGTTTCAAGCAAAACTTTTTCAGCGTTATCTGTTCAAAAATATCTTAAATAAGGACTACCTTGGAATCCGAAAATTAAAAGATAAGTTACCTCCTAAAATCAATCTTTTTACAGATGCTGATGAAGGGGATGCAAACCAACGAATGATTACGATTAATCAGCGAGCAGTGAAAAAGGATTATCAAGATATTGTAGAATTAAGTTTTTTGAATAGAGAAAAACAGACAGGTATTTCCTATTACAGAAAATCATGGAATGGTTCTGAAGCTCCTCTTGAAAAAAAATTTGTAGATATTGATGAATTTTATCATCCAGTATTTAGTGTCTTCCCGTTTGGAAAAAAACATGATTTTTATTTCAGGTTGATTCAATTTGATGTAAGTAAAAGGAGTGCGTTTTCTATGAAAGGCGAGTTTATGTCTACCAACAAATAGCAGTCAAAAATCTCCTTAATTTTTGAATTAAGGGGATTTATTTTTTATGTTTGTCCCTTTAAAAAATAATTTGAGATTTTCGATTACAATAGGATTAATTAAATAAAAAGGAGAAGTAATCATGGCTAAAAATGATTTAACAAAAATTGATAATCAACTAGAAGAGGCAAAGAAAAAAGTTGCCCTTTTGGAAAAGGAACGTAAAGAAGCAGAAGAGAATCTTCAAAAACAAATTGGTAAAATCTATGTTCAAATTCAATTGAAGAAAAATAAAAATCAGTCGTATGAATCGATTTTTGAAGAGTTAAAAATGGAACTAGGTCTCATCAAAGAAGAGGAAAAAGAACAACGTTTAGCAGCGAAGAAAAATCGTGAAGAAGGTTCTCTTCCAGCTGAAAATCAGTCTTAATTTTTGAGTTTTGAACTTCTAAATGAAGTCAAAAACGGTGTAAGCAAAAGTGTGTAAAAAGGAAAAACAGTGTAAGTATAACACCTATAAAGTGTGTAAAGGTAAGTATGGCATGTGTGTGTAAGTAGGTGAAACCGAGAAAATTGATATCATTGGAAATGTTGATACTATCAACTCCACACGTTACGTGGGGACAGTTTCCCTTATGCTCTTTTCTACCACAACACACCTAAAAAGGACCTTAGTCCCTCTGTGTGTGTTAGTGTGTTGAAAAACCGCAAAAATAGAACCGAATCGGTTCGTGATGTTGCGAGGTTGAAGTTTTCTTTTTTGCTTCTTTTTGCTTTTGCTTCGACAAAAGAAAAAAGAAGTCCTACTCTTGGGGACAATAAATATTAAATTGGAGGATACAAATGGACATTCTCATTAGAGGATTAACACAGGAAGAGGTTAGCTATCTAAAAGCTCTTGCTAAGAAAAATAATGCCAAGTCATTTAATGATTTTTTGCTCTCAATCTGTCGTGAAAAAATTGAGCACGGAAAATTTAATCGTGCTCAAGATTTGTATGTTGCTCATTTAGAAAATATGAAATTAGCTTCTGACCATGTTCTGGAACAAATGAAAAAACAGACAAGGATACTCTCAGAATTTGAAGAAAAAATGGATCGCTATGGCGAGCATATTTCACGTTGGTTAGAGTATGAAGGAGAGGTAGAAAGTGATGACTAAAGAAATCAAAATCAGAAATATACCTGATGATATGTTTGAACAACTTCGAGATATTTCAAAAAAATATAACTATCCTAGCTTTAACGAGTTTATGTTATCGCAAGTTCAAAATATCGTAATGAATGACGGATTGAATTTGTACAATAATCAATTTGCGGAAACATTGTCCGATATCAAAAACCAACAAAGTCAGATTTTAGAATTGATGTTGAAGAATGACATTTCTCTTTCAGCTTTAAATGTTAAACAAGATATTGTAAATGAACTAACGACAAATTGGTTACATTTTATGGATGATGTATCTGCACTTGAAGCTGAGCGACGGTCAGGTGGTGTTTGAAAATGAAGAAGAATAAATCTCTGTTCATTATTCTCATTTTTCTTGCAATCTTTATCGTACAACCTAACAATTTTAATGCTATCAAATCTGGCTTGACACAAAATGATATCCCGACTCAATTGAACATAGCCGATTCAGCTGAAGAAAAAAATTCCGACTCTAATTTGAATCCTACTCAGGAAAATGATGATTTGAAATCGAAGGAGTATGATGGGAAAAATCAAGTGATTGTCGTCAATGAAAAATCACAATTTACAAAAAACGAATTGAGTTTAGAAAATGGCAGCTGGGAAAAATATTCTGATCTAGATTTTTTAAATCGTGTAGGAATTGCTGAAGCGATGTTGGGAAAAGATTTGATGCCAACTGAAGATAGAGAATCTATTTCGTCTATCACACCAACAGGATGGAAAAATAAAAAAATAATTTTCAACGGGAAAGAAGATTATTTATATAATCGTTCTCACTTAATCGGTTTTCAATTAAGTGGAGAGAATGCGAATGCTAAAAATTTATTTACAGGTACACGTGCTTTAAATGCAAATTTTGAAGATGAACAATCATCAATGGTTTACTATGAAAATAAAATTTCTAACTACATAAAAAATACGAACCACCATGTTCGCTATCGAGTAACTCCTATATTTAGAAATGTGGAATTAGTTGCTAGAGGAGTTCGTATGGAAGCACAGAGTATTGAAGATGATGAGATTTCATTTGATGTATATATCTTTAATATTCAACCAGGATATAAAATCAATTATTTGACAGGATCATCTCAGAAAAATTGAGGAGGGAAAAATGAATCCAAGACTTAGCTTATATTTTAGCGAAGAAACACATGAAAAATTTAAGGAAATAAAATCCTATTTGAAAGAGTCGTCTGCTTTACAAAAGCAGTATCGAAATAATTCGGCAACGCTTGTCACTTTGATTGAAGTTTTTTATAAACTTTTTATTGAATTAGGAGAAGGAAAAAATTTCTATGAGCGACTGACTCAGCTGGAAAAAAATTTTGGGGATAGCTTTGATTCTGGAAGTGACAACAAAGCAATTCATCGTCAACTTGATCAAATTCTTTATCTAGCGCTGACTAACTTTCATGCTATTACGAAAGATGATTTTGATGTTCAAGATTTGGAATCTATTCATTCACGACTGGATCCTACACAGCATGAATTAATGGCAAGAATCAACGATGTCATTCAAGAAGATGTTGCACGTGGTCAAACAATTAAACATTCTCATTAATTGAAAGGAGACCTTACTCGTGAGTGAGTCTAGTCCAAGTATTACCTTCATGCTGCAATACACTGAAGCAAATAGTGGCTTTGTAGACTACACTAATAGAGACGAAGCTGTTGAGGTTGATAACGAATTAAATTTAGAAACACACAGACAAAATATCGAGTCTCTAACTGAAGATGAACTACAAAAAATTCAAGCTGAAGTTCCAGAAACGAAACTAAATTTTCAGGAATACATTGATTATATGAATCGCTCTTATGCTACTGAAAATCAAAATGAAGAAATGACAGCGATTTTTACAAAAGAAGCCAATTACTTGCAGCGTAGCAAAGTAACTGAATTGAAAAGTAAGTTAGAACAGGCTTATCAAAATGGCTCTCTTCTATGGCAGGGTGTTATCTCTTTTGATAATGATTTTTTGGCCAAGGAGGGATTATATGATCTGGAAACTGGGAAAGTCGATCAGCAAGCTATCAAGTCTGTCATACGTGAAGCATTGCCAAGGTTAATTGAAAAAGAAGGCTTATCTGATTCATCATTTTGGTGGGCCAATATTCACTTGAACACGGACAATATTCATGTGCATTTTGGTTTATCTGAAGTTGAATCTGCAAGAGAAAAAATTTTCTATCGACCTCGTGGACGAATGGAATTTAGAGGAAACTTTTCCCAGAAAACTATTGAGCGTTTTAAAAGTGATGTTTTTCATGGTCTGTTGAATGAACAGACTAGAGGAATGATTGTTCGACGAGAACAAATCTTGGCGAATATCAGAAGTGAATTGATTAATTCTGTATTTAGAGATCAGAAGGTTCGTTCTTCGGCTGAAAAAAATTTTTTGGAGCAGGCTTACAACCATTTGCCAATGGATAAAAAATGGCGTTATGGTTCAAATGCAAGAGATTTTGCAGTCAGTAAATTCTTCCTTGACCGCTATCTGGACTCCTATTTAGAAAATGAAGGGAAAGAGCTCTATCAAGAATTTCTGAAAGAAACGAAGAACTTTCTAGAAACCTATAGAGGAGCTTATTCAGCTGAAAAAAAATCAGCCTACGAGAAGATTCTGAAAGTTGATGGTCGTTTTGAGAAAACACAACAGGAGGCTGCAGGCTATCATCTGCAGCAATTAATAGCGAGTCGTGAGAAGGAATTGAGAGAACGACTAGCAAATAAGATCTTGCACCTATTTCGTGAGAATGCTCCTGAAATAGCTGATGTTCGGCTGAAAAAAAATTTGGCCAATTTCTCAGTAAAGAATCAACAAATGATCTTAGCCCAGGATCCTAACGCAAGTGTTATCAAAACACTAGATGCCTGGAAAAAACTAGGTTATGATTTGAAAGATGAGGCAAAACCTATTGAAATCACAAAACCAGTCTATGCTGCTTATGACAAACATGGAACAGGTTTGGGTCGTCCTGAATATGTTACGGAATTAGTTTATGATGTGAGTCAGATGAAAGAAGACTTACTACAGAAGCAACTTAGTTTAAGGGACTTATCACTATTTTCTTCAGCTGATTTGAAAGATCTTGTAGAAGCGGCCAAAAAGAAAAGCGATCGATCATTGAAAGAACGCCAAGAGTTAGGAACATTTCGCTATGCATTAAAATTGAGTCTATTGGAAGAAAAACA
This sequence comes from Streptococcus pseudopneumoniae, assembly GCF_001074825.1. Taxonomy (GTDB): domain Bacteria; phylum Bacillota; class Bacilli; order Lactobacillales; family Streptococcaceae; genus Streptococcus; species Streptococcus pseudopneumoniae_C. The sequence goes on from NZ_JUPG01000190.1 coordinate 12,950, forward strand.
AAGTAGTTTATTAGTTCGTAAAACTCTTTTTGATCAAATTCAACCACTTGAAACTGATAAGCCATTTGTTGAATTAAAAAAGAAGGAGATTCTTCAAAGACTGAAGCTGACTGAATTGCAACTGAACCCAAATTATAAACTAGGTGAAGCAGACCAATCTCTAAAACAATCTCTTGCTAACCAGTTTGAAGATAGTGTTTCATTTTCAGTAGAAAAGGCTGATTCATTAGCAATTCAAGCACCAATTAAACGTTTGAAGGGAGAATTAGCGGCAGTTCAACCTCTTCAAGATGAAGGAGTGCTGACTATTCTAAAGGGCTATCCTGTGACGAAAGATAGCTATATAGAAGAGCTACAGACCCATATCTCTATTTTTCAGCTGAAACATGAGATTTACAGTCGAAACAAGGAAATTTCACAAACGACTGATCAAGCGACTATTCAAAAATTAAAACAGGAGAATGCGAAAGGATTTTCTGAACTCAAATCACTCTATCAAAAAATATTGCCAGAGGAAGAAAGCAATCAGAAAAGTCAGTTAGCTCAAGTTGTTTCACATAAAATGCAAGAAAGGAAGAACTTGCAAAGAAAAAACGTCCAACAATCTCAAGGTAAAGCACTCATCAATACAGATTTCATGAGAAACTTGACCAACTCTCTTCAAAGAGCCCAACGTGCAAATAAAAAAGCCCTTATGGAACGTGAGAGAAGTGATGAGAGACAAGAACTGGAGGAGAAGGGACACAGTATATAAGAGTCATTGTAAAAGCAATGACTTTTTTTGTTGAAAATGGAAATCTATTGTCCCTTTAACTGTGATTTCTCAGTTATTACGTAGAATAAAAGGATAAAAGAGAAAGGAGTAGAAAAATGGAGCTAGTATTTCCAGATGTTGCAGTTGAAAACTTTGATTTCTCAGCCGAATGGTTAATTACGGCAATGAATGCTGATAACAAGCAAGTGCATTTTGAGGGTCAAGGAAGAAATTCTGATTTAGAAATGATTCTAGATTTTAAGGAAAATTCTGAGCTATTTGAATCTTTTTCAGTAGGGGAATTGGTTCACTTAGATCCAGAAACGTTTCTACAAGCAGAGAAAGAGCCGTATAAACCACAGTATGAAGGATTTTAAGGAGATTTTATATGACAGAACAAGAATCAAGACGTGGGAAAAGTCGTAGAGAACGTGTTGAATTTGCACGTTCTAGAGATATTTTGGATGTTGCAAACGAGCTTCAGATGGAGCTGGTTCGTTCTGGACGAGACTATCGATGGAAAGAACATGATAGCCTAGTTATTTCACCTGATAAAAATTTATGGAAATGGTTTTCTAGAAATACAGGTGGTGATGCGATTTCTTTGGTTGAGACAATAAAGGAAGTAGATTTTAACCAGTCTGTAGATTTTTTAAATGATGGAAATTTTAAAGAGTTTCAAATGGTTGAAAGACCTCAAGAAGATTTTAAATACTATCTTGAGAAATACGAGCAGCCGTTTTCAGCTGGACGAGATCACTTGCGGAATCAACGTGGACTATCAGATGAAACAATTGATTATTTTTTGGAACAGGGTGTTTTAGCCCAAGCTAACGCCAAACTTGACTACTTTGCGGAAGGCACTGGTGGAGTCACAACAAATGCGATTGAGCCAGTTATTGTCTTCAAGTCCCTTTCTTCTTCAGGTGAAGTTGTTGGAGCCTCTTTACAAGGAATCCAGGAGAATTGGGAGAAGTGGCCAAAACATGGATATGCTAAAGTGATTATGAAAAACTCCGATCCTATGACAGGTATTCATGTTGATATTGGCAGTCCAAAACGATTGATTTTCACTGAGAGTCCAATTGATTTAATGTCCTACTATGAATTGCACAAGGATAGTCTTCAGGACGTCAGATTAGTTTCTATGGATGGTTTGAAAGAATCGACTATTGGCCGCCATCTATCTCAAATTCAAGCTGAAATTTCAGGAAAACCACTAAGATGGACACCTGAACAAATGGCGGACGGACTTCAAATCGCTATTGATCATCACTTTTTTGAAGATGGGAAAAATGCGGATTTAATCACCCTAGCTTTAGATAATGATAAAGCAGGTAGAACATTCATTCAAGAATTGGAAGCAAAAGGAGCTGTTATCAATTCGGATCTACCAGAACTAAGATCAGGGCAAGATAAAACGGACTGGAATGATGTTCTAAAAAGTCAGCATGAAGAAAAATCTGATAGTCGAAAATCAGAATATGAAGAAATGGCTGAAGCAACTTTATCAGAATCAAGTCACTTTCCTGATACCAGCCACCTTTCTCCTGAAGATGCGGAGTGGCTTAAAGAAAATTGGAACAATATTTCTTTCTCTGTTCAGTCAACTAGACCCTCTGAAATAGATCTAGCTGCGGAAGAAAAGCATTCTCCAGGCAATCAAGAGTCTATTGGGAATATAGAGGAGAATGCTGGAAGATTGATGAGCTATGAAGAGGTAAAACAGGAAAACGAAGCATTAACAATAAGATTAAATAATCGAATTCAATCTGGAGAATTGTCAATTGAATTTGCCCCAGATTTCTATCTATATGATGTCTTTGCGAAGTTAGGAAATAGCCATCCTACTAAATACCTCAACGCTAAACGAATGGAAGTGTTGTCTCCTATTCATTCACTTTTAACCTCTATTGATGATCGAACGGTTGATTTATACAAGAAAAAAGGGACTCCAGAGCAGGATTCCTTGTATCAAGCATTGAAACCTCATCAGAGAGCTTTGGGAGTAGATATTTCAACCCGATTTATTGGTGAACTTGCAATAGCAGCCTACAATACCAACAAGCAGATAGAAAGCCTTTCGAGTGACAGTTTTGGCGTCTATTTTGATGAAAGAACCCTTGATAATCTATCACAATCGGTTGAGCGAATGTTGGAGTATCCATTGATTGAATCTGGAACAAGAGACTTTACCTATGGTTTTGTGGTAACTCCAAATACATTGTTCCACTATCTGGAAGAACAAGAGGGAGAAGTGGTTTTAAGTCGAGAATTATTGGATAACTTGATGTCACGTTTTGAGACTCATCCCATTAAGATAATTGAAGTCCCAGAAGAAAAAGAAAAGTCCCTTGATAATTATCAAGAGACTAACACTGGGGGCGAACTATTGAATCGCAATTCCAGTTCTTTAGGAGTAGAAACTCCAGGGACAGCACCGCAGCCCGTTGAGAAAAATTCTCAACCTGATTTTCCTGCCAATGTTCATCTTCATTTTACCATCGATGAGGATCGAATGTCAAATAAAACCTTCAGAAAAAACATGCGAGCGTTAAATTTATACGCAAACGCAATGAGGGACTCGGCTCAATGGTATCTAAAAGAAATGTCAGGGACAAGTATCCATTATGTTTATAAGAATCCGGAAGAAAAGCAATTCCAAATTCTAAATGTTAAATTTGACAAGAAAAATTGGATGCACTTAACTGGAGTAACACCTGTATATAATGAGTGGGTAGAACATTTGTCTGAGTCATTCGTTGAAGATGTTGCAGCTGGAAAAGGGCATTTCAAAGATTTAAAATTTACGAATGGAATGTCGGATAAACTAAAAGTTTTGAACTTATTACCTGAGGTGATAGAGTCAGACTCCTTTGTGTTTAACGATCTTTCATCTGTAAAGAAATTTAATAATCTGGATCTTTCAAAAGCAATTAGACCTGAAGATACTGATTTGTTATTGTTATTCAAAGAAAAGGAATTTACTCATGTCCCTGCATCTTTAATGAGAGTGAAGGGGGATTTAAGTAAACAACTGGAAGATATAGATACTGGCACAATTCTCGGTGTCTATAGAGAAAGAGATGGCCAGATTGAACAGCTATCGATTAATGATGAATATGTTAAAGATGGTGGCGAGGAAATGCTATCCGTCTTGAGAAATAAGCAGTATGAAGAGGTTCCTAAAGAATCTGAACAAACAACTTCAGTAAATACTATAGATAAAAATTCACTTGATTCAGTAACTTTTACTCGAGTTTTGGATACTGTCTATAATTTAGGTGTTCCAAATGATATCTCAAAAACTCCAGAAGAATTTCATCAAGCCTGGGATCAATATCTTGATTATGCTAAGAAATACAATGATAAATTTGATCAGATTATTGCAGCCGCTGGGAAAGATCATCTCCTAGATACAAATTCAGATTTTTATAAAGAATGGGTACAAGATCATATCTATAAGGAAAACTACCATGTACGCCTTCAATGGTCTGAGGAACGCCCAGAAAGCCCTATATTGCCATTTAAAGAGACAGAGCTGATATCTTATCAAGATTTCGCTAGGGAGCTATATAAGGCCAATCAGGACTTTTATCCAATTCATCAAGAAGGAATGAAACAAGTAACAGCAGGCAATACTGAAGGCTATATCCCTCCTACCAAAATTAAGTTTGATGTCTATGCTCCAGGTGGTGAAGTGATCAAAGAGGGAATTCGATATGATATTGGAGATGAAACTACACCAATTTCACAAATGCTAGGATTAGGATATCGTAGACTCAACGGTCAATCTGAACTAGCATCGATGGATGAAGAAATTCTTTCTCAGCTGGAAAATAGAGAGGTGAATAAGGAAATTTCCCAGGAAGCAAATGAATCAGCTCGATTGACAGAAGAAGTAGCAGGTCAAACTCTTGATACAAGAGAAACGGTAACTTTTCAATCTTCTAAGCAAGAAACTAAAAATAATTTGCTTCAGCGTGTAGAGGAGATTCTGAAAGAGGAACCTATTTCGGATTTGGAGACTCTTGAAGTAAACTCAAGTAGTATTGATTATGCTACTTTAACGCCTCATGAATTGAGTGAGGTTGCTTTTCAAAAAGTGAGAGAGTACACAGAAACACCAGAACGGTTAGAAGAGTATCTGAATTTTATGAGTAAGTTTCCAGAGCTCTCACCTAGAAATGTTGCTTTGATTCAGGAACAGTGGCCAGGAGCGAGTGCAGTCGCAACCTATAATCAATGGCAATCAATGGGGGAAGTTCTTGGAATTACTTCAGATCAGGTATTTGAAACGAGAAATACCTACACCAATAAAAAAACAGGTCGAACAAGAGAAGTTGTCCATAACAATCTTTCGGTTAAGACAGGAGAAAAATCACATATTACCTTGTTTAGACCTATGATGGTTGAAATGATTCCTGTATTGGATGAAAATGGGAACCAGGTAAAAAATGGAAAAGGCAATCCAAAATATAAAAGACTTTCTGAAGCGACACCTGAAGAAAAAGCTTTAAAGAAGCAAGGAAAATTAAAATCTCGCTTCTTCCAGGAAAGAGATTCAAAAACAGGCTTAGCTAAATTCGCTACGTATAAAGTCTTTGAGTTGTCTCAAACAACCTTGAAGCCTGAATTTTATCCAAAAGCAATGCCAAATCGTCACTATGATTTTAATATGGATCATATTCGTACGAAAGAGGTGCTTGAAGGACTTTCAGACTATGCTAAGAATATTGGGGTAACAATCTATCAAGACGATGCAAGAGAGTTGAGGAGTGCAAAAGGAGCTTTTTATCCAGATGAGCAAAAAATACTTTTGAATCCAGATAATACTCCTGGGGAAGTAGTTGCAACAACCATTCACGAGCTAGCGCATGCTAGTCTGCATAATCCTAAATTTGCTAACTCGTATAAGGAGGATGTCTCAAAAGATCGTAGAGAACTTGAAGCTGAGATGACAAGTTATCTCGTTTCTAAGCATTTTGGCTTAGATACCTCTGAGAAAGCCATTCGCTATATGGCAATTTGGACTGATAATTTGACATCTCTTGATGATCAACAACTAGCGCAATCTATGAAACGGATTCATGGAACAGTATCTAAGATTGTAAAAAGTGTTGAACAACATACAAAACCTTACCAGTTAAACAGACAGGTGATACAGAATCAAAATTTTATCCAAAGCCCAAAGAAGGGGCTTAAAGTCTAGAAAGAGTGCTCTTTTTGAGCCTCTTTTTTGTGTAAAAAGTTATATAACTTTTTGTGTTGTTTTTTGATATGAACTCGTTGTATTCTGTGTCAATGTCCCTTTACAAAATATTTTTTAATTATAGATTACAATGACAGAAAATGAAGTAGAAGGAGAATGATATGGTTATAGTTGTTCTGGCTGAAAAAGAGAAACAGGCAGAAGCTTACGCTACAGCTTTGGGACAATTTAGAAAAAAGAAAGGTGTCTATGTCATTAGGCAGTCACCCTATTTTCCAGTTGAAGTACATGTGGTGGCTGCTGAAGGGCACCTATTTGAATATAGTGAACCAGACAATTGGTCGCTTGATAAATTACCTCTTACAAATGTTTCATTTAAGCAACATCTGAAAGAGGACAAGGATTCGAGAGAAAAATTTAAGAGAATCTATGATGAAGTGGTAGCAGCGGATCAAGTGATTATTGGGACGGATGCTGATAGAGAAGGAGAGCGGATTGCGTACTCTATTTTATCGCACATACCAGGGGGGAAGGAGAAAATTTGGAAACGTCTTTGGGCAAGCTCCATGACAACGAAAACTCTTCAAAAAGCTTTTCAGGAATTGAAGGAACCTTCAGAAACCTATAATTACTATTTAGAAGCTGAAGCACGTGCACAAAGCGATTGGTTGGTAGGCATGAATTTATCACCTCTTGCAACGATTGATCTTCAAGCAAGAGGGCAACTCCCTCGAACAAAAGGTAGCCATCTATCTGTTGGCCGAGTTCAAACACCAGCGGTCAGACTAGTTTGTGAGAATGATTTAGAGATTCGCAACTTTACTCCAGAAAAATATTGGAAGCTTCAGCTGGAGGATAAGAAAAATGGGGTATTTTTCACCACAAAAGACAAAACTAAGGATAGTGAGGCTATTTTAGCCTCTTCAAGGGGATTATCAACCACCTCTGTTATTTCTTCAGTTGAGGTAGAAAATCATCAGAAATCAGCTCCACAATTATTTACCTTGTCTACATTACAAAGTTTTGCAGCAAGTGCCTGGAAATTTGACTCAGATAAAACAGAGAGCATTGTTGAGGGACTGTATTTGGAAGGATTTCTCTCCTATCCACGACCAGATTCAGAATACATCAATCAATTTGAGTTTGACGATTTAAAAGAAAATCTATCTGCCTATCAAAAAGCTATTAATTGTCATTTTCAGCCAGAGTTTTTGGAGCCTAGAGAAGATTATGTCAATGATGAAAAAGTATCTGGTACAAGCCACTCAGCCTTGATTCCGACTGAAAGAATTCCAAATCTTTCAAATTTAAAAACTGACCAACGACTGATTTATGAAGCAGTTGTGAAGCAGGCAATCTTGATGTTTGCGGATGATTGTTATTATTCAACCAAAACAATTGAAGTAGAAAATAATGGTCTTGTTTTTAAAACAAAGGGTAGAACGCTTCATAAATTAGGATGGGCTGAATGGAGTTCACGAAAGGTACGAGGTCCAGTTGAAGTTCCTGATTATCAAGTGGGAGATAAAATTGATACGCAGGTTCAGATTGTAGGGGGGGAAACGAAACCACCTAAACGATTAACTGAGAGCCAATTGATTGGCCAAATATTTCCTAAATATGGCTTGGGAACACAAGCCACCAGAGGAGAAATCATTAAAAAAATTCAAAGTAAGGGTTATGTTGTTAAAGATAAAAAAACAGGTCAACTAACTCCCACCAATAAGGCCTATCTACTTATCAATTATCTCTATGACAATGAATTCTCTGATCCAGAGACAACAGGAGGCTGGGAAATGTTTCTATCTCAGATTGGAGAAGGGACAATCAATCCACGAGAATTTGTGGATGCGATAAAAGATAAGCTCACTCTTCAAATCAAGGAAGTAAAAGAAAGAGGTGATTAAGTGTGACTACTGAAGAAAAGAAAAAAACACCTTATTTAGATCGTTATACAGATAATTTGACAGAAAAAGTTTCAAAAAAAGCGGAAGATTATCAGGTGTATGGACGTGATAAAGAAGTAGAAGCTGTTCAGACCACTCTTCTCAGGCGAACTAAGAATAATCCTATTTTGGTAGGAGAAGCTGGAGTTGGAAAAACAGCTATTGTTGAAGGATTTGCTTTAGCCATTTTAAGAAACCAGGTATCTCCAAAATTAAAAAATTTGACCGTGCGTTCTCTGGAACTATCTAGCTTAATGTCAGATGAGGATGGAGGATTTATTGTTAAGTTTAAAAAAATTATTGAGGAGATGGTAGAAACCAAAGGAGAGAATCTTCTCTTTATTGATGAATTTCATACTATTGTTGGTGCTGGTGGTTCAGATAAGGGCTCTTTGGATGCTGGAAATATTATTAAACCAGTTTTGTCACGTGGTGAGATGCAATTGATTGGCGCAACTACATTGGATGAATTCCATGAGTATGTCGAACAGGATCGAGCGCTAGAGCGAAGGATGCAACCGATTATAGTTTCTGAACCAACAACTACTCAAGCGGTTGAAATTCTTGAACAAGCGAAAGCTATTTACGAAAGTTTTCACCAGGTGTCTATTAGTTCTGATGCTGTAAAACAAGCTGTACTTTTATCTGTTCGTTACATACCAGATCAATTTTTACCTGATAAAGCCTTCGACTTAATAGATGAAGCAGCGACAATTTGTTCTACAAATGGATTAGCCCATGTCGGGAAACAAGAAATTGCAGAGGTACTGAAAAATAAAACAGGTATTCCTGTCACGACGATTTTGAAAGGCGACAAGGAAAGACTAGATGGTTTAAAAGAAAAGCTGTCACGACGTGTTAAAGGCCAAGATGAGGCTGTAGATGCTGTTGTGAATGCTATAACTGTTGCACAAGCTGGTTTACAGGATCAAAGAAAGCCCCTATCTTCCTTCATGTTTCTAGGAACTTCAGGAGTTGGAAAAACAGAGCTTGCCCTAGCATTGGCAGAGGGGATGTTTGATGATGAGGAGGCAATCATTCGTTTTGATATGTCTGAGTATAAGCAAAAAGGAGATATTACAAAGCTGATTGGCGATCGTCAAACTAGAACGAAAGGTCAATTGACTGAGAAGGTTAAACAAAAACCTTATAGCGTTATCCTGATCGATGAAGTGGAGAAAGCACACTCAGAAGTTGTAGATTTATTTTTGCAGGTGCTTGATGCAGGACGCTTGACTGATTCAACTGGAAGGCAAGTGAGTTTTAAAAATACAATCGTTATTATTACTACGAATATTGGTTCTCAAAAAATAATTAAGCAGTACGAATTGAAAGGGAATTTTAAAAAGCTAACCGACAGGGACAAAGCTCAGTTTGAAAAGAGCATGACGTTGGAGTTGGAAACTAGATTTCGACCAGAATTTCTCAATCGAATTGAATATAAATTGATTTTCAACATGTTAGACGAGGAAGTGAATAAGGAAATTATTGTCAAACATCTATCAGAAATCGAAGAAAGAATGAAGCATCAAAGGTTGACTCTTTCTTATGAAGAAAGTTTGGTTACTTATTTATTGGATGTAGGAACAAATATAAAAGATGGTGCACGGCCACTTGAAAGAGTGATTAAGCATAAAGTACTTCCTTTAATTTCTAAAGAGTTTCTGAACTTATCTGATCCCAACCAAGAGTATCATTTCCATCTTTGGGTAGAAGGTGATGCACCAGATGAGTATCACCGTGAAGACAAAAGAAAAATATTATTCGAGGTCGAAGCTGAAAATACGTCATTTGGTGAAGCTTTATTTTCTTAAAACTCACCTTAAAAAAATGATTGTCCCTTTAAAAAATTTTTTTCAATTATCTATTATACTAACGTTGTCAAAAAAACAAAGGAGGATTTCTATGAAAAATTATTTGACAAGACAAATTCAGCAAGTAAAAACAAAATCACAGATGTTTTTATTGAGCCTTTCCCTATTCCTAACAGGATCTACAGTGTATGCGGACGATCCATTTGTTAAGTCGGATAACTTGGCAAAACAAGGAATTACAAAAGTTCAGCTAGTCAGTGTTGCGCTATTTGGTCTAGCTGCCGTTGTCACCTCGCTCATTTATGCGTTTGGTGGACGTGAGTTAAAAGCCTCAATGAAAAAACATTGGGTATCAATTGCAATTGCAATTATTGGTGTTTCAGCGGGACCAAGTATCATTGAATGGATTTTTGATTTCGTGAAAAGTTAAGGGGTGGTGATTTATGGCTTTTTCACTCTTTAATAAAGATCGCTGTACGATTACAGATGATCTATTTTTAGAAATCTCCTGGGAAGATGGAAGAGGTCCAGAGGATGATCGTGAGTTACTTGCTATCATTGAGTCATTGGATCATCTTTCTGATTTTTCTCAGCCGATTTCAAAAAGTTTGCCCTACCTGACATTTCAACAGGCAGAGTTGTTATTTAGAGAGTTGAAACAGATGTATAGTCAGTTTCAGCTGAAAAAAGTAGCAATCGCTCATCTGGAAGGGAAAAGCGTGGTGACAGAAGGGGAGGTTTATGCTAGTCCATTTCTGATTACTGAAGACTATGAAAACCTCTTGCTTCCCCTCATTCAAGCGATACTTACTCGCTCTGAATTTGCAAATTATAGCTATCAAGAAAAAAGGGAGTATTTTGAGAACCAGATTTATCCTGTATATAAACAAAGTATGGGATTGTCTGATTCTTCTCTTCCTATTTTCCCAGCTGAAGGTGAGACGATGGCTGTTTCACAACCCAATCGCCTACCACCTGTTCCAAATGCAAGGGATCAAACAGATATTGTGTCTCCCGTATCTCAAAAGCAGTCAGTTTCTCTGAAGAAATTTTATCTATTCTTAGGTTTTTTAGGAGTGCTTGCAGTAGTAAATATCGTTGGTGTATTTTTTGCTTTCGCTCAACTATCAAGCCAGTCTGAAAAAGTAAATTTCTTATATCAGGAACAAAAAAATACTCAACATCTTATCTCAACGAAAAATGAAGTTGATGTATTTAGTCGTCATTTCTTACCTTCTTATTACTCGGGCAAAAAAGAAAATCTAGTAGATTTTCTTTCTGAAGGTGATGCAAAATTTACCAAACCAAAAGAAGGGATTTTACAGTCCGTTATTTTAGAGAAATTGAATTATGATTCAGAAACTCAAAAATATACGGTTTCCTATATCTTGTCCGTCAAAAAAGGGGATAAATCATCTAGCGTTAGATTAACCTTTGATATAAAAGCTTCTGATTCTTCAAAATATGGATTTGTTGTAGAAACAGAACCAAAAGAATCAAATTATCTAAAAAATTAGAAAAGGAAAAATTAAAATGAACAAGAAACAAGTATTAGCTACTCTAGCACTATCAACAATCGCACTAGCACAAGCTGGATTTGTATCAGCTGATGAAGTAACACCAATTGATTCTTCTGCTCCAACAACAGAAGTAGTTACGCCAACAGCGCCTAGCGCTTCAACGGAAACAGAGGCTCCAGCAGTTCAGCCAACAGAGCCTTCAGTTACTCCAGTAGATCCAACAGCACCAAGTGCTCCACAGGACAAGGACAATGCTGAAAGTCTCGATGGTGTTCCAGCAGACAAACCAGCAGCTTCTGATAAGCCACAGGACAAGGATAATGCTGAGAGCCTTGATGGCGTTCCAGCAGACAAACCAGCAGCCTCTGATAAGCCACAGGATAAGGACAATGCTGAGAGTCTCGATGGTGTCCCAGCTGAAAAACCAAAAACAACCGACGAGGCAAACGAGCAAGGGAAATCTCAAATTGGAACAACATCTACATCAACAGGTCAGGCGGTGCATGATATTACGAAAGCACCTGTTCAAACCAGCACAGGTAATTCTATTGTCAGCACTAAAGATGGAAATCTTGTCCTTTCAGATGGTTCTGTAGTTGCTCCTGAAGCACTTGGAGCTGTTACAAATGAAGACAAGACCATCAGTGTTTCAACTGCAGATGGTAAAATGGTAACTTTGCCAAACACAGGAACAGAACAAAGTTTCCTAGCTGCGATCGGTGGAATGTTGTTGACAGCGGTTGGCTACTTCTACAAGAAAAAATTATTTTAATTAAGTGAAGGAGAAAGAAATATGACAGAAAAAACACAAGGCCACGGATATTTCCGTAAGAAAAAATGGGCTAAAGGTTTAGCATCAGGTATTGCAATTGCAGGTTTTGTAGTCTTCTCTGCAGGTTCAGCATTTGCAGATGAAGCAGTACAACCTGAAAGCAAAAATGACAATAACATGTACGCTACACAAGCTGGTAAAGCAACAGGAAGCCAGTCTGTAGAGATCGATAATGGAGCAGTCACAAAGGCTGCTGAAAAAGCAAAAGAAGTAGGGGTGAACGTTTCTGAAACTCAGATTGTTGATAAGGGAACAGATACCACTGCTCCAAAACTTGAACAGTCTAAGTCTGAGATTAAACAAGATCAGGACAAGCAAGTTAAGGAAATTTCACAAACGACTGGAAAACAAGTCGAAAACAATACAGCCTTCAAGGAAGCACAGGAAGCTATCCAAGCTAACAATCAATTTGTAGCTGATGAAAAATCCAAGCATGAAGGGTCAACAACTGTCACAGTGACGAATGACGGTTCAACTGCCACAGATGGAACAGCACCTAAAAACAGGGAAGCTGCTACAACAGCTAAGAAAGTCTTGTCAGAGAACAAGAAAGCAGTAGCAGATTACCTAGTTGAAAAAGGGACTTATGATTCTAATGTTCAGAAAGCTTCTGAGTTAAATAAGGCAGTAGAAGCTGCTGAAAAAGATTTGGAGAAAAAGAACGTAACAGTTGAGGTAGTGACACGTACCGTTTCTTCAGTCAAAGAAGTAGAGGCGCTACAAAAGAAAAATGATCAGGCTATTGCAGCTGCAAAAGGCAAAGTGGAGCTTAACAAAGCCATCATGGCTGCCTATACAGAGAAGAAGAATGCTAGTGATCAAGTCAATCAAGATGCTGAACGTAAATCAACAGATTTGAAAAACTCTGGTGTACTTTTAGCCTCTAAAACTCAAGAAGTTTCTTCAGCTGATGAAGCTAAGCAAATTGGGAAACAAAACCAACAAGCTTATGATCAGGCTAAGAAAGCACAAGCAGACTGGCAGAAGAAGTACGATGAACTTCGATCTAAGACAAGCACGGAAGGCTACACAAAAGAAGTAGTCTTGCAAGCTCTCAGTCTTGCAACAGCTAATCCAAATGCTAACGTAAAATCTAGTGCTTCTGGCGCTAAAGAATTGACTACAAGCTATATCGCTTCTTCAAGTGGAAATTCTGGATATGGTCGCATTCTTGATTCTACAAAAGTCTTGAAATATCAGGATGTTGGAAATGGTTGGAAAACAGCAATTGATTATACTGGTTTGAAAGGATTGACTGTCTCAACTGCAGATGGTCAAAAACATGATATTTCTCGTATCCATCGCAAGTTTGAAATTATCAACCAAGGTGAAACTGGTCTAATTGATGTTTATGTATTGAATGATCCTACTGAAGGATTTGTAGCTGCACGAAACGACGGAATTGGGACATCTTATGACTATATGCGTTTCAGAGTCACAGATACCTATTACTACAACGTGGATGGGAAAGAAGTGGCCTTTAATGCTTCAGAAAAGACTCCAGCAGCCCTTACTTACTCATCACTGAATTACAACAAGATTGGATGGGAAGGTGCAGGAGCTGTCAATGGTAAAAACGTTGAGATTAACGGTTCAACTGTAACCTACCACAAAAATGATGGTTATAACTATGCTGATGATTACAATACAGTGGAAAATATTGGCGTAACGTGGGATGCTTCTGACTCGCCTTACCAATACAAGGGAGCTGCGCTTGGTGTCTTTAAAGAAGGAACAGCCTTCTCGACTGATTTTACTCAATGGGATAATTACGCAACAACAGCAGGTCAAACTTACTGGTTTGCTTTAAATTCGAAGGTTGTAGCGCCAGTTGTTGAAGTTCCAGCTACTGCAACCATTACTAAAACAACCGTGAAGCCAGTTAAGACTGAACCTGTATCAGCTGAATTGGTCAAAGCGAAGAATCCAGTTAAGCCAACCTTGGCTCTTAAAACTCTATCTGAAACTAAAAATCAGAAGTTATCCGCAAGCTATCACGGTTATAAATTGCAGTATAAGCCAGTTGTCAGCAAATCTGTAGCAGATACAGATAAAACGAATACAGATGGCCAAACAGTAGCTAAAAATGCTCCTCAGACCTATACATTGACCCATGACAATATCTATGCCAATGTGAAAAAGGGTGACAAGATTACCATCATTGATCCACTTGAAGCTGGAGCAGTTCCTGATGTGGCTGTTACAAAGGCAGCTACAGAGAAAGCAGAATGGGGCGTTGCCTATGATGCAGAAAAGAACACTTATACCTTTATTGCAACTTACGAAGGGAAACGCTTAGAAGCTCCAGTGATTACCTGGAAGCCAATCTATGACAAGGGCTTCTATGATAACACTTATAAAGTGTTAGTGAATAACTACGAGGCTTACTCAAACACTGTAACAAACTATACGCCGAAACCACCAAAACCAGTCAAATCTGTGTTAGATCATTCTGGTAAGAATATAAACGGGGCGACAACATTTAATCGCAATGTGACTTTCCGCTTGACAACAGACTATAGCCCATACAACAAAACTCTTGCTTCAGCGCAAGCACTTGGTAAGAAGTTCGCAATCCTGGACGATGTTCAAGACAAAGCCTTCACAGTTGATCACAGCAAGATCAAGATGACTGCTGCAGGTAAAGATGTGAAAAATCTCTTTGATATGTACCATGTGCTCTCAGATGCAGGTCGTACAGATGCAATCAATAAAATCCTGAAGGAATTGAACTTGAACCCTAAAGGTGAGTTCTATATTTGGACACCGAAAGACTCTGCGAGCTTCTACAAAAATTACGTGAAGCAAAATAAAAACGTGACGATTGATCTTCCAGCTAAACTCTTGATTAAAGCAGGGGAGAAAGTCGAGAATGACTTTAAACAAATTGACTTTGGTAATAGTTATCAGTCAAATCTTGTAACAGTTGAAGTTCCAAATGTTAAGCCAGAAAAACATGTACTTGATAGAACTGGCAAGAAAGTCCTTGATGGCAAAGAAGTTCAGCTAGGTGATTTTGTTCA
>NZ_JUPG01000191.1 GCF_001074825.1 Streptococcus pseudopneumoniae
AGAAGAAGAAGCGCAGAATTTGGCACTTGATATGGAACTGTATGTCGAAGGTTCTCTTGATATTTTTTCTCATAAGACCAATATTCAGACAGGATCTAACTTCTTAATTTATAACGTTAAGAAGTTAGGAGATGAGCTGAAACAAATCGCCCTTATGGTTGTTTTTGATCAGATATGGAATCGTGTTGTTCGGAACCAAAAATTAGGGAAGAAGACCTGGATTTATTTTGATGAAATGCAGCTTCTCTTATTAGATAAATATGCCAGTGATTTCTTCTTTAAATTGTGGAGTCGTGTCAGAAAATATGGAGCCAGTCCGACTGGAATAACTCAAAACGTCGAAACCTTATTGTTAGATCCAAATGGTAGACGGATTATTGCAAATAGTGAATTTATGATTCTCCTCAAGCAAGCAAAAAATGACCGAGAAGAACTGGTTCAACTATTAGGCTTGTCAAAAGAACTCGAAAAATACCTAGTCAATCCAGAAAAAGGGGCAGGACTGATAAAAGCTGGTTCAGTTGTTGTTCCCTTTAAAAATAAGATTCCTCAAGGTACTCAATTGTTTGATATCATGAGTACGGATCCTGATAAAATGGCTTCTAACTAAGGGGAAGGTAAATGAAGGATAAAAGAGAAATCATACATGCCCGAAAGGCATTTAGAAGAAGTCTAAAATATGAGAAGAAATTCTTGAAAAAAGGAAAGAAGGAGGTGAAGAAACAGAAAAAAGATTCCGCTGTACTGGATGAAAAAGCATGGAAAAAAGAGATAAAAGAAAAGCTAGAGGAGATGAGAGAAGCTTCAAAGGAGAGAGTAAAACAAGCAAATGAAGACTACAATCATATTCTTCAAAATAGTCCTCCATCTCTTTTGAATCGGAAAGAATTAAGAGACAGACGGTTGCCTCATGCTAGGAAACGATTGAAAATAGCCAAGAAGCAATTTAAGGAAGCTAAGGTAGAAGCAAAAGAAGAAAGAAAAGAGAGTCGTAAAGAAAGAAAAAACAATCAAAAATTTCTCTACGGTCAGGAATCGAAACAAAAATCTAATTTTTTCTTTCAAGGGAAGAGTTTAGAAGAATTAAAAGCTAAGAAAGAAGTCAAGGCTGCTAAAGAAAATTTAAAATCTACTAAACAAGCCTATAAGTCCAAAAAAGTCAGTAGGAAAGCCCAAACTTTTCTTTATGTCCTTGGACGTGAAGGTGGAGAGTTAGCTTCAGAAAATGAAGATTTAGAAGGCTATCGCACGCTTCAAGAGACCATTAGAAAAGGGAAACGCTACAGTCGGCTTTCTTATAACATTGGGAAAGCTAGTGTCAAAACAGGACAAGCAACAGGTCGTTTTACCAAGAAAAGACTGACCAACACAAAAGAGCGATACCATCATTTTAAGGATGGAAAAGGATGGAAGCTAGCGAAAGATAACCCAAGTTCCTTTAGAAATCGGTTTCGAAAATTAAAGAAACAAGGTCTTACAAGTGTCCGAAATATCTATCAGAAACTAAAAGCAGCCTTTTCCTTCTTTACATTTGCGGCTGGAAATCCTGTAACCTGGATAGTTGGAGGAATAGTCTTTCTTCTTTTACTTATGATGAGCTTCTTTTTAGGATTTTCATCTGCTAGTTTGATTCAACAAGATGAATTTGAATTAACAAAAGCTTATACCCACCTAACTTGGGAAGACGCAGAACATACTCGCACAAATGACAAAGGAATTACTTATTACACAAAAGTTGATGATGTGATGGGGTATATGAACTTTAAATTCCATGACTATGAGTTACACAAACCAGTTCACTTATTTAGTTCAGAAACTTACAAGGATTATCTATCTACTTTGTGGCATGATTTAAACGATGGAGAAGATTTGAAATCCATGCAAGACCTCTATGAAACTCCTAAGTATAAACTATCGAAAGACGATCAAGAGGAAATAAAGGAACTAAAAGAAGAGGGTGTGTATGCTTCCATGCAGGAATTGGACAATCCATTTGAGGGGAAAAGTAACGAAGATAGTTTGACCATGACTTATCGTTATGGATACTATGATTTAGACGGAAAGCCTACTCTTCAGGAGTACATTCTACTAGAAGCGAAGGCTCACCAAACGATTGTCGCACCAATGGATGGAGTTGTATCTCTAGATGGTGACAATGTTATTCTCACTAACGGAAAAGGAGAGAATGAAAGTCGATTGACCTTGTATTCTATTCATAATGGCCGTGCGATTGAGGGGACAAGGGTCTTAACTGGTGATGTTATTGGTGAGACACCAGATGATACAGGTTTGAAAGTTTCCTATCAAAAGTATAAAAACAAGAAAGAAAAATTGGTGTACGTCAATCCGCAATTTTATTTTCCCAAAGTCATTCAACTTCAGACCACTATCTTACCAGCCATTGGTCAGTTTGGTGGGGATGAGTTTGAACGAGCAAAACATATTTATGAGTTTTTGAAATCTCAAGGGGCAAGTCCCCAAGCCATTGCGGCTATTTTAGGAAATTGGTCGGTAGAGTCTTCTATCAATCCTAAACGAGCTGAAGGGGATTATTTATCTCCTCCAGTTGGCGCTACCGATTCCTCATGGGATGATGAAAGCTGGTTAGCGATTGGAGGTCCAGCCATTTATAGTGGTGCTTATCCTAATATT
>NZ_JUPG01000192.1 GCF_001074825.1 Streptococcus pseudopneumoniae
TTTAGTTACAAATTCTGATAATGGTTTTTTATCTTGAGAACCATCTTTATATGTTACAACAAGATTTCCATCAGCATCTTTTTCGATTGATTTAATCTTAGCATCTTTATCAGCTACAGCTTTACCTTTTTTGTCTGCTAAGTTAGCGTCATCGTTGTTTTGAGAGTACTCAAGTTGAAGCTTCTCTTTGATTTTAGCTAAGTCAGCATCTGTTAC
>NZ_JUPG01000022.1 GCF_001074825.1 Streptococcus pseudopneumoniae
TAAACTCTCTAGGAATTAAAGGAACCTTTGATGCAGACTTCTACATCGAAGTTGAGCGTATTGCGGCTGGAGAAGTTGAGAATACTTTTGTTAATATCGTAAATGGACAAGAAATGGTAGCGAAAGTAACAACTCATACTCCAGAACCACCAAAACCTGAAGAACCAGGCAAACCAAAACAATCACTTCCAAACACTGGATCAGCAGCAAGCATGCTTCCAGTTGTGGGAATGATTTTGGGATTGTTGAGTCTTGCAGGCCTTCGTAAGTCGAAAGAAAATTAATTTGACGAACTAAAATGAAATGATGACCACAAGTTGAATAAAGACTCTCTTGTGGTCTTTATTGAAAG
>NZ_JUPG01000193.1 GCF_001074825.1 Streptococcus pseudopneumoniae
GTTGAGGCTGACGTACTTGCTGACGTACTTGCACTGGTTGAGGCTGATGTACTTGCTGACGTACTTGCACTTGTTGAGGCTGACGTACTTGCTGATGTACTTGCGCTCGTTGACGCCGATGTACTTGCTGACGTACTTGCGCTCGTTGAAGCGGATGTACTTGCACTTGTTGAAGCGGACGTACTTGCTGATGTGCTTGCGCTCGTTGAGGCCGATGTACTTGCGGATGTGCTTGCACTTGTTGAGGCCGACGTACTTGCTGACGTACTTGCGCTTGTTGAAGCGGACGTGCTAGCCGACGTACTTGCGCTTGTTGAAGCTGATGTACTTGCGGATGTGCTTGCACTTGTTGAGGCTGACGTGCTCGCTGACGTGCTTGCACTTGTTGAGGCTGACGTACTTGCTGACGT
>NZ_JUPG01000194.1 GCF_001074825.1 Streptococcus pseudopneumoniae
GTATCATCAGTAAGCTCTTCTTTTATAATTTCAAGAAAGTCTTCAGTTAGGTTATTATTTTCATAAAACAACTGTTGGTAGCTCTGTAAAAAAGCATTTTCTATTGCTTTTTCCTCTATTCCTTTACTATGAATGCAATGCTTTTTACCTTTCTTTATAGATGTTGTACAGTGCCAGATAATCTTTTTGTACTCTGAACTAGAGTGCCAACTTCTTCGAGACAGAACAGTACCACAAAAACCACATTCCAATCTACTACTAAAAGGATACATTCTTGAATATCTTTCTCGTTTTCCCTTTGTATTTGCTATGGTTTTCTTGTTACCTGCTCTTCGTAATCGAATTTCTTGCGCCTGTGTAAATGTTTCTGGACTAATTATTGCATCATGATTATTTTTAATGTAGTATTTATCTTCTTCACCGAAATTTATCAAACGTCTTTTACTAATGGGGTCAACCGTGAAAGTTTTTCCCATTAGAATATCACCTTTATACTTCTCGTTTTTAATAATTCCTAAAACTGTTGTATCTTGCCAGTGATCAAGACCTCTCGGAGTTTTATAACCTAGTTCATCAAGTTCTCTAGCTATTGCCCTACCCCCAATGCCATCAATGTATCGTTCAAAAATATAACGTACTATCTTGGCTTCTTTTTCATTTATTGATATCGACTTTGTATCTTGATTATAGTCATAACCAAGACAACCTTGAAAACCAATAAGTTCTCCACGTTGCATCTTCATTTTTAAACCCTTTTTAACATGGGCAGATGTATTTTCAACTTCCTGTTGAGCCACTGAACTTAATATCGTCAATAGTAACTCACCATCCATAGTTAAAGTATCAATATTTTCTTCTTCGAAAAATACACCAATTTGTTTATCTTTGAGCAAACGAACATATTTGAGAGTATCTAATGTATTTCTAGCAAAGCGAGCAATGGCTTTGGTAATGATATAGTCTATTTTTCCATCAAGGCAATCTGAAATCAATCTTTGAAAATCTTGTCTTTTTCCAACTTGAGTTCCTGAAATCCCTTCATCAGCATAAATGTCAACCAAAATCCAATCTTGGTGCTGTGATATATACTCTCTATAATGACGAACTTGAGAATCATAGCTATTTTTTTGATCATCACTATCGGAACTAACACGACAATATGCTGCTACTCTCCTTGATAAAGAACCACTATTATCATTTCTTCTAGTTACTAAAGGATTTGCTTTTATAATTTCAACGTTATTTGACATGGCTTAACCTCCTATTTCTCTGCATTTATTTTACCGCAACCAATAAAAAAGGTCAGCTAATTTGTGTATATTTTACGCAGTTTCAGCTTTATTTTTTCATATTCTTTTTCGCTAATAAGTTTTTTTAAGAATAATAGATTTAGCATCTCTAGCTCGACTATATAATTTTCTAAATTTGATTTCAAAAAATCACTTCCCTTTTATCTTTTATCAATCTCCTCCATGGCATGACTGATGAAGTCATCATAAGAATTTCACTTGCTGCTCTTTTACGGTGGCAGCCTGAACGGTCAGAAGTATCATTGTATATCATTTGTATCATGGCATATAAAGTATCGCTCTATTTTATTGATGGTTTTAA
>NZ_JUPG01000195.1 GCF_001074825.1 Streptococcus pseudopneumoniae
GTCAGTGAGCGAACGTTCCGAGCTAAAGCATGTTTGAATGCACTATCGGTATAATCTTGGATTTCCATTAGGCTACCATCCGTTTTTCAGATATCTCTAACATACGTTCAATTCCATCCAAATAGCCGCTATATCTCTCTATTTCATCAAAAGTTTCTACTAGATAGATATTCGTATGAATCAAATCAGATAGATCATCACTCATTAAAATCCAAGGATTAGATTCATCATCAATGCTAATTCCCTGACTATCTTGATAACGATAGAGTCGAGATAATAGATTAGCACCTCTTTCTTTCACAATTTCAATTTTTAAAGTCAATTCATAATCTTCAACAGGATTCAGCATTTTATCTTCTCCTACAATATCGACATAAGATACATTAAACTTCTGACAAATGATGTCTATTAATTCGGTAGAGACTGAACTCGTTCCATTTTCATAACGACTCAGACTATTTCGTGAAATACCTACAATCCGTGCAAATTCGGGTTGTGTTAAGTCATGTGTTTTACGTAAGGATTTTATGTTCTTTCCAATCATGGCAAACTCCTTTATTTTTATAATTCAATTATAGCATAAAAAATCATAACGCACCAATTTTGGTGCGTTATTGGCTATTTTTCCTAAACCTCTCTAAATTCTTCTCCAATTGTTCCTTATGAAGTTGATTCTTAGCTTCCTTTAATGTGTCGTCCAAAGTTTCTTCTCTGTAAGTTGCTTCTGTTTTTAGTTGTTCTGATCCTTGATCTGGAGTGAAAATGATATCTAGCAGTCGGTCTATTTTTTCAAGATCTTGGACAGACATATCAGATAGTCGATGAATTAGTTGCTTAAATACATCACTATTGTCTTGTTTTTTCTTAAAAAATGTTGTAAACATCTATAACCTCTCAAAAAAAGCAGCCTATTAGGACTGCTTAGTGTAATTCGGAAATCGCATCATAAATGGACTGCAATTTCTTATTATCTTTATTCTTTGTGTCAATCAACGTATGTAGCTCTTCAATTTTATTTTGACTACTTTGAATATCACTATTGTTATCCGCAATCAGCCTTTTAAGATGTTGCTGATAACTTGTATTGATATCTGTCTCTTTTCCTGTTCTAACCTCTGTAACTTTGGGTTTAGAACTAGGATTTGATTCCGTCACAGGTGCTTGTTTTCGCTTTTGAAAAGTTGCTTCATAATTTACATCATTATTTCCTTGATGATTTCCAAATAAGGCCGCAATTTTATCTGGATCTTCTTGATTTTCTGATTTACTTTCTAATGGTTGATTAAAATTCCAATCTTTTGTCATTCACTCATTTCATCCTTTCTAAATTCAGAATCATCGAATTGTCTTTCTTTACCAAAGGCATGGTCAAGAGCTTCTTCAAAACTCATGTGACTAATGCTTTGACGTCTTTTGAACGTCGCAAACATCGCTGTCTCCAGTTGCTCTTTGTAAGCAGCTAGTTTTTCTGTTTCTCTTGCTACCTTGCTTTCTTGCCTAGTGACCTTTTCTTCTAAGCGTTCGATTATGGTCATATACGATCCTCCTTCATTTTAATATTAGCTAAAACATCTTGATTTTGTTATCACAATTCTAAACATTGAGAGATTTGTCTTACTGGTTGATTCCCCAATGTCTCTTTTGCAGTCTCGAGCATCAATTGTAAATCTGATTTCTTTTCTCTAAGGACATCATTCCAGTCTACTTTTTCTTTCCCTGATTCATTATCAGGAAAATTCAGGAAAACAGGAAATCCTGATTGAGATAACTTATCAGAAAACTCTTTTCCAGCATCATCACAATCTACTGCCAGTGTCAATAAATCAGGATGATTATCAAAATAAGTAGTGGTATCACGAATTGTATTAATCAAAGGCAATAACTTTGAAGGTATTACTGTATCTAAAAATTCCAACTTCTGATTTTCTTCAGCTATCAGTCGTAAAG
>NZ_JUPG01000196.1 GCF_001074825.1 Streptococcus pseudopneumoniae
CAGCTAATAAGAGGTAAAGTATCTGGAAGAAGATATCAGAGGATTTCTTTGGTTGCAGGGCTAACAAATGGTTAGTTAATCGCTCCAATGACTTACGAAGAGACGATGACGAGCGACTTTTTTAAAGCTTGGTTTCAGAAGTTTCTCTTACCAACATTAAACAAACCATCAGTTATTATTATGGATCATGCAAGATTCCATAGAATGGGTAAGCTAGAGCTCTTATGTGAAGAATTTGGGCATAAACTTTTACCTCTTCCTCCCTACTCACCTTAGTACAATCCTATTGAGAAAACATAGGCCCATATCAAAAAGCACCTCAAAAAGGTATTACCAAGTTGTAATACTTTTTTCGAGGCTCTTTTGTCTT
>NZ_JUPG01000197.1 GCF_001074825.1 Streptococcus pseudopneumoniae
TTCAGGAGGGAAAATGACAAAAGAATTACAATCATCACGCTATATTGTCATTTCATTTTTAGTACGTGAAATGGGAATTGATATTGTTGAGGCCATCACTCTTATGGCTGAATTAGAAAAAAGTGGCTTGGTTCGATTGGAATCAAGTGGAGATTTAATACTCAAAGAACTTGGAGGCGCTCTATGAAACGAATTACCGCAAATCAATATCAAACTTCAGAACGGTATTATAAATTACCTAAAATTCTTTTTGAGGATGAGAAATATATGAATATGAAACTAGAAGTAAAGGTGGCTTACTCTATTTTAAAAGATCGTTTAGAATTATCTCTCAGTCGTGGTTGGATAGATGAAGATGGCGCAGTCTATTTAGTATTTTCTAATTCTAAACTGATGAGGCTGTTAGGTTGTTCGAAGTCAAAATTACTGTCCATCAAAAAAACTCTTAAAGAATATGACTTAATTGATGAAGTCCAACAGTCTTCAAGTGAGAAAGGGAGACTTGCTAATAAGATTTATTTAGGGGAATTGTCTTCTAACCCAGTAGGTAATTCAAACAGGCCTAGTGTTAAAAAAAGACTAGGGCAGGTTGAAAATGAAACGGCCCCCGTCTCATATTCAGACCCTAGTGAGACTGAAGTTAGTCAGACTAAATATAGTGAGACTGATTCTTTATTTATTGAGGATGAGGAAGAAAGGAATACTCAACCTATCTTGAAAAGAAAAGTAGAAAAGGTCACAAAATATGATCGAGATTATATTTGGGGATTGGTACAAGAACAATTTAGACGAGAAGGTTTTTCTGAAACAGCCAGTGAAATTGCTATGACTGATTTTGAGAGAATCTATCAGTATGCTCTTGACAATGTTCACTTTGTTAGACGTGCGGAAGTGCTTGCTGAATTTGTTTTTAATGGCTTGTATTCCGTTTGGAACAACCGTGTTAGAAAAGGAGGTGGTTAAATGTCGCCAATCGAGTGGATATTAGTTATGCTCATTGTCATTTCAAGTGGAGTGACAGTTCTGACAATGATAGTCGATAAGAAAGGGGTGATCAAGAAATGAGATTTATTGATTTATTTTCAGGTATCGGTGGCTTTCGACTTGGAATGGAAAGTGTCGGACACGAATGTATTGGATTTTGTGAAATTGATAAATTTGCTAGGAAATCTTATAAGTCCATTTTTCAAACGGAAGGAGAAATAGAATTTCATGACATACGAGATGTTTCAGATGACGAATTTAAAAAACTTAGAGGGAAAGTCGATGTCATCTGTGGGGGATTCCCTTGTCAAGCATTTTCAATCGCAGGAAGACGATTGGGATTTGAAGATACTAGAGGAACTTTATTCTTTGAGATTGCTCGAGCGGCCAAACAAATCCAACCACGTTTTCTTTTTCTTGAAAATGTTAAAGGCCTACTCAATCACGATAAGGGACGGACGTTCACCACAATCCTTACCACGCTTGATGAATTGGGGTTTGATGTTGAGTGGCAGGTGCTTAACAGTAAGGATTTTGGCGTTCCCCAAAACAGAGAGAGGGTGTTTATTATCGGACATTCTAGAAAGAGAGGTACCAGACTCTTATTTCCTTTCAGACGAGAAGGTCAAGCAACTAACTCTGAGACTTTGAAAGCACTAGGAAATTTGAATCCATCAAGATGTGGAATGAGTGGTGAAGTCTATTATTCAGAAGGTCTTGCGCCAACATTAGTTCGTGGAAAAGGAGAAGGATTTAAGGTTGCTATTCCTTGCATTACACCAGATAGATTAGACAAGAGACAAAATGGTAGACGCTTTAAGGAAAACCAAGAGGCGATGTTTACTTTAAATACTCAAGATCGTCATGGTATTGTAGTTGTTGGAGATTTACCAACTAGCTTTAAGGAAACTGGTCGCATCTATGGAAGTGAGGGCTTATCTCCAACACTGACTACAATGCAAGGTGGAGATAAAATCCCCAAAATACTAATTCCAGAACCAATCCAATTTCTAAAAGTACGGGAAGCAACGAAAAAAGGATATGCTCAAGCAGAGATTGGGGATTCAATCAATTTAGAAAGACCAAGTTCTCAGTATCGTCGTGGTAGAGTTGGAAAAGGTATAGCGAATACGTTAACAACTAGTGGGCAAATGGGAGTAGTAGTGGCTAGCTATGAAGGAGAAGATAAACAAGTTTACCAAGTAGCTGGTGTCTTAATTGATGGGCAATTTTACCGTTTGAGGATACGACGAATCACTCCTAAAGAGTGTTTTAGACTGCAGGGCTTTCCTGATTGGGCTTTTGAAGCTGCTAGAAAAGTCTCTAGTAATAGTCAGCTCTATAAACAAGCAGGTAATAGTGTAACCGTTCCTGTGATTGCTGCAATCGCAAAGAAATTAAAAGAAGTAGAGGAAAAAGATGAAAGCATTAAATAAAGAGTCAATACTATATTGTGATGAATTAGAAACAGAATTACATGATGCAGAAATGATGCAGTTGGATGAACAAATATTTTTGATGCCCAATTATCCATGTGAGTTTGAAGTGAAATTTTTAGATTATTACCATAAAAAACACAATTACCCACTATTTTATGAATCCTATCTTCAAAACATTATGGAATTCCTTGAAAGTCAGGATATAAAGAACGGAGCTGATGCCTTTGTAGATGATAATCAGAATCTTGTTTTTGTTTTATATGGACAAGGCTATCGAGCCGAGGGAAAAGAGGGAATACTTACAACCCAAGTAACTGTAAAAGCTTATGATGAAGACAAGAAATCAGTTAACTTCTCAAATTTATTAGATTCCTTAATCGTTTCAGAATATCAAATGGAACCGAATCTTTGGGAGGTCTCCCATGATTGATCTCTATCTAAGTAAAAATAGCCAAAGAAATCAACTTCTTTTAGAATTCTTCCAAAACTATGGTATCGAGGTATCTTGTCATTCAGTTTCTGAAATGACAAGGGATAAATTAATTGAGATGATGAGTTATTCTTCAGATTGTTTTGAGTTTTTATCTCCCAATTTATTGCGATTTAAGAACCGTGACAATCTAAGATTAACGGATTTCGTTGAGATGATTTTAAAAAATCCTGAACTAACCATCAGACTTCCTCTTGCGGTTTCAAATAAGCGAGTTTATCCAAATCTAAATTTGGAGGAAGCTAGAGCTTTATTGCCAAGAGATACGAAACAATTGATTTACATGGCACAAACACATTATTTATCTAACTAAAGGAGAAGCAATATGGCTGAACGATTTTGGGAGAACTTGTCCATTATTTTGGCTGAAAGAAATATTAGCTGGATTGAGTTAACCAGAAAAATGTTTGCGGGAGAGTTTCACTATCCAAGTGAATTGAATCGTTTGTATCAAAAGATTCGCCACTATAAGATGGAACAACGAATGCCTCAAAGTCCATGGGTAGAAAGGATTGTGCAGGTATTAGATTTAGATTATGAAGATTTATTTCGGAGGTAACTATGAAAAGAATAATTCCAGTTTATATATTTCAACAAGTAAATGTCCTATTGGTATCCCTATACTTACTGAAATTTCTTTGTATCGGTGAGTTAACTATACTACAGATTCTCTATGGTGCGTCGCTCATTTCCTTTTTATGGATGTATGGTCAACGTAAACAAGTGGCCAAGGTCAATATGAAAACTAGGATAAAATGGCTTGGTGTTGGATTTGTTAGTCTACTGATTATAAGTCTATGTTTTAGTCTGATTCATGCTCAAGGAAGCACGAATCAAGCAAATCTACTTGGCCTTCAACATCAAGTTCCTTGGTTTTCATTTTTATTGTTCTTAATCAATGCGAGTATGGTTGAAGAATTTCTGTAT
>NZ_JUPG01000198.1 GCF_001074825.1 Streptococcus pseudopneumoniae
AAAACTAAAGCCTTAATTAGTGTTGGAGCAGTAGCCGCAACTAGCTTTATTCTCATGATGGGATATACTGCTGGTCAACATTCTACTGCTAAACAAAGTCGCAAAGAAATCGAATTGGCTGCAGCTAAACTTGTAGAGGACAAACAAGCAGAAGATAAAGCCAGCATTTTGTCATCGGATACTGTAAAAGAATTTTTGACACAGTACTATACGAAAGAAAAGCTCGGAGAAAATAATACACGTATTCAACCTTATATGACTGAATCGGCTTATTCTCAAGAATTGTCAAGTCAAAATGATGCCATGAACCAAGTGTATAAGGATTATATTTTGGATTATCATTTTGAAAAAGCAGATATCTTTGTCAATCAGACTACGAATCAAGCTATTGCCATGGTCTCTTATAATGTAACCTATGTATCTGATTTAAAGAATGCCAACCAATCAAAGACTAATCAGACAGAAACAAGAACAGTTAAGTTATCCTATTCTAAACTACCTGGTAAGTTATTGGTCAACCAAGTACAGGTTTGGAAATCTGGGTTAGATGATTTGGATAAGGCCACTCCCAAAACTTTGGAAGAATCCTCATCTGTTCCATCACTGCCAAATACTACGACAAAATGATGATATTGCATGGAAATAGAAGAATGTAAGCAAATTTCAATTCTTGATGTAGCCAATCGTTTAGGTATCTCCTTTAAACAAGTTTCGAGCAGTGTCTATGAACATCCTGAACACGATTCATTTCGGATTTTTTCAACTACCAATACTTTTAAATGGTTTTCAAGAGATATTCAAGGTGATGTCATTGATTTTGTTCGACTTGTTCAGGGAATTTCCTTTAAAGAAGCTCTAGCCTTTCTTTCTGAAGAACCTTTTCAAAAAGAAGCTGTTCAAGCAAAAAGAGAGAGACCATTTTATTATCCTTTAAAGAGAATAGAAGATTCTAACTGTAGTCTGGCCAGATATTACTTAACAGAATGTAGAGGAATTTCAGAAGAAATC
>NZ_JUPG01000199.1 GCF_001074825.1 Streptococcus pseudopneumoniae
AAAAATGTGATAAAAATTTCAACTACTCTTATCTATAATAAAGCTACCTGTTCTTTGAAAATTGAATCCACTCCGTCTTGATTAGCGTGCCTGTGTAAGTAGGGACTGAGAGTATTTCCCTGTGAAGGGCAACTGGCACAAGACGTGTGTGAGAATTTTCTAACAGACACGGAGTTTATCGTTACCAGACTTAAACGATGCGACAAACTAGATAAAGGAGTTAATCATGAAGGTAGTAAACTTGTATGATTTGAAACAAATGGGAAATAAAGGTGGATGTACCATCCAATTGATTCATCACTTTCCCTTTGGTATGGGCTTAGGACATCTCAAAAAAGACTACATTGAATTTAAACGTGTTGGTATCGTTGATGGGAAAGCAGTAGAAGTTACTCTTCGAGAACCTTATTCGAGAGATCTACTGCAGGTTATCAAGTCGATTAAGCAACGTCAGAAATTGATAGCTTATCGTTATAAAGAAGGAAAGCTGCTATTTGTTAAGAAGGAGGCATCAGATGTCCTCTGAACAACAGGAACGAATGGCAGTTCAATATGCTGAGCGTAGTCTTTTATTTACTGTAAAAAGTCTTTTAAAGATTCTAGAATGGTCTAGACGTCAGGCTTTAGCACAGGATTCCGCCTATAAGATAGGGGTGCAGAAATTAGAAGAATTGCTACAATCTCCTTATTCGATTGATACGATTAATCTGAAGAAAGATTTTTTAGACAAACCAATTGATATAGAGAAATTTAAAGCTTTTTTAGAAAAAGAAGAGATTCCTTTAGCCATCGCTTGGCAAGGGGATTCTCTACATTTCTACACGAAAGATCGTTCGATTCTAGACAATCATTTAGACCATCTGTTAGAAAAAATGATTAATGACCCGGAGAAATTAGCTGATTTTACCATGGATCAGTCATTAGACGATGCAATTGATGAGGCAAAATCCCAAATTACCTTTGGACAAGAAGGAGCCGTCAAACAGAAAGAGATGGTGAGATGATGTACAGTGGAAAGAAATTCCTACTATTCTCACTGTTAGGTATCTTACTAGGATATCTTTTTCATCGTTTGACGCTTTTGTATGATTCCTATTCTGGAAATACATTAGATAAATGGACTCATCTCCTGATGGAAGGTCAAGATGAAGTTCTTCAGTCGCCATGGAATGTTTCTTTTACTGGAAAATCAAGTGCTTTTTTTCTACTAGGTTTTGTGATGATGTTGCTGGTTTATCTCTATCTAGAGACTGGTAAAAAACAATACCGAGAAGGGGTAGAATACGGGAGCGCCCGTTTTGGAACTCTAAAAGAAAAGAAGCTCTTTTACGGTAAGGAATTTTCTCATGATACGATCTTAGCACAAGATGTTCGTCTGACATTATTAGATAAAAAACCAGCCCAATACGATAGGAATAAGAATATTGCGGTGATTGGAGGTTCAGGAAGTGGGAAGACATTTCGCTTTGTGAAACCCAATCTGATTCAAATGAATAGTTCTAATATTGTAGTGGATCCTAAAGATCACTTGGCCGAAAAAACAGGCAAACTCTTTTTAGAACATGACTACCAAGTAAAGGTGCTAGATTTAGTCAATATGAAGAACTCAGATGGCTTCAATCCCTTTCGCTATATAGAGACAGAAAATGATTTGAATCGCATGCTGACGGTTTATTTCAATAACACCAAAGGCTCTGGCTCCCGTAGTGATCCATTTTGGGATGAAGCTTCTATGACTTTGGTACGAGCTTTAGCCTCCTACTTGGTCGATTTCTATAATCCACCTAAAACAAGAGAACAGCTCATAGAAGAAAGTCGTTTAAGTCAAAAGGAATACCAAAACTTGTTGAAACGTCAAAAAAAAGAAGTGGAAGAGCGAAAAAAACGAGGGCGTTATCCAAGTTTTGCTGAAATCTCAAAACTCATTAAACACTTATCTAAGGGTGAAAATCAAGAAAAAAGTGTCTTAGAAATTCTATTTGAAAATTATGCTAAAAAGTATGGGACTGACAATTTTACCATGCGAAATTGGGCAGATTTCCAAAATTATAAGGATAAGACTCTGGATTCTGTTGTTGCTGTAACCACTGCTAAATTTGCCCTCTTCAATATTCAAAGTGTCATGGATTTGACCAAAAGAGATACCCTTGATATGAAGACATGGGGGAAGGAAAAATCAATGGTTTACTTAGTTATCCCAGATAACGATAGTACCTTTCGCTTTCTTTCAGCTCTCTTTTTTTCAACCGTATTTCAAACCCTAACAAGACAAGCAGATATTGATTTTAAGGGTCAATTGCCTATTCATGTGAGAGTCTATTTAGATGAATTCGCAAATATCGGAGAAATCCCAGATTTTGCTGAACAAACCTCAACGGTCCGCTCTCGTAATATGAGTCTCGTTCCTATTCTACAAAATATTGCCCAACTTCAAGGGCTCTATAAAGAAAAAGAAGCTTGGAAAACCATTTTGGGGAACTGTGATAGCTTAGTCTATTTAGGTGGAAATGATGAAGATACCTTTAAATTTATGAGTGGATTACTTGGTAAACAAACCATTGATGTTCGAAATACTAGTCGTTCCTTTGGCCAGACAGGTTCAGGATCCCTTTCTCATCAAAAGATTGCTCGTGATTTAATGACACCCGATGAAGTCGGAAATATGAAACGGCATGAATGCTTGGTTCGAATTGCCAATATGCCTGTCTTTAAAAGCAAAAAATACAATTCCACTAAGCATCCAAACTGGAAATACCTAGCCAATCAAGAAACCGATGAACGTTGGTGGAACTATCAGATCAATCCTTTGAATCAAAGACAAGAAAATCATCTTGACGGCCTTAGAATTCGTGATTTAACTTTTGAATCTAGTTTAAAATAAAAATAGAAAAGAGGAAATAGATGATTACGCATTTTAAAGGTTTTGTTTATGGAGTAGACGCAAGTGCCATGTTTGCACAAGCTATGTCTTTGTTACAGAAGGGATTGATTGCGGTTGGTGCCTTTCTCGTTGTTGTGGGGATTGTCAATCTTGCAACCAACATTAAAGATGGTGGACCAGGTGTTCGGAATGCCATTCTTGAAATTGTCGGTGGAGTTATGGTCGGGGCTGCTGGAGCCTTTGTAACCCAGATTTCAATTTAGGAGGATAAACAATGACATGAATCTTAGTTTAGTCTCACCCTTTGTTTACCTTGCATCTGAAAAAATATCAGCTGAAAATTTATTTGAAGGATTTAATGTGGATTTACAATCTACGGTAGATCTGATTAAATCTCTATCTAGCTACAATCCAACTGTTTGGACTTATATGTCTAGTATTACTAAAAGTGTCATGCAGCCTCTTGGAGTTGCGATTTTATCAGTTGTTCTCATCCTAGAATTTTCGAAGATGGCAAAGAAGATTGCTAACTCTGGTGGAGCGATGACCTTTGAAGCATTAGCGCCGATGTTGATTAGTTATATCATGGTCGCAGTCGTGATTACCAACACTACCGTGATTGTAGAAGCCATCATCGGGATTGCGAGTCACGCCATTGAACAAGTGGCTTCGATTGTGGCTCACGGTGGGGCAAAGTATGATACCATCTCTGGATTAAAAGGGTCAGGATTTATTGGTCGGATGATTGTGGGCTTTTTCGCCCTCCTCATTTGGCTTGTTCGGATAGTAAGTGCAGCCATGGTTAATCTTTTGGTATCTATTCGATTTATTCAACTCTACCTTATGATTCCATTTGCCCCTCTTACGATTCCAACATTTTTAAGTGATGAGTGGAAGTCTATTGGTATTGGCTATTTAAAAAATATTATGGTCTATGCGGTACAAGGGGTTCTTATTTTTCTGATTGTTTCTCTTGTTCCTTTGTTTGAATCTGCTGGGAAAATAGCTGTTTCAAATGGTGCAGGAGTCTTGCAATCACTTGCGATTATGTTTGGTAGTTTGGTACAAGCTATCTTACTGATTATTGCCCTCGTTGGTTCTCAACGTACGGCTCGCTCAATCTTAGGTATGTAATTAGATAAAGGCTAGGAAGTGATTGCTTCTTAGCCTTTTTAGAAAGGAAAGTCATGAATACACGTGTCTTTAAAGACATCTCAAAATACCAACACAGGGCTTGGTTAGGTTTCACCACAAGACAAATCATCTTTGTTTTACCAGCCTTTATTGTCACAATTATTGTTTTGGGCTTGAATCTCTTTTTCTGGCAATTTGGAGATTGGTTTGTTTACGGTTTTGTGTTTGCTTTTACCATCCCCCTCATGCTTTTTGGAGTCTATAAACCCAATGATTTATATTTTGAACATTATTTGAAATACCGTCTTCATTTTGAACTAACGGTTCCCCTACGCACAATTACAGGAAAGAAAGGACTTGAACATGAAAAGAAAATCCAATACATTAAAGAAACAAAAAACTTCAATGACTAATAAAAAGGAAGAAGTTAAAGATAAAAAAGAGGAAGTGTTACCATCAACGGCTAATACTCTTTCCTATCAAGCCCTGTATCAAAATGGTCTGATGCAGGTAAAAGAAGATTATTTCTCACAAAGCTATTTACTTGGTGATGTCAATTACCAGACTGTTGGTTTAGAAGA
>NZ_JUPG01000200.1 GCF_001074825.1 Streptococcus pseudopneumoniae
ACGAAGTCAGCTCAAAACACTGTTTTGAGGTTGTGGATAGAACTGACGAAGTCAGTAACCATACATACGGCAAGGTGAAGCTAACGTGGTTTGAAGAGAGTATAAATTGTCTTTTAGAAAAGGAGCCTAGAATGAAAGTCTATCAGCATGTAAATATCGTGACTTGTGACCAAGATTTCCATATTTATTTGGATGGTGTCTTAGCCGTTAAGGATTCTCAAATCGTCTATGTCGGTCAAGAGAAGCCAGAGGTTTTAGTGCAAGCTGAGCAGATTATAGACTATCAGGGAGCCTGGATCATGCCTGGATTGGTCAATTGTCACACCCATTCTGCTATGACAGGCTTGCGAGGAATTCGGGATGACAGCAATCTCCATGAATGGCTCAATGACTATATCTGGCCAGCAGAAGCAGGATTTACTCCAGACATGACTACCAAAGCGGTCAAAGAAGCGCTGACAGAAATGCTCCAGTCAGGCACAACAACCTTCAACGATATGTATAATCCCAATGGAGTGGAGATTGAGCAAATTTATCAGGCAGTGAAAGCTTCTAAGATGCGTTGTTATTTCTCGCCGACTCTCTTTTCTTCAGAGACAGAAATAACTGCTGAGACCATAAGCAGAACACGAGCTATCATCGAGGAAATCTTAGAATATGAAAATCCAAATTTCAAGGTTATGGTAGCTCCTCACTCTCCATACAGTTGTAGTAGAGATTTGTTGGAAGCAAGCTTAGATATGGCAAAAGAGCTGGACATTCCCATCCATATCCATGTGGCGGAGACAAAGGAGGAGTCAGGAATTATCCTGAAACGATACGGCAAACGCCCCCTTGCTTTTCTAGAAGAACTGGGTTACTTAGATCATCCGTCCGTCTTTGCTCACGGGGTCGAATTAAACGAGCGAGAAATTGAGCGCTTGGCATCCTCTCAAGTGGCTATTGCCCACAATCCTATCAGTAACCTCAAACTGGCATCAGGGATTGCTCCAATCATCCAACTTCAAAAAGCGGGAGTGGCTGTGGGAATTGCGACAGATTCAGTTGCTTCCAACAACAACCTTGATATGTTTGAGGAAGGACGAACAGCAGCTCTCTTACAGAAAATGAAGAGTGGAGATGCCAGCCAGTTTCCAATCGAAACAGCCCTCAAAGCTCTAACGATAGAAGGTGCTAAGGTTCTTGGAATGGAAAATGAAATAGGAAGTCTGGAAGTTGGCAAGCAGGCAGATTTTCTGGTCATCCAACCTCAAGGGAAAATTCATCTCCAACCTCAGGCAAATATGCTCTCTCATCTTGTCTATGCAGTCAAATCCAGTGATGTTGATGATGTTTATATTGCTGGAGAACAGGTTGTTAGGCAAGGTCAAGTCCTGACAGTAGAACTTTAAAAGAAAAATCACGAAAAATTTTAAAAAAAGTTTGCAAAAATCTTGCATTCTTTTTTTAACTATGCTATACTTATATACGGTTTGAAAAAACTGCCTAAGACAGTAGGGGAGCTCGACTCATAAGTATCCTACCGAGGACAAAACGTATCATGTGAAAAGAAGCGTATTGTACTTTCGTGTCTAGGTTTGGGCGCGTTTTTCTTTTGGAAAAATTCCCCAAGCAAAATAATAACGGAGGTGAACACACTAATGAGTGAAGCAATTATTGCTAAAAAAGCGGAACTAGTTGACGTAGTAGCTGAAAAAATGAAAGCTGCTGCATCTATCGTCGTTGTTGACGCTCGTGGTTTGACAGTTGAGCAAGATACAGTTCTTCGTCGTGAGCTTCGTGGAAACGAAGTTGAGTATAAAGTTATTAAAAACTCAATCTTGCGTCGTGCAGCTGAAAAAGCTGGTCTTGAAGAACTTGCATCAGTATTTGTTGGACCATCTGCAGTAGCATTTTCTAACGAAGATGTTATCGCACCAGCGAAAATCTTGAACGACTTTTCTAAAAACGCTGAAGCACTTGAAATCAAAGGTGGTGCAATCGAAGGCGCTGTCGCATCTAAAGAAGAGATTCTTGCTCTTGCAACTCTTCCAAACCGCGAAGGACTTCTTTCTATGCTCCTTTCTGTACTTCAAGCGCCAGTGCGTAACGTTGCTCTTGCAGTCAAAGCAGTTGCAGACAACAAAGAAGACGCAGCTTAATTTTAAGCTACGCAGCGTAGCCTAGCTACGAAAAAACTATTATAAATTTAAAAACATATTTGGAGGAAATAACAATGGCATTGAACATTGAAAACATTATTGCTGAAATTAAAGAAGCTTCAATCCTTGAATTGAACGACCTTGTAAAAGCTATCGAAGAAGAATTTGGTGTAACTGCAGCTGCTCCTGTAGCTGTTGCTGCAGTTGGTGCTGCTGACGCTGGTGCTGCTAAAGATTCATTTGACGTTGAATTGACATCTGCAGGCGACAAAAAAGTTGGCGTTATCAAAGTTGTACGTGAAATCACTGGTCTTGGTCTTAAAGAAGCTAAAGAACTTGTTGACGGTGCACCAGCACTTGTTAAAGAAGGCGTTGCAACTGCAGAAGCTGAAGAAATCAAAGCTAAATTGGAAGAAGCTGGAGCTTCAGTTACTCTTAAATAATAGAGCAACTACATTAGTAGCTTAAAAACATGATTAAACCGCTATTCTTAGGAGTAGCGGTTTTTCTTTTTGTTCGAGAAGGGGCAAAAAAGGGAAAGGAATCTTTAAAAGTGAGGAGAGTTAGATTGAAAGAATCATATTGGTAAACCCAAATGATGGATATTTGTATCATGTCATAAATCGTTATCAAACGATAATATTGATTTTCTTACAAATTAAGAGTATACTTTATAAAAATGAGTGTTCACTCAATTTTTGTGAAATTAAGGAGTAAAGAAAATGGTTGTTGAAGCAATAGAGTACAGTCGTTTCGGTAACGAAGAGGTCTTGGATTTGCTGAAGATCGACTCTACAGCCTTGGATGTAAATCAAGTGAGAGTAGAAGTTCATGCTGTTGGTTTAAATCCTATTGATTATAAAACTTTTGAGGGAGCGAAACCCCTTCGATTTTTATCTTTTATGACGAAATTAAGGAAACCAAGTCGTTGGTTTGAATCTAAATCATCTTTATTTCCAAGAGGTGTGGGGAGAGATTTTTCTGGAGTTATTACAGAAGTTGGAAATGAAGTAACTAGGTTTTCAGTAGGAGATAAGGTGTTTGGAACAATGATTAGCGATCCTGGTTTGGGAACTAAGAGGGGAGCTTTAGCAACAGAAATTTGTGTCAATGAATCAGAAATTGTATTGAAACCAGAGATGATCGACATGACTCACGCAGCTACTATGGGAGTAGCTTCTCTAACTGTGGGTGGGGCTTTTAGAAGAATCGGTTTAAATTCAAGAGATACTGTTGTTATTTCAGCTGCAGCAGGAGGTATTGGAAGTATTGCAGTACAGTATGCAGTTGCTAAGGGTGCGACAGTGATTGGAATAGCAAGTAAGAAAAATGCAGAGTATCTGAAGTCTTTAGGTGCTATACCAGTAAGTTACGAAGAGAACATCAAGAAGGCTCTTCTATCAGCTAGTCCAACGCCTATTACAAAGTTTTTGGATTGTTATGGATCTGATTATGTTAGATTGGCTTTTAGTTTAGGTTTGAAGGGAACAGCTATTGGGACATTAGTACCTTCACCCTATGTTATGATAAAAGGTGCTCAGTTTACTGGTCCGAGACATTCTACATACGATGATTTTAGCACTTTATCTGAAATGGTCTCAGAAGGGAAGGTTCAGCTGAAAATTGATCAAGTGTATGACTTTTCTCTAAAGTCAGTTAGAGAAGCCTATCGTAGTCTGAAAATCGGACACAGTCGAGGCAAAAAAGTCGTAAAAGTAAGAGAGTAGAAGAGAGGTGCTAGCGATGGAAAGTTTAGAACAAAAGTATGCTCAGACGTTAGAAGTTAGCAACTTGAGCTTGAAACAACGTCGAGTATTATTATCAAGCTTAAAATTATTCTCAGAGATTGGATTTGAAAATACAACGTCCAGCCTTATTGCCGAACGCGCTGGAGTGTCAGAAGGAACTGTTTTTAGTTACTTTAAAACAAAGGAAGGTATTTTAGAAGCCATTTTATCTACTTTTCTAGAACAGGTTATTCCAGAAGTAATTGCGGATTTCTCAGAAAAAAAATTCACAGTAGATCAAGAAACTTTTCCCTTCTTTTTAAAAAGTATTGTTCGAGATAGGCTCTTTTTCATTCAGGAGAATCAAATGCATGTTAAAATTCTCTTGGGGCGTTCTTTTATTGATAAAAATCTTTCTATCCAGTTAGGAAATATTATTGTTCAATCTATAATAGAACCAATTAGCCCTGTTTTAAATCAATTTAAAGAAAAAGGACTTATTCTAAATTGGTCAAATGAAAGAATTGTTCGTTACATCTTAGCATTGAGTTTTTCTTATCTTATTCCCATGATGTTGAATGATGAAGGAACTATAAACATAGATGAAGCAGTTGATGAGATTGTTGAATGTTTGTCATCTGCCCTAATGAAAGTAAAATAAATTCGGATGTTAAAACTCACTGTTAATGGTGAGTTTTTTTGATTCAAGCTAAAAATCCCCAATCGAAGCGATTGAGGATTGAGCAAATGAATCTTAAACAATACCTTGTGCAATCATAGCGTTTGCTACATTTTCAAAGGCAGCAATGTTAGCTCCTGCAAGGTAGTCTTTATCAAGACCGTATGTTTCTGAAGTTGTTTTAGCTGTGTTGAAGATGTTTGTCATGATGTCTTTGAGACGTCCATCAACTTCTTCACGAGTCCATGAGAGGCGAAGGCTATTTTGGCTCATTTCAAGGGCTGAAACGGCTACACCACCAGCGTTGGCAGCTTTTGCAGGTCCGTAGAAGATACCATTTTCTTTGTAGATTTTGATGGCATCAAGATCGCTTGGCATGTTGGCACCTTCAGATACACAGATAACGCCTTGAGCAACCAAACGTTTAGCTGCTTCACCGTTGATTTCGTTTTGAGTCGCACATGGAAGAGCGATATCATAGTTTCCAGCGTAAGTCCATACAGAACCTTCATGATAAGTAGCAGTTGCTTTCTCAGCTGCATACTCAGTCAAACGAGCGCGACGTTTTTCTTTAACATCAACTAAAAGATCGAAGTCGATACCATTTTCATCGATGACATAACCATTTGAGTCAGATACAGAGATAACAGTTGCACCAAGTTCAGTCGCTTTTTGAAGAGCGTATTGAGCCACGTTACCAGAACCTGAAATGACCACTTTCTTACCAGCAAAGCTGTTACCGTTAGCTTTAAGCATTTCTTCAGTGTAGTAAACCAAACCGTAACCAGTTGCTTCTGGACGAATCAAGCTACCACCAAATCCAAGAGGTTTACCAGTCAAGACACCAGCATCAAATTGGTTAAGGCGTTTGTATTGACCGTAAAGGTAACCAATCTCACGTCCACCAACACCGATATCACCAGCAGGTACGTCAAGTGATGGTCCGATGTGTTTTTGCAATTCAGTCATGAAGCTTTGGCAGAAACGCATCACTTCAGCATCTGTTTTACCTTTAGGATCGAAGTCTGATCCACCTTTACCTCCACCGATAGGAAGTCCAGTCAAGACGTTTTTGAAGATTTGTTCAAATCCGAGGAATTTCAAAATCCCTTGGTTAACAGTTGGGTGGAAACGAAGTCCGCCTTTGTATGGTCCAACAGCTGAGTTGAATTGAACACGGTAACCACGGTTTACTTGAATGTTTCCATCACGGTCAACCCAAGGAACACGGAAAGAAATCACGCGTTCTGGCTCAGTGATACGTGCCAAGATATTTTCTTCGATATACTCAGAGTGTTTTTCAAATACAGGTTCTAAAGTGTTGAAAAATTCTTCAACAGCTTGGAGGAATTCAGCCTCGTGCCCGTTACGAGCTTTTACAGTTTCAAACACGCTTTGGATATATTCTTTAGCAGATGTCATATCGTTCTCCTTAAATTCTAATTTAATTATGTGTGTCATTATAGCAGAATTTTTTTTAACTGTAAAGAGAAAAAACAAAAATTTTCTAAAAATTCTTTCAATTTAGTTTTTGGGATTTTTTGAAAGTAGATAAAAAACGAACGTTTTTCTTATAAATGCCTTTCTCAAAGAGAAAATCTGAAAATATGGTATAATATTAGCAATAAAAGGAATCTGGAGGATTAGAATCATGGTATCAACGAAAACGCAAATTGCTGGTTTTGAGTTTGACAATTGTTTGATGAATGCAGCAGGTGTGGCTTGTATGACGATAGCAGAGTTAGAGGGCGTTAAAAACTCAGCGGCAGGAACCTTTGTCACAAAGACAGCGACTTTGGACTTTCGTCAGGGGAACCCTGAGCCACGCTACCAAGATGTTCCACTTGGTTCCATCAACTCTATGGGCTTGCCAAATAATGGCTTAGACTATTATTTGGATTATCTTTTGGACTTGCAGGAAAAAGAGCCAAATCGAACTTTCTTCTTATCTCTAGTTGGCATGTCTCCAGAGGAAACCCATACTATCTTGAAAAAAGTCCAAGAGAGTGATTTTAGTGGTCTGACTGAGCTAAACCTTTCCTGTCCAAATGTTCCAGGAAAACCTCAGATTGCCTATGATTTTGAGACAACAGACCGGATTTTGACAGAAGTATTTGCCTACTTCACCAAACCTCTTGGAATTAAATTGCCACCATATTTTGATATTGTTCACTTTGACCAAGCAGCAGCTATTTTCAATAAGTACCCTCTTAAGTTTGTCAACTGCGTCAACTCTATCGGAAACGGCCTTTATATAGAAGATGAGTCTGTCGTTATTCGTCCTAAAAATGGTTTTGGGGGGATTGGTGGCGAGTATATCAAACCGACTGCTCTAGCTAACGTTCACGCCTTCTACCAACGTCTCAATCCTCAAATCCAAATCATCGGAACAGGTGGCGTTCTGACTGGTCGTGATGCCTTTGAACATATCCTCTGTGGAGCGAGCATGGTGCAGGTGGGAACCACCCTTCATAAAGAAGGCGTCGGTGCTTTTGACCGAATTACCAATGAACTGAAAGCAATCATGGCGGAAAAAGG
The DNA here is from genome assembly GCF_001074825.1 of Streptococcus pseudopneumoniae. Classification (GTDB taxonomy): domain Bacteria; phylum Bacillota; class Bacilli; order Lactobacillales; family Streptococcaceae; genus Streptococcus; species Streptococcus pseudopneumoniae_C. Next base: position 7,086 of record NZ_JUPG01000200.1, read on the forward strand.
GTACGAAAGCCTAGAAGATTTCCGTGGGAAATTGCGCTATATTGACTAAATTAAATCGAAAAATCAGAAGAAAGGAGAGAAGATGCTAGCTATTGAAGAAAGCCAGAAGTTGACTTTATCAAATTTACCTATCCTGAGCCTATTTACAGGGACAGACCAAGGTCAGTTTGAAGTTATGAAGAGTCAAGTATTGAAACAGATTGGCTATGATTCTGCTGACCTCAACTTTGCCTACTTTGATATGAAAGAAGTAGTGTACAAGGATGTGGAACTGGAGTTAGTTAGCCTTCCCTTCTTTGCGGATGAGAAAATCGTGATATTGGATCATTTTGTCGATATCACAACAGCCAAGAAACGCTTTTTAACAGATGATGAGCTCAAGTCATTTGAGGAATACCTTGATAATCCTTCGTCAACAACCAAGTTGTTGATCTTTGCAGAAGGAAAAATGGATAGCAAAAGGCGGTTGGTTAAATTACTTAAGCGGGATGCCAAGGTCTTTGATGCAGTAGAAGCCAAAGAACAAGAATTGCGCCAGTATTTCCAAAAGTGGAGTCAGAAAGAAGGTCTGCAGTTTGCTAATCATTCTTTTGAAAATCTCCTCATCAAGTCGGGGTTTCAATTTAGCGAAATTCAGAAAAATCTCCTCTTTTTACAGTCCTATAAGGAAGATTCTATTATCGAGGAAGAGGATATTGTCAACGCTATTCCCAAGACCTTGCAGGACAATATTTTTGATTTAACTCAGTTTATTCTGACTAAAAAGATGGATCAGGCGCGTGACTTGGTTAGAGATTTGACCTTGCAAGGTGAAGATGAAATTAAACTGATTGCAGTCATGCTAGGACAATTTCGGACTTTTACTCAGGTGAAGATTTTGGCGGAGTCTGGACAAACAGAATCGCAGATTGGAAGTAGTCTAGGAAGTTATCTGGGACGCAATCCAAATCCCTATCAAATCAAGTTTGCATTGAGGGATTCACGAGGACTTTCCTTGAGCTTTTTAAAGCAAGCTATTTCTTATTTGATTGAGACAGATTATCAGATTAAAACAGGACTTTATGAAAAAAGTTTCCTTTTTGAAAAGGCACTCTTACAGATTGCTAGCCAGGTAAATTGAAATTATTTTTGAAACTACAACCCGCGTCAAGATTATCTTGTCGTGGGTTTCTTAGTGATTTGCTTGTTTTATACTCAATGAAAATCAAAGAGCAAACTAGGAAACTAGCCACAGGTTGCTCAAAACACTGCTTTGAGGTTGTAAATAAGACTGACGAAGTCAGCTCAAAACATGTTTTTGAGGTTGCGGATGAAACTGACGAAGTCAGTAACATATACCTACGGCAAGGTGACGTTGACGCGGTTTGAAGAGATTTTTGAAGAGTATTATTAGAAAGTATTTCAGTGATTTCTTCATCTATAAGCAAAAAACTTGAAAAAAGTGAATGTTTACGTTATCATTTTCATATAGAAAGAAAAAGAGGTATTACAGATGGCTATTATCTTACCAGATCTTCCATATGCATACGACGCTTTGGAACCATACATCGATGCGGAAACAATGCACTTGCACCATGACAAACACCATCAAACTTATGTCAACAATGCTAATGCAGCTCTTGAAAAACACCCTGAAATCGGTGAAGATCTTGAAGCCTTGCTTGCTGATGTAGAATCTATCCCAGCTGATATCCGTCAAGCGCTTATCAACAATGGTGGTGGACACTTGAACCACGCTCTTTTCTGGGAATTGATGACTCCTGAAAAAACAGCTCCATCAGCAGAACTTGCAGCAGCAATCGATGCAACATTTGGTTCATTTGAAGAATTCCAAGCAGCCTTCACTGCAGCAGCAACAACTCGTTTTGGTTCTGGCTGGGCATGGTTGGTTGTCAACAAAGAAGGGAAGCTTGAAGTGACTTCAACAGCAAACCAAGACACACCAATCTCAGAAGGTAAAAAACCAATCTTGGGCTTGGACGTTTGGGAACATGCTTACTACGTGAAATACCGCAACGTGCGTCCTGACTACATCAAAGCTTTCTTCTCAGTAATCAACTGGAACAAAGTAGATGAATTGTACGCAGCTGCTAAATAATGATAGTTGGAGGGAAGAATTGTTCTTCTCTTTTTAAGGTTATATTATTTTGGTCTGACAAAATCGTCAGACTTTTTTCATTTTTATGAGAAACGTGCTAAGTGCTAGAAATTATGGTAGAATAAAGTATTAAGTAATCGTGAAAAAAGGATATCTATGCGAAAAGAAATTGCACCTGAATTATACAACTATAACAAGTTTCCTGGTCCTGAGTTCCATTTACACGGGGACAAGGTTGAAACGGAAGGGATAGCTTTTTCCTTGGTGGAAAATATCAAGGATGCCTTTGATGTGACGGCTTTTAATCAGCGTTTTTCAGAAGTCTTAACCAAGTTTGATTATATCGTGGGAGATTGGAGCAATGAACAGCTTCGCCTACGAGGTTTTTACAAGGATGACCGAACAGAAGAAAAACTTGAAAAAATCAGTCGTTTACAAGACTACCTTTTAGAGTATTGTAGTTATGGTTGTGCCTATTTTGTCTTAGAAAATGAAGCCCCTAAGCGAGCATCATTTGACAAGAAAATGCGTAAGAAGGAAGAAGAATCGCCTTCTAGAAAAGGAAAGAAGCCGATTCAAACCAAACGAAAACCGAATGCAGATAAGAAAAATAGACGTCGTCAGAAAGACCAGCATTCTCAGAAAGAGGACAAGGGGCAACGTCATTTTGTCATTCGTCAGAAGTGAGTAGAGAATAAGGAGAAGAAATGAAACCGTCAATTTATAGTTTAACACGTCAAACCATGCAGGAATGGGTATTGGAGCAGGGAGAAAAGAAATTCCGTGCAGACCAAATTTGGGAATGGCTTTACCGTAAACGTGTCCAGTCATTTGAAGAAATGACCAATCTTTCCAAGGATTTGATTGCTAAGCTTAATGACCAATTTGTGGTTAATCCCTTGAAACAGCGTATCGTGCAAGAGTCTGCCGATGGTACTGTCAAGTATCTTTTTGAATTGCCTGATGGCATGCTAATTGAGACAGTACTCATGCGTCAACACTATGGTTTGTCAGTTTGTGTGACCACTCAGGTCGGCTGTAATATCGGTTGTACCTTCTGTGCCTCTGGTTTGATTAAGAAGCAACGTGACCTCAATAACGGTGAAATCGTAGCGCAAATCATGCTGGTTCAGAAATACTTTGATGAGCGTGGTCAGGACGAACGCGTCAGCCATATCGTTGTCATGGGGATTGGTGAACCATTTGATAACTACAACAATGTCTTAAATTTCGTTCGTACTATCAATGATGACAAGGGAATGGCCATCGGTGCTCGTCATATTACGGTTTCAACCTCAGGTTTGGCCCATAAAATTCGTGATTTTGCTAATGAAGGTGTTCAGGTCAATCTTGCCGTTTCTCTTCACGCACCTAACAATGAGTTGCGTTCAAGCATCATGAAGATTAACCGTGCCTTCCCGATTGAAAAACTTTTTGCTGCTATTGAGTACTACATCGAAACAACCAATCGTCGTGTGACCTTTGAGTATATCATGCTCAATGAAGTCAACGACGGTGTAGAACAAGCCTTGGAATTGGCTGAATTGCTCAAGAACATCAAGAAATTGTCTTATGTAAACTTGATTCCTTATAACCCAGTTAGTGAGCATGACCAATATAGCCGTAGTCCCAAAGAGCGCGTCCTGGCCTTCTATGATACGCTTAAGAAAAAAGGGGTTAACTGTGTTGTTCGTCAAGAGCACGGAACAGATATTGATGCAGCTTGTGGACAATTGCGTTCCAATACAATGAAACGTGACCGCCAGAAAGCAGTCGCAGCAGTCAATCCTTAATGATGAAGAAGACTTATAATCATGTTTTGGTCTGGGGAGTCATTTTCTATAGCATTTGCATTGTCTATTTTTGCTTTACTCCTCAAGAACATTCTCCTGTGGGGGTGGAAACTCCAGGTATTCAGCATCTTGGACGCCTGGTTTTTCTTTTGACTCCTTTCAATTCTCTCTGGAAACTGGGTGAAGTGAGTGAGATAGGACAATTATGTTGGCTTTTTCTACAAAATATCCTCAATGTCTTCTTGCTTTTTCCTCTGATTTTCCAACTCCTTTATCTCCTTCCAAACTTGCGGAAAACAAAAAAGGTCCTTCTTTTTAGTTTTCTAGTGAGTCTTGGAATCGAGTGTACGCAGTTAGTCTTAGATTTTTTCTTTGATTTCAATCGCGTCTTTGAGATTGATGATTTGTGGACCAATACCTTGGGTGGCTATTTGGCTTGGCTCCTCTATAAACAATTACATAAAAACAAGATAAGGAATTAAAATGAGTATTTTAGAAGTTAAAAATCTGAGTCACGGTTTTGGTGACCGTGCAATTTTTGAAGATGTGTCCTTCCGTCTCCTCAAGGGAGAACATATCGGTCTAGTCGGTGCCAATGGTGAAGGGAAATCAACCTTTATGAGTATTGTGACTGGTAAGATGTTGCCAGATGAAGGAAAGGTAGAGTGGTCTAAATATGTGACTGCTGGCTATCTGGACCAACACTCAGTCCTTGCTGAAGGCCAATCTGTTCGTGATGTTCTCCGTACAGCCTTTGATGAGCTATTCAAAGCTGAAGCCCGTATCAATGACCTCTATATGGAAATGGCTGAAGACGGAGCGGATGTTGATGCTCTCATGGAAGAAGTTGGCGAACTCCAAGACCGTCTGGAGAGTCGTGATTTCTATACCTTAGATGCTAAGATTGATGAAGTGGCGCGTGCCCTTGGTGTCATGGACTTTGGCATGGATACGGATGTAACTTCTTTGTCAGGTGGGCAAAGAACCAAGGTTCTTTTGGCTAAGCTTCTCCTTGAAAAGCCCGATATCTTGCTTTTGGACGAGCCGACCAACTACTTGGATGCTGAGCATATTGACTGGCTCAAGCGCTATCTCCAAAACTATGAGAATGCCTTTGTTCTGATTTCACATGATATTCCTTTCCTCAATGATGTTATCAATATCGTCTATCATGTGGAAAATCAACAGCTGACGCGTTACTCTGGTGACTACTATCAGTTCCAAGAAGTTTATGCTATGAAGAAATCTCAGTTGGAGGCTGCTTACGAACGTCAGCAAAAAGAAATTGCGGACCTCAAGGACTTCGTGGCTCGAAACAAAGCGCGTGTTGCAACCAGAAATATGGCCATGTCTCGTCAGAAGAAACTCGACAAGATGGATATTATCGAACTGCAAAGTGAGAAACCAAAACCATCCTTTGATTTTAAACCAGCTCGTACACCTGGGCGCTTTATCTTCCAAGCTAAGGATTTGCAGATTGGCTATGATCGTCCTCTGACTAAGCCTTTAAATCTTACCTTTGAACGCAATCAAAAGGTTGCCATTATCGGGGCAAATGGTATCGGAAAAACAACTCTCTTGAAGTCTCTCTTGGGCATTATCCCACCTATTGCTGGGGAAGTTGAACGCGGTGACTACCTAGAACTTGGCTACTTTGAGCAGGAAGTAGAAGGAGGAAATCGTCAAACACCACTAGAGGCTGTCTGGAATGCCTTTCCTGCACTTAACCAAGCAGAAGTTCGTGCAGCCCTTGCCCGTTGTGGTTTGACAACCAAGCATATTGAAAGCCAAATTCAGGTCTTGTCAGGTGGGGAACAAGCCAAGGTTCGTTTCTGTCTCTTGATGAATCGTGAAAACAACGTTTTAGTGCTGGACGAGCCGACTAACCACCTGGATGTGGATGCCAAGGATGAACTCAAACGCGCTCTTAAAGAATACAAGGGGTCTATTCTTATGGTCTGCCACGAACCAGACTTTTATGAAGGTTGGATGGACCAAATCTGGGATTTTAACAAGCTAACTTAAAATGAATATAAAAGAAATACAGTACCGAATGTGGGTACTGTATTTTTTAGATTTTTAAGATTTAATACTCTTCGAAAATCTCTTCAAACCGCGTCAACGTCGCCTTACCTTATGTATAGTTACTGACTTCGTCAGTTCTATCCACAACCTCAAAGCAGTGCTTTGAGCAGCCTGCAGCTAGTTTCCTAGTTTGCTCTTTGATTTTCATTGAGTTTAAAATCGTAGTCTTTCACCACTTCGATGCTATCGATAGTAATAGCAGTAGTTGGCTTGTCTTTTTCATCTTTTTCGGCTTTAGCAATCTTATCTACAACATCCATACCGTCAATCACTTGGCCAAAGACTGGGTGTTTGCCATCTAGACTAGGATTTCCACCTTCTTTGTAGGCTTCGATGATTTTCTTTGGATACTTGCTTGTAGGGAGTTTAGCAGAGGTATCTGTAGAGTTTTGATTGATGAAGAACTGGCTACCATTGGTGTTTGGTTGACCAGTATTAGCCATCGCAAGTGCACCACGGATGTTATAGAGATAAGGAGTGATCTCGTTTTTGAAACCAGTTCCCTTGTCTTTTGTCTTATCCTTGTCATGCCAGATAGACTGACCACCTGTACCGTCTCCCTTTGGATCTCCAGTTTGGACCATAAAGCCATCGATGACACGGTGGAAGGTAATGCCGTTATAGTAGCCTTCTTTGGCATGAGTGAGGAAGTTTTCAACTGCTAGAGGAGCGAGTTTAGGAAAGAGTTTAATGCGGATATTGCCTTGACTTGTGTGGAGAATCACTTCAGCCTCGTCTTCAGCAACTTCCTTAGAAAGTTGAGGGAAATTGGCATTCTCATTTGTTAAAGCATCGTTTAAGTCCTTGGCTGATTGGGCTGCTGCTTTAGAACTTTCTTCGGCAGCAAGACTGGAATCCACATAGTCATCGCCACGCAGACTACGTTGGATGCTGCTACATCCAGCTAGGGCTACAGTGGATAGTAAAAGAAGGGTTGCTAGTTTTTTCATTCTGTTCCTCTCAAAAATTCATTTCTACCATTGTACCCTAAAAGGAAGTGGATTTCAAATATTAGTGACAAGACAGTTTTAGAGAAAATCAACCCCAAAGTCACTTGATTAGAGATTCTTCTTTGGATGACGGTCGATAATTTCCTGGTACTGTTCTAGTATCTGCTCCCCATTTGGAGTCAATTTATAACCACGAATTGCAAAGTGACTTGCTAATTCTTCTTCTGAAAAGTTGACATGAAGGGCCTGGTCCAGATCTGCAGCCTTCATCTTAGAAAGTCCTGTAATTCCCTTGCTTTTCAAAATATTCTTTTTCATTGTAGCATTCAGATGGTCGAGTGAATCAAAAGCTGTTTCAATGACAGCATAACCTTTTTCTACCAGAGTTTTTAGGTTTTTAGGGGCATCAATGCCATAAGTGTACTCGAAGTATTTAGGAAACCAGGTTTCGGTGGTAAAAGTGCCAAACTGGATTCTCCATAGTAAAATGATATCTCCTGCTAGTAAATCATCTGTTAATAATTCCATATTTCGTTTGGGAACGGGCTTGGAATTTAGGAGCTAAGTATCCAGATCTCGTTCAGGAGAGATGAAGGATTTGACTCGGTGGTCTTTATAAAACGTTTCTAAAATAGTTTTCATGACATTCTCTTTCTGATTTTTCTTTAAAATTATAGTAAATTTCTAAATGGTTTAAAAATTTTATAGTCTGTCAAGTTTTTTTCTTGACACCTGCCAGAAATCTGCTATAATAGAACATGTGCTAAATAGCTCAGCTATTTCACTCAAATAAAAAATAAGAAAAGAGACTTTAAAAATGGCAGTTAAAATCCGTTTAACTCGTATGGGTTCTAAGAAAAAACCTTTCTACCGTATCAACGTAGCAGATTCACGTTCACCACGTGACGGACGTTTCATCGAAACAGTTGGAACTTACAACCCACTTGTTGCTGAAAACCAAGTAACTTTGAAAGAAGACCGCGTTCTTGCATGGTTGGCTGATGGAGCTCAACCTTCAGATACAGTACGTAACATCCTTTCAAAAGAAGGTGTATTGAAAAAATTCCACGATTCTAAATTCTCAAAATAAGTTTAAAGTAGGTTGACAGATGGATACGATTGAAAATCTCATTATTGCGATTGTGAAACCCTTGATTTCACAACCAGATGCCTTAACTATCAAGATTGAAGATACACCAGAATTTTTGGAATATCATTTGGATCTTGATCAAAGTGATGTGGGTCGTGTAATCGGTCGTAAGGGTCGCACTATTTCTGCGATAAGAACGATTGTCTACTCTGTCCCAACTGAAGATAAAAAAGTAAGAATCGTTATTGACGAAAAATAAGAAGGGCGGGACGAATGTCTCGCTTTTTTTGCAAGGAGCAGGATATAAAGGATTTAACGTTTAGACAATTACAAGACTACCTACTCGAACTTTACCAGCAGTTTCGGACTGAGGGAGGTCTCTTTATGAAGTTAGTGGAGGAAGTCGGAGAAGTAGCTGAGGTTTTGAATGGCCGTTCTGGTAGAAAAGAGGGAGTTCAGGATTCTAACGAGGAACTAGCAAAAGAACTGGCTGATATCATTCACTATATCGTCGCAATAGCAGCTATTAATCATATTGACCTTACCAAGACTATCTTTGAGAAAGATAAAACTGCAGCCATTAAGTACCAACATGAACGAGATTTGGAAGGATTTTTGAAGGGGGACCTCTAAGACGATAAGAAATGATTTTTTACTAATAAAGAAGGTATTAGTAAATATAAGAAAGATAAAGCAAGGAAACTGGCAGTTTATATTATCAAAGTAAGGAATCTCCAAGAGGCAGATAAGTTAGAGCTTGTGAGACAAGAACGAGAAATGCAGATTAGACTCGTAGACTCCTTTTTACTCAATGAACTAGATAAACGGTGAAAGTAGGCATAAAAAACCAATCCTAGAAATAGCATCTAGGATTCTACTATGCTACAATTGAAAGATAGTCTCAAAGAATTCTAGTCAATCAATCTTGAGAATAGCTATTTTTAAAAGGAGTAACAGTCTATGAACGAGAAAACAAAAGCTTACCTAGCAGCCTTATCCTTTTCAGCAATCATTGGATTTTCTTTTTTATTTACTAAGATTGCTTTAGGCTATGCCAGTCCTCTCACAAACTTAGCGCATCGCTATACAATCGCAGCTTTAGTAATGGTCGTTCTTCATCAAACCAAACTTATCAAAATGAGTTTAAGTAGAAAAGATATTCTTTCTATTCTTCCTATGAGTCTTTTCTATCCTCTTCTCTTTTTTATTTTTCAATCCTTTGCTTTACAGTATATATCGTCTTCTGAAGCTGGAATTTTACAGGCTCTTGTCCCGATTTTTACTCTCCTTTTAGCATCGGCCTTTCTCAAGGAAAAGACAAGCTTGCTTCAAAAGTTCTTTTTATTTTTATCCGTAGCAGGAGTAGTTTTTATCTTCCTTAGTAAAGGAGCTAACTTTGGTACTGAGACTGCTAGCTTTGGCTTTCTATTGATGTTGGGATCTGTTCTCGCCAATGCAATAAACAATATCCTCAGCAAGGCTAAAGGAGGTCGCTATCGGGCCATGGATATGACAGCTGTTGTGATATTTGTTGGCTTCGTCACCTTTAATACGCTGAGTCTGACCTCGCACTATCTAGAGGGGAACATATTAGCTTACTTTGCGCCGCTTGGACAGGTATCTTATCTGCTTTCAATTCTCTATTTGGGAATTCTAGCATCTATCGTTACTGGTAGTCTCTCGATCTATGCTATTGTTCGACTTGGAGCATCCACCGTAAGTGTCTTTGGCAATCTTGGAACAGTTTTGACCATTCTAGCTGGAGCTCTTATCCTCCATGAACCAATTTATAGTTACCATGTGATCGGAGCCACTCTGATTATTGCTGGAATTTTAGGTATGAATCTGATGAGAAGAAAGTAAAGATTGCTGAGCAGTCTTTTTCTTTATTTAGATTGTGCAGAAAATTCAAAAATTTTAATGAAATCAAGTTTGGAAAACGATGATTTTAATATAGCATGATAAAATAGATAAAAAGAATAATACTAGTATAAAGAAGAGAGAGTTTAGAAATGAAGCAAAATGATATAGCTGAAGCTATTGCTTTTTATAACAGAAAACCTGAGACTTTGGTACGTCACATTATACCAGTCTTAGATTGTGACTTGGTTGTTTATCATCGCCATGGAAGATCAAGTAAAGGACACATTATTTTTTATCATGGAGCTTGTGGACGTAGTCAGATGTGGGCTCACCAGTATGATGCCTTTGAAGGATTTGACCTTTACTTTGTCAATGTTCGAGGGCAGGGTGAATCACCTATGAAAGTTGGCCTACCCGACTTAGAAGGCGCTGTTCAAGATGTAGATGCTATTTTGTCCTATTTCCAGTTGGATAAGGTGATATTGGTTGGTCATTCTTGGGGAGGGAATCCACTTCAAGAGTACACCTATCGCCATTCAGAAAGAGTCCTAGCCTTGGTTATGGTAGATAGTTGGGGACAGCATCGTTACCTATCAGATAAAGAAAGAGGTCGAATCAAATATAGTTCTCTTATGTATAAAACGATTCCTTGGAAGATGATTGCAGATAAGAATTCAAAAATGTGTACTGATAACCCTATCACAAGAGAGTTGGTCAAGACGGCTATTATAGAAACTGGGCGAGATGTTTTCTTGAACCTTGGAATAACAGGTTTCTTGGCAGTCCATGAGATAGAAGGATATAAAGGGAATCCTCCTATGCTTTTAGTAAGAGGAGAAAATGATTTTCCCAAACACCTAAAAATAATCTATGATGGTATAATTGCTCTAAATCCCAATGCGCGTCAAGTAACGATTTCAGACAGCAAACACCAACCGATGAATGATCATCCTGAAGAGTTTAATCAGATAATTGGTGAATTCTTTGAAGAAGTAGTAGCTCTGTAAGATGAGATTTATCCAACTTGAGAAAATCCCTGGAACGTGATAAAATAAAGGATAGAAATAGAGTACAGGAGACAAGATGAACTACTTTAATGTTGGGAAAATCGTCAATACGCAGGGGTTACAGGGTGAGATGCGAGTCTTGTCTGTGACGGATTTTGCAGAAGAACGGTTTAAAAAAGGGGCTGAGCTGGCCTTGTTTGATGAAAAAGATCAGTTTGTTCAAACAGTGACTATTGCTAGCTACCGTAAACAGAAGAACTTTGACATCATTAAATTCAAAGATATGTACCATATCAACGCTATCGAAAAGTACAAAGGATACAGTCTCAAGGTTGCTGAGGAAGATTTAAACGATTTAGATGATGGTGAGTTCTACTATCATGAGATTATCGGTTTGGAAGTCTATGAGGGGGATAATTTGATTGGAACCATCAAAGAAATCCTGCAACCAGGTGCCAACGATGTCTGGGTGGTCAGGCGAAAAGGCAAGCGTGATTTGTTATTGCCTTATATCCCACCAGTGATTCTCAATGTTGATATTCCTAATAAACGGGTCGATGTGGAAATCTTAGAAGGGTTAGACGATGAAAATTGATATTTTAACCCTCTTTCCAGAGATGTTTTCTCCACTGGAGCACTCAATCGTTGGAAAGGCTCGAGAAAAAGGTCTCTTGGATATCCAGTATCATAATTTTCGAGAAAATGCTGAAAAGGCCCGCCATGTAGACGATGAGCCCTACGGAGGCGGTCAGGGGATGCTGCTCCGAGCTCAACCCATTTTCGATGCCTTTGATGCTATTGAAAAGAAAAATCCGCGCGTTATTCTCCTCGATCCAGCTGGAAAGCAGTTTGATCAGGCCTATGCTGAGGATTTGGCCAAAGAAGAGGAACTGATCTTTATCTGTGGTCACTATGAGGGCTATGATGAGCGCATTAAGACCTTGGTGACAGATGAGATTTCCTTGGGGGACTATGTCTTGACTGGTGGGGAATTGGCGGCCATGACCATGATTGATGCGACGGTTCGCCTGATTCCAGAAGTGATTGGTAAGGAGTCCAGCCACCAAGATGATAGTTTTTCTTCAGGCCTTCTTGAATACCCCCAGTACACACGTCCCTATGATTATCGAGGCATGGTTGTCCCAGATGTACTGATGAGTGGACACCATGAAAAGATTCGTCAGTGGCGATTGTATGAGAGTTTAAAGAAAACCTACGAGCGCAGACCAGATTTGTTAGAACATTATCAACTGACAGCAGAGGAAGAAAAAATGCTGGCAGAAATCAAAGAAAACAAAGAATAAAGGAGAAATCTATGCAAGTAATCAAACGTGATGGAGAAATTGCTGAATTTAATCCAGATAAGATTTACCAAGCTATCTTAAAAGCAGCTCAGACTGTCTATGTATTGACAGATGATTTGCGTCAAAACCTTGCACAAGTCACTAAGAAAGTGGTTTTGGATTTGGAAGAAGCCAAGGTGGAACGTGCTACCATCAGCATGATTCAGTCTATGGTTGAACATCGTCTACTGGGTGCAGGTTACATTACCATTGCAGAACACTACATTTCCTATCGTCTACAACGTGACTTGGAAAGAAGTGGTTATGGAGATCATATCGCAGTTCATTTACATTTTGAACAAATTCGCTAAGAAAAAGAGTGGGATGAAGCAACTACATCTCACTCTTTCTTAAATCTATTTTTTTGAGCTGTTTGGACAGTTGAAGGGACAAATCGCAGGCGTTGAATATCGCTTATGCGGATAATACGGCTCACATTTTTGGCAAAATTTTTCACGATAATTTGCTGGCGTTGTTGATCGTATTTGATGATGTCACCTGTAAAGCTTGTCTCAGACAAGATAAGGTGAACAGCGGTTTGTTTCTGGATAGCCTCTTCAATAGTGGCTGTAAGGGAGTTGCTTTCAGTCTGGTCAACTTGGTCATGTCCATTTAAAAAGTCATATATTTTATCTAAAACTTGCTGGAATTTATGTCTCATATTGGCCTCCCTTCTTTTATATCAATATTATATAAAATTTTCCTAAAATCTACAAGATTTTACGAATAAACTAATGAAAGCTAAAAAAGGAGAAGAAAATGGCAGAATTTACATTTGAAATCGAAGAGCACTTGTTGACTCTTTCTGAAAACGAAAAAGGTTGGACCAAGGAAATCAATCGTGTGAGCTTTAATGGTGCTCCTGCTAAGTTTGATATTCGTGCTTGGAGTCCAGATCATACTAAAATGGGCAAAGGAATTACTCTCTCAAATGAAGAATTTCAAACCATGGTGGATGCCTTTAAAGGCAACTAATACTCAATGAAAATCAAAGAGCAAACTAGGAAGCTAGCCGTAGGTAGTACTTGAGTACGGCAAGGCGAAGCTGACGTGGTTTGAAGAGATTTTCGAAGAGTATAAGTTTTCAAAATGAAAGAAAAGGATATTGAGTCATGACAACTCGATATCCTTTTTTAGTGAGCAAAGTAAGCCTGATTTTTAAGGCGTTGAAGTAGTGGACGGCTAATAATACTAATAGCAATAATTTTACCAAGATCTGGGATGATAAAGGGAAATACCCCCACAACAAGAGTTTTTTCAAATGGCATTCCAGCTAGGAAATGCAATCCAATGATTCCACCAACAAAGACAAGTGTATCCCCAAAGAGATTTGCTAGAAAAATTCTGACAAAACCACTATCGCTGTTAGTTAGAGAAGAGGTAAGTCCAGAATAAACAAGATAAAACCAAAGATACCCCGCAGTAGGACCAATCAAAGCATGAAATCCAGCTCCACCTCCTGCAAAGACAGGAAGACCGATAGCGCCTAGAAGAAGATAGAGTCCAACAGAAAGTACAGCCTCTCTCGGTCTAAAGACAGTAGCAATCAAGCCGATTGCAAAGTTCTGCAGAGTGAAGGGAACGGGTCCAATTGGAAGACTGATTTGTGCTAAAACAGCAATGAGAGCAGCCCCAATAGCAGGGATAGCATAAACGTGAGCTTTTTTCAAAATAGTTAACCTCTTTTCTTATGTATAGTAACTATTATACTTAATTTAATATTATTGTCAACCTATTTTTATAACAAAGGTAACAAAAACTGTAACAGCCGATTTTCCTGACGGGGTAAGTTGTTTTCATCTATTCGTAAATCATCAAAAAAGAAGCAGACACATTTGTATCTGCTTCTTTTGTTTCGATTAACGCATGGTTACAAATTCTTCGGATGCAGTTGGGTGAATCGCCACAGTTGCATCAAAGTCAGCCTTGGTTGCTCCCATTTTGATAGCAACAGCAAATCCTTGAATCATTTCATCAACACCGTAGCCAATTCCATGAAGTCCGACAACTTTTTCTTCTGAACCAGCTGTTATGAGTTTGAAACGGGATTCTTGTCTATTGCTAGTAACGGCAGAGTACATAGATGCAAAGCTTGATTTGTAAACCTTGATTTGGTCTTGACCGTATTCTTTAATAGCTTGCTCTTCTGTCAATCCAACAGTTCCGATAGCAGGGTGTGAAAAGACAACAGTTGGAATAGTTGAGTAGTCCATTTTAGCAGTTGTTTTGCCGTTAAAGAGACGTTCAGATAGGGTACGTCCAGCCTTGATCGCAACTGGAGTCAGTTCTTTTTCACCTGTTACATCACCTAGAGCGTAGATTCCCTCAACAACAGTATTTTGGTATTCATCTACTTGGATAAAGCCACGTTCGTTTAGAGTCACACCAGCTTTTTCAAGTTGCAAGCCCTTAATGTTTGGACGGCGACCTGTAGCCCAGATAACTTGGCTAGCTGTATGACTAGTACCATCTTCGAAATGAATGGTAATGCCTTCAGATGTTTTTTCTAACTTGGCAGGGACTTTGTGAGTATGAAGTGGCAAGTTTGTTCTTTCCATTTCCTTGACCAGACCTTCAACGATGTAAGCATCAAAACCACGTAAAGGACGATCGCGGCGAACAAATAGGTCTGTCTTGACACCAAAAGTATGGAGTACTCCAGCCAATTCAACGGCTATATAACCAGCGCCTAGAATAGCAACCGACTCTGGCAATTCTTCCCAGGCAAATACATCATCAGAAGAACCACCTAATTCAGCACCAGGGATATTAGGAATGCTTGGATGGGAACCAGTAGCAATCACGATATGTTTGGCACGAATCAGTTCACCATTTACGCTGACAGTATGAGAATCTACAAATTCAGCATGACCTTCAATCAAGTCTACACCGTTGCGTTTAAAACTGCCATCATAAGAAGAACGAGCGCGATCAATGTAGGCTTCACGATTGCGACGTAGGGTTGCAAAGTCAAAGTTAAAATCAGTAGTCTTAAAGCCGTAGTCTTCTCCAAATTGATGGAAAGTCTCAGCGATTTGCGCCCCGTACCACATAATTTTTTTAGGAACACAGCCGACGTTGACACAGGTTCCACCTAGTTTCTTTTCCTCAATAACGGCTGCTTTGGCTCCGTGTTCACCAGCACGGTTCATGGTAGCAATTCCTCCACTACCTCCACCGATAGCAATGATATCGTATTCTCTCATTGAAAACTCCTTTGTACTCTTTTAAATAGTAGAGTGTCATTTTTTGATAGTCATATTCTATCTTTTTTTTGATGTGATTGCAAAAATCTGCTACGTCCAAAAAAATTAAAGAAAAGGCTTGCAAAAAGGGAAAATAAAGTGTATTATATATCTAGTACAATAACAACAAAAATAAATTCCGAACAATAATTAAATCCTGAAATGTCATTATTTCGTTCTGAACTGTTATTGTTTATATTTGGGAATTTTTGTATAATATTGTTAAGGACTTTAAATCAAAAAAGGAGTTTCATTATGAAAAAGAATCGTAAGGCTAAAAAGTGGCAATTGTATGCAGCAATTGGTGCTGCAAGTGTAGTTGTATTGGGGGCTGGGGGCATTTTGCTCTTTAGACAACCTTCTCAAACCGCTGTAAAAGATGAGCCAACTCATCTTGTTGTTGCTAAAGAAGGAAGCGTGGCATCTTCTGTTTTATTGTCAGGGACAGTAACAGCAAAAAATGAACAATATGTTTATTTTGATGCTAGCAAAGGAGATTTAGATGAAATCCTTGTTTCTGTGGGCGATAAGGTTAGTGAAGGACAGGCTTTAGTTAAGTACAGTAGTTCAGAAGCACAGGCGGCCTATGATTCAGCGAGTCGAGCAGTTGCGAAGGCAGATCGCCATATCAACGAACTCAACCAAGCACGCAATGAAGCCGCTTCAGCTCCAGCTCTACAATTGCCAACACCAGCAGGAGGCGAAGGAGCTGCAGCCCAAACTCCAGCTCCAGTCTCAGGAAATTCAGTGTCATCTATTGATGCACAATTAGGTGATGCTCGTGATGCTCGTGCAGATGCAGCAGCGCAATTAAGCAAGGCTCAAAGTCAGTTGGATGCAATGACGGTTCTCAGTACCCTAGAGGGAACTGTGGTCGAAGTCAACCGCAATGTTTCTAAATCTCCAACAGGAGCTAGCCAGGTGGTAGTTCATGTCGTTAGCAATGAAAACTTGCAAGTTAAGGGGGAACTATCTGAATATAACCTTGCCAACCTCTCTGTAGGACAAGAAGTAACCTTTACTTCTAAAGTTTACCAAGATAAGAGCTGGACTGGTAAGATTAGCTACATTTCTGACTACCCTAAAAACAATGGTGAAGCAGCAAGTGCAGCGGCTGCCGCAGCAACTGGTAATTCTGGTTCTAAATATCCATATACCATCGATGTTACAAGTGAAATCGGTAACTTGAAACAAGGATTTTCTGTAAGTGTTGAGGTGAAGAACAAGACTAAAGCTATTCTGGTTCCTTTAACAAGTGTTGTGATTGAAAATGATAAGAATTATGTCTGGGTACTTGACGAGCAGAAAAAGGCCAAGAAAGTCGAAGTTGGTTTGGGAAATGCTGATGCAGACAACCAAGAAATCACCTCAGGTCTGACAAATGGAGTCAAGGTCATCAGTAACCCGACGTCTTCTCTAGAGGAAGGAAAAGAGGTGAAGGCTGATGAAGAAACTAATTAGTTTAAAAAATATCTGCAGAAGCTACCGTAATGGTGATCAAGAACTGCAGGTACTCAAAAATATCAATCTAGAAGTGAATGAGGGTGAATTTGTTGCCATCATGGGACCATCTGGTTCTGGTAAGTCTACTCTCATGAATACCATTGGCATGTTGGATACACCAAGCAGTGGAGAGTATTATCTTGAAGGTCAAGAGGTAGCGGGGCTAGGTGAAAAACAACTAGCTAAGGTTCGCAACCAACAAATCGGCTTTGTCTTTCAGCAGTTCTTTCTTCTATCTAAACTCAATGCTCTGCAAAATGTAGAATTGCCTTTGATTTACGCAGGAGTTTCAGCTTCAAAACGTCGCAAGTTAGCTGAGGAATATTTAGATAAGGTTGAGTTGACAGAACGCAGTCACCATTTACCTTCGGAATTATCTGGAGGTCAAAAGCAACGTGTAGCTATCGCGCGTGCCTTGGTAAACAATCCTTCTATTATCCTAGCGGATGAACCGACAGGAGCCTTGGATACCAAAACAGGGAACCAAATTATGCAACTGTTGGTTGAACTAAATAAAGAAGGAAAAACCATTATCATGGTAACGCATGAGCCTGAAATCGCTGCTTATGCTAAACGCCAGATTGTCATTCGAGATGGAGTTATTTCGTCTGACAGTGCGCAGTTAGAAAGGGAGGAAAACTAAGATGCAGAATCTGAAATTTGCCTTTTCATCTATCATGGCCCACAAGATGCGCTCTTTTCTCACTATGATTGGGATTATCATTGGTGTTTCATCAGTTGTTGTGATTATGGCTCTGGGAGATTCCATGTCTCGTCAGGTTAATAAAAACATGACCAAGTCACAGAAGAATATCCATGTCTTTTTCTCGCCTATTAAAAGTAAAGACGGTTCTTTTACCCAAAAACAATCAGCTTTGACAGTTTCTGGGAAAGAAGAGGATGTTCCTGTGGAACCACCAAAACCGCAAGAAGCTTGGGTTAAGGAGGCGGCCAAACTTAAGGGTGTAGATAGTTACTATGTAACCAACTCGACAAATACGACCCTGTCTTATAAAGATAAAAAGGTTGAGCGCGCTAGCTTGACAGGTGGAAATATTACTTACATGAAGGCGGTTGAAAATGAAATTGTTGCAGGTCGTAGTCTTATAGCTCAGGATTATAAAGATGTGGCCAGTGTCATTTTGCTAGACCAGGAACTTGCTAACAGTCTGTTTGGATCTGCTCAAGAAGCTGTTAACAAGATTATAGATGTTGGTGGCTTTAGTTATCGTGTCATTGGTGTCTATACTAGCGATGAAGCCAAGGCTGTCAAGACATTTGGTATTGGTGGACTTCCCATTACGACTAATATTTCTCTTGCCAATAACTTCAATATGGATGAAATTTCTGATATTGTTTTCCGAGTTAATGATACCAGTTTGACACCAACTGTAGGACCAGAATTAGCTAGAAAAATGACCGAAATTGCTAGTCTTCAACAAGGAGAGTATCAGGTGGCAGATGCGACTGCAGCCTTCCAAGAAGTACAACAACTTTTTGGATTTATAACTACGATTATTAGTGCCATCGCAGGAATTTCTCTCTTTGTTGGAGGGACTGGTGTTATGAACATTATGCTTGTTTCGGTGACAGAGCGTACCCGTGAGATTGGTCTCCGTAAGGCTTTGGGTGCGACACGTGCTAATATTTTAATTCAGTTTTTGATTGAATCCATGATTTTGACCTTGCTAGGTGGAGTTATTGGTTTGACAATTGCGACAGGATTAACCGCTATAGCTGGTATACTTTTACAAGGTTTGATTGCGGGTATAGAGGTGGGAGTATCAATTCCAGTTGCCCTATTTAGTCTTGCAGTTTCGGCTAGTGTTGGTATGATTTTTGGGGTTTTACCAGCCAACAAAGCATCTAAACTTGATCCAATCGAAGCCCTTCGTTATGAATAAGATCAACAAGATGGACACTTGTCTATCTTGTTTTTGTATGGATTTCCCTATCGAAATTTATTAAAAATGTGATATAATGAAGTATTAGAAAAACAGGTTTCATTTGCCTGGAAAGGAAAAATTATGTCTGAAAAGAATTTTTATATTACAACGCCGATTTACTATCCATCTGGTAAACTTCATATCGGTTCTGCCTACACAACCATCGCCTGTGATGTCCTAGCTCGTTACAAACGTCTCATGGGCTACGATGTCTTTTATTTGACAGGTCTTGATGAACATGGTCAGAAAATCCAGCAGAAAGCTGAAGAAGCTGGTATCACACCTCAAGCCTATGTTGATGGGATGGCAGTTGGAGTCAAAGAACTCTGGCAATTACTAGATATCTCATACGATAAATTTATCCGTACAACTGATGATTACCATGAAAAAGTAGTGGCGCAGGTCTTTGAACGCTTGCTTGCTCAAGATGATATTTACTTGGGTGAATATTCTGGTTGGTATTCAGTCTCAGATGAGGAATTCTTTACAGAAAGCCAGCTTGCGGAGGTTTTCCGTGACGAAGCTGGAAATGTGACTGGCGGTATCGCTCCATCAGGTCACGAAGTGGAATGGGTATCTGAAGAATCATACTTCCTCCGCCTCAGCAAATACCAAGATCGTTTGGTCGAATTTTTCAAAGCCCATCCTGAATTCATCACGCCAGATGGTCGCCTTAATGAAATGCTGCGCAACTTCATCGAGCCAGGTTTAGAGGATTTGGCAGTTTCTCGTACAACCTTTACATGGGGTGTTCCAGTACCATCTAATCCAAAACACGTTGTCTATGTTTGGATTGATGCCCTTCTTAACTATGCGACAGCTCTTGGCTACGGTCAAGATGAACATGGTAACTTTGACAAGTTCTGGAATGGAACAGTCTTCCATATGGTGGGGAAAGACATCCTTCGTTTCCACTCAATCTATTGGCCAATCCTTCTTATGATGTTGGATATCAAATTGCCAGATCGTTTGATTGCCCATGGTTGGTTTGTCATGAAAGACGGCAAAATGTCTAAGTCTAAAGGGAATGTGGTCTATCCTGAAATATTGGTAGAGCGTTACGGACTGGATCCGCTTCGTTACTACCTCATGCGTAGCCTTCCAGTTGGTTCAGACGGAACCTTTACTCCAGAAGACTATGTAGGCCGTATCAACTACGAATTGGCCAATGACCTTGGAAACCTCCTCAACCGTACGGTTTCTATGATTAACAAGTACTTTGATGGGCAAATTCCAGCCTATGTGGAAGGTGTGACAGAATTTGACAATGCTCTTGCTCAAGTAGCTGCTGAATCAATCGCTGACTACCATACACACATGGAAGCAGTTGACTACCCACGTGCCCTTGAAGCAGTTTGGACGCTTATCTCCCGTACTAATAAATACATCGACGAGACAGCTCCATGGGTCTTGGCTAAGGATGAAGCACTTCGTGACCAATTGGCAAGTGTTATGAGCCACTTGGCAGCCAGTCTTCGTGTCGTAGCTCACTTGATTGAGCCATTTATGATGGAAACTAGTCGCGCTGTATTGGCACAACTTGGATTGGAAGAAGTAGCGAGCCTTGAGAACTTGAGTTTGGCTAATTTCCCTGAGGGTGTAACAGTAGTTGTCAAAGGAACACCAATCTTCCCACGTCTGGACATGGAAGAAGAGATTGTCTATATCAAGGAACAAATGGAAGGCAACAAACCAGCAGTTGCAAAAGAATGGAATCCAGACGAAGTAGAACTCAAACTTAACAAAGAAGAAATCAAGTTTGAGGACTTTGACAAGGTTGAAATTCGTGTCGCAGAAGTCAAAGAAGTGTCTAAAGTAGAAGGCTCTGATAAGTTGCTTCAATTCCGCTTGGATGCTGGTGATGGTGAAGACCGTCAAATTCTCTCAGGGATTGCTAAGTACTATCCAAACGAACAAGAATTGGTCGGCAAAAAAGTTCAAATCGTTGCTAACCTCAAACCACGTAAAATGATGAAGAAATATGTCAGTCAAGGGATGATTCTCTCAGCTGAACATGATGGACAATTAACCCTTCTTACAGTTGATCCAGCTGTGCCAAACGGAAGTGTGATTGGGTAAGATTTAAAAGGACCAGTTTGAACTGGTTCTTTTCTTTTTTTAGGTAGCAGTTGATAAAAGTGTCATTCTGCTTTATAATGAAGAAAAACGGAGGAAATTGCCATGAAATACATTCCATTTGGTCAAGATGACAAAGAATTATCAGAAATTGTTCTCGGAATGATGAGAATCAAAGATAAGTCTGTAAAAGAAGTTGAAGAGCTTGTAGAAACAGCACTTTCTGTTGGAATCAATGCTTTCGACTCGGCTGATATATATGGTCGTGGTCGTTGTGAAGAACTGTTAGGTCTTGTCCTAAAAAATCGTCCAGATTTAAGAGAAAAGATGTGGATTCAGTCAAAATGTGGTATTCGCATAGAAGAATTTACCTATTTTGATTTTTCAAAAGAGTATATATTACAATCAGTTGATGGGATTTTAGAAAGATTGCAGGTTGATTATTTAGATAGCTTGCTTCTTCATCGACCAGATGCTTTGATGGAATCTGATCAAGTGGCTCAAGCATTTGAAATTCTACAAAAATCAGGTAAAGTTCGAGACTTTGGTGTGTCCAACCAAAATCCCATGATGATGGAATTGCTGAAGAAAGAAGTCAAACAACCTCTATCTATCAATCAATTACAATTAAGTGCAGCTTTCACACCTGGTTTTGAAGCAGGATTTCATGTCAATATGGAAGGAAACAAGGCAGCTTTGCGTGATGGAAGCGTCTTTGAATACTGCAAATTAAACGATATGGTTATTCAGGCCTGGTCAGTCTTGCAGTTCGGATATTTCAAAGGGAATTTTGTCGGCAATGAGAAATTTCAAGCTTTAAATCAAGTACTTGATCGTTTAGCTTTTAAATATGGAGTAACCCCTTCAACTATTGCCATTTCTTGGATATTGCGTTATCCAGCAAAAATGCAGGCAGTCGTAGGTACAAAAAATCCTAAGCATTTGATAGAAGCTAGCCAAGCGACAAACTTTAACTTAACAAGAAAAGAATGGTATGAAATTTACATCGCTGCAGGGAATGATTTACCTTAGGAAAAAATGCATTTAAAGAAATCACAGTCAAAAAAATGTTTCAAAACGTTTTTTTGTTATGTGGCTATTAGTCTGTCTTGATTCGTTAGGTACGGTTCATAAACGGATGACTATGATTTAACTATTCTGATTTATATACTGGTAGGGAAGTAGTATCCCATAATCGACGGCACGATAGTAGATATTATAAAATGGACTAGAGTCATTTTTGGATTTTGATTGAGTATAAAACATCATAGAGAATAAAAAAATGAGGTTAGGATTTTTTGTCCTAACCTATTTTTACATATAATAAACAATGGCAATGTACTGGAGGGCAGATGCTGCTAGGATAAAGAGATGCCAAATCATGTGGAAATAAGGTTTTTTCTTGGCGTAAAATCCAACCCCAACTGTATAACAGAGTCCGCCAGTTACCATGAGACTCCAAAAGATTGGAGTTGTTTGACTGATAATGGCAGGAATGATAGCTAGAACCAACCAGCCCATAATCAGGTAAAGAGTAAGGCTAAATTTCTCATTGACTTTTTTAGCAAAGATTTTATAGAGGATGCCGAAAATGGTCGTTCCCCACTGGATAGCAATAATCAGATAGCCAAACCAGTTATTCATCAAGGTCAAGACGACGGGCGTGTATGAGCCTGCAATAGCAACATAAATCATAGAATGATCAATGATTCTCAAGACATATTTATGGGTCGAACCATAGGCCATAGAGTGGTAAATGGTGGATGAGAGGAACATGAGAAAAAGACTGATGACGAAAATGGAAACACCGACAGAGAATAAAAATCCGTGTACTTCATAACTATAGGTGGATGAAATAGGCAGTAAGATGAGCATGATCACTGCACCCACAGCGTGGGTCACACTATTAGCAATCTCCTCTCCAAAGCTAAGTTGTTTGCTGAGTTTAAGACTAGTATTCATTAGATTTCCTCCTCTTCAGTCTGATGGATTAAGGCTAGAGTTTGATGATAGAGTTTAACGGTTTGACAGCTACTTTGGATAATAGGGTTAGCTGGGTCTATTCCTTGGTTCATATAGTCCACAAAAGCATCGTAGAGTTGGTCTGAGCTGGCTTGACTTTGGAGAGTATTAAGGGTCTGAGCGATTTCTTGAATCGAAAAGACAGATTTGAGGGTGGTGATAGCAATCAAACGGGCAATCTGTTGGCGTTGGTATTTTTTCTTGTCAGGCTTTGTCAGATAACCATGTTTGACATAGTTGTTGACCATGGATGCTGTTAGGCCCTTGTCTTTATCTGGAGAGACAGGAGCGCAGACCTGATTGACATAGAGTAAAACCTGATCCAAATAGAGGTCGATGTTTGGAATTTCTGCCCATTTAGGGTAGGAAAAGGTAGTTTTCATTTCCAACTCCTTTTTATCTAGTTTTAATAACTAGATTATAAAATAATAAAAAAAGAAAGTCAAGTTTTAACTGCTTGTGAAAAGGCTTAAATTATGCTATGATGGGAGAAACTAGTCAGAAATGAGGAGAAAAGATGGAGATTCGTTTAGCTTTTCCAAATGAAGTGGATGCCATTATGCAGGTGATGGAGGATGCTAAAAAGTGCTTAGCCAAGTCTGGTAGCGACCAGTGGCAAAATGGCTATCCCAATGCCGACATCATTATTGATGATATCATCTCTGGTCAAGCCTATGTGGCCTTGGAAGAGGGAGAACTGTTAGCCTATGCTGCTGTGACCAAGAGTCCAGAGGTGGCCTATGAAGCCATTTATGAAGGAAACTGGCAAGCTGGAGAGTCAGAGTACCTAGTCTTTCACCGTATTGCTGTGGCTGCAGATGTGCAGGGACAGGGAGTCGCTCAAACCTTCTTAGAGGGCTTGATTGAAGGTTTTGACTATCTTGATTTTCGTTCAGATACGCATGCTGCAAACAAGGTTATGCAACATATTTTTGAAAAACTCGGTTTTAAACAGGTCGGTAAGGTGCCAGTAGATGGTGAACGCTTGGCCTATCAAAAATTAAAGAAATAATGCAAAAGAAGTATGTAAAAATGCTCTACTCTTCACCAATTGGCTCCCTTTCTCTCGTAGCTGATGATCATTATCTGTATGGCATTTGGGTGCAGGAGCAGAAGCATTTTGAGAGAGGACTAGTAGACAAAACCATAGAAGAAGTTGTGAGTCATCCTATTTTAGATTCAGTTATTGCTTGCTTAGATAATTATTTTAAAGGCAAGTCGCAGGATTTATCCAACTTACCCTTGGCTCCAATCGGGACGGATTTTGAAAAGCGGGTTTGGTCCTACTTACAGGGAATTCCTTATGGTCAGACAGTGACCTATGGACAAATAGCTCAAGACCTGCAAGTGGCTTCTGCTCAAGCAATTGGTGGAGCTGTAGGACGTAATCCTTGGTCCATCCTTGTACCTTGTCATCGTGTGCTGGGAGCAGGCAAGTGTCTGACTGGTTATGCTGCAGGAATGGAAAAGAAAGCCTGGCTCTTGGACCATGAAGGTGCAGATTTTAAAGATATAAAATAGAAAGTGAAACACATGTTAGAATTTATCGAATACCCAAAATGTTCAACTTGTAAAAAAGCAAAACAAGAATTAAACCAACTCGGTGTGGACTACAAAGCCGTCCATATCGTGGAAGAAACACCCAGCCAAGAAGTTATTTTAAACTGGCTAGAAACCTCAGGTTTCGAATTGAAGCAATTTTTCAACACTAGTGGAATAAAATACCGTGAATTAGGGCTGAAAGATAAGGTAGGAAGTTTATCAAATCAAGAAGCAGCTGAGTTGCTAGCAAGCGACGGTATGTTATTGAAACGACCGATTTTAGTGGAGAATGGAACTGTTAAGCAAATCGGTTATCGAAAAGTTTACGAAGAACTGGGACTGAAATAGTTTTTACTTATCTCTTTGATAGATAAAATATATAACCTCCCTGTTTCAAAGTATGATAAACTAGTAGGTAGACAAAGTCTGTATCTGACCGTAGCAAATAATTTCATTGACGGCAGAAGTATGGTAGAATGAATCATTATCAGGAGAGGATGTTTTTATGAATGTTACAACGATTTTAGCATCAGATTGGTACCAAAACTTGACGCAATTGATTCCGGATGGTAAGCTGTTTAGCCTACGTTCGGTCTTTGATGGGATTCCAAGAATTGTTCAACAGCTTCCAACAACGATTATGTTGACAATTGGTGGTGCCCTTTTTGGCTTGGTTTTGGCGCTTCTTTTTGCTATTGTGAAAATCAATCGTGTCAAGATTTTATATCCCTTGCAGGCCTTCTTTGTTAGTTTCCTCAAAGGGACACCGATTTTGGTGCAACTCATGTTGACTTACTACGGAATTCCTTTGGCTTTGAAAGCCCTCAATCAGCAATGGGGAACTGGTCTCAATATCAATGCGATTCCAGCCGCTGCTTTTGCGATTGTTGCCTTTGCTTTTAATGAAGCAGCTTATGCCAGTGAAACCATTCGTGCAGCCATTCTCTCAGTTAATCCTGGTGAGATTGAGGCGGCACGCAGTCTGGGTATGACCCGAGCACAAGTTTATCGTCGCGTGATTATTCCCAATGCGGCCGTTGTGGCTACTCCAACCTTGATCAATTCCTTAATCGGCTTGACCAAGGGAACTTCCCTAGCCTTTAGTGCGGGTGTTGTGGAAGTCTTTGCACAAGCTCAGATTTTGGGTGGAGCTGATTACCGCTATTTTGAACGCTTTATCTCCGTTGCCCTTGTTTATTGGGTAGTCAATATCGGAATTGAAAGCCTCGGTCGTTTCATCGAG
This sequence comes from Streptococcus pseudopneumoniae, assembly GCF_001074825.1. Taxonomy (GTDB): domain Bacteria; phylum Bacillota; class Bacilli; order Lactobacillales; family Streptococcaceae; genus Streptococcus; species Streptococcus pseudopneumoniae_C. The sequence continues at coordinate 32,892 of NZ_JUPG01000200.1, forward strand.
AGAAAAATGGCTATTTCTGCACCCGATACAGTGCAAACAGATGTGAAAGGAGACCTTCGTTAATGATTAAGATTTCGAATTTAAGCAAATCCTTTTCAGGACAGACTGTCTTGGATCATCTGGACTTGGATATTCAAAAAGGGGAAGTTGTAGCCTTGATTGGTTCTTCAGGAGCTGGAAAATCAACCTTTCTTCGTAGTCTCAATTATCTTGAAACACCTGACAGTGGCTCTATTCAGATTGATGATTTCTTAGTTGATTTTTCTAAAATTACTCAAGAAGAAATCCTCGCCCTACGCCGTAAGCTGTCTATGGTTTTCCAACAGTTTAATTTGTTTGAACGCCGCACAGCACTTGATAATGTGAAAGAAGGCTTAGTTGTTGTCAAGAAATTATCTGACCAAGAAGCAACTAAGATTGCCAAGGAAGAGTTGGCTAAGGTTGGGCTTTCTGACCGTGAAAACCATTACCCTCGTCATTTATCAGGTGGACAAAAGCAACGGGTTGCCCTAGCGCGTGCGCTTGCTATGAAACCAGATGTCTTGCTCTTAGACGAACCAACTTCAGCTCTTGACCCAGAATTGGTCGGTGAAGTAGAAAAATCTATTGCAGATGCTGCTAAGTCAGGTCAGACCATGATTTTGGTCAGTCATGATATGTCCTTTGTAGCCCAAGTGGCTGATAAGATTCTCTTCTTAGATAAGGGGAAAATCATCGAGTCTGGAACACCGGATGAGATTATCCACCATCCGAAAGAAGAGCGGACAAAAGAATTCTTCGCTAGTTACAAACGAACTTATATTTGATATAATAGATAAAGAAAAACTCAGTTAGCTGGACTAGCTGAGTTTACTCTTTAAAAAAGATAGAAATGAGAGAAATCATGCTACTGCAACTATTTTCTTTATATTTCGAGAGTTTGATCTTGACCACCATCCTTGTCCTGATTTTTTTAGGAATTTGGATTGGACTAAGAGCTATGTCGGGAGTTGATAAGACAGCCAAGGCTCGCAAAGCCCATCTCTATGATATGATTATGATTGGGGTCTTGGTTGTTCCAGTATTATCCTTTGCGGTTATGAGTTTAATTCTTGTTTTCAAGGCATAATCCTTGCTTGATTGACAAGAAAGAGTTAGAATAAAGATAGTTACAACAAGAAAGAAGGAATCTATATGTACGATACTATTATTATCGGTGCTGGACCTGCAGGGATGACTGCGGCCTTATACGCTGCTCGAAGCAATTTGAAAGTAGCCTTGATTGAAGGTGGTCTGCCAGGTGGTCAGATGAATAATACATCTGATATTGAAAATTATCCAGGGTACGCTAATATCAGTGGCCCAGAATTGGCTGAAAAGATGTTTGAACCACTTGAAAATCTTGGTGTTGAGCACATTTATGGTTATGTTGAAAATGTAGAAGACCATGGTGATTTTAAGAAAGTGATTACTGATGATCAAGCATACGAAACTCGTACAGTTATCGTAGCAACTGGTTCTAAACATCGTCCTTTGGGAGTGCCTGGAGAAGAAGAACTGAACAGTCGTGGTGTTTCTTACTGTGCTGTGTGTGATGGTGCTTTCTTCCGTGACCAAGATTTGTTGGTAGTCGGTGGTGGAGATTCAGCTGTTGAAGAAGCTCTCTTCTTGACTCGTTTTGCTAAGACTGTTACCATCGTTCACCGTCGTGATCAACTTCGTGCCCAAAAGGTTTTACAAGACCGCGCTTTTGCGAATGAGAAAATCAGTTTTATCTGGGATTCTGTAGTTAAGGAAATCAAAGGTGAAAATCGAGTAGAATCTGTCGTATTTGAAAATGTGAAAACAGGTCAAGTGACAGAACAAGCCTTCGGTGGCGTCTTTATCTATGTTGGATTGGACCCTCTTAGCGATTTTGTTAAAGAATTGAATATTCAAGATCAGGCAGGCTGGATTGTGACAGATAGCCACATGAAGACTGCAGTTGACGGTATCTTTGCAGTTGGAGATGTTCGCTTGAAAGACCTTCGTCAAGTGACAACAGCAGTTGGAGATGGGGCTATCGCTGGTCAAGAAGCCTACAAGTTTATCACCGAACATAGTTAATCATAAAAACGCATAGCATCAGAGTTACAAAAAATTTGACACTATGCGTTTTATTGTGGGAAAATTAATCTCATTTTCTACTGAAATTGAGTTTTGCCAGCCTCTTATATTTTTAGAAAAATCCTTTAATCTTGCTAACGAGGCCATCTAGACCTTCTGAACCAGAAATCAACTGCTGAGCTTGAGAGAAG
>NZ_JUPG01000201.1 GCF_001074825.1 Streptococcus pseudopneumoniae
AGCTAAGCGACTTCCATATCTCACAGGGGGCAACCCCCAACTACTTCCGGCGTTCTAGGGCTTAACTTCTGTGTTCGGCATGGGTACAGGTGTATCTCCTAGGCTATCGTCACTTAACTCTGAGTAATACCTACTCAAAATTGAATATCTATTCAAATCAAGAAAACCTTGCGCTTTCATATTCTCAGTTACTTTGGATAAGTCCTCGAGCTATTAGTATTAGTCCGCTACATGTGTCGCCACACTTCCACTTCTAACCTATCTACCTGATCATCTCTCAGGGCTCTTACTGATATAAAATCATGGGAAATCTCATCTTGAGGTGGGTTTCACACTTAGATGCTTTCAGCGTTTATCCCTTCCCTACATAGCTACCCAGCGATGCCTTTGGCAAGACAACTGGTACACCAGCGGTAAGTCCACTCTGGTCCTCTCGTACTAGGAGCAGATCCTCTCAAATTTCCTACGCCCGCGACGGATAGGGACCGAACTGTCTCACGACGTTCTGAACCCAGCTCGCGTGCCGCTTTAATGGGCGAACAGCCCAACCCTTGGGACCGACTACAGCCCCAGGATGCGACGAGCCGACATCGAGGTGCCAAACCTCCCCGTCGATGTGAACTCTTGGGGGAGATAAGCCTGTTATCCCCAGGGTAGCTTTTATCCGTTGAGCGATGGCCCTTCCATACGGAACCACCGGATCACTAAGCCCGACTTTCGTCCCTGCTCGAGTTGTAGCTCTCGCAGTCAAGCTCCCTTATACCTTTACACTCTGCGAATGATTTCCAACCATTCTGAGGGAACCTTTGGGCGCCTCCGTTACCTTTTAGGAGGCGACCGCCCCAGTCAAACTGCCCGTCAGACACTGTCTCCGATAGGGATCACCTATCCGGGTTAGAGTGGCCATAACACAAGGGTAGTATCCCAACAACGTCTCCTTCGAAACTGGCGTCCCGATCTCTTAGACTCCTACCTATCCTGTACATGTGGTACAGACACTCAATATCAAACTGCAGTAAAGCTCCATGGGGTCTTTCCGTCCTGTCGCGGGTAACCTGCATCTTCACAGGTACTAAAATTTCACCGAGTCTCTCGTTGAGACAGTGCCCAAATCATTACGCCTTTCGTGCGGGTCGGAACTTACCCGACAAGGAATTTCGCTACCTTAGGACCGTTATAGTTACGGCCGCCGTTTACTGGGGCTTCAATTCATACCTTCGCTTACGCTAAGCACTCCTCTTAACCTTCCAGCACCGGGCAGGCGTCACCCCCTATACATCATCTTACGATTTAGCAGAGAGCTGTGTTTTTGATAAACAGTTGCTTGGGCCTATTCACTGCGGCTGACTTAAAGTCAGCACCCCTTCTCCCGAAGTTACGGGGTCATTTTGCCGAGTTCCTTAACGAGAGTTCTCTCGCTCACCTGAGGCTACTCGCCTCGACTACCTGTGTCGGTTTGCGGTACGGGTAGAGTATGTTTAAACGCTAGAAGCTTTTCTTGGCAGTGTGACGTCACTAACTTCGCTACTAAACTTCGCTCCCCATCACAGCTCAATGTTATAGATATAAGCATTTGACTCATATCACACCTCACTGCTTAGACAGACTCTTCCAATCGTCTGCTTTAGTTAGCCTACTGCGTCCCTCCATCACTACATACTCTAGTACAGGAATATCAACCTGTTGTCCATCGGATACACCTTTCGGTCTCTCCTTAGGTCCCGACTAACCCAGGGCGGACGAGCCTTCCCCTGGAAACCTTAGTCTTACGGTGGACAGGATTCTCACCTGTCTTTCGCTACTCATACCGGCATTCTCACTTCTATGCGTTCCAGCACTCCTCACGGTACACCTTCTTCACACATAGAACGCTCTCCTACCATACCTATAAAGGTATCCACAGCTTCGGTAAATTGTTTTAGCCCCGGTACATTTTCGGCGCAGGGTCACTCGACTAGTGAGCTATTACGCACTCTTTGAATGAATAGCTGCTTCTAAGCTAACATCCTAGTTGTCTGTGCAACCCCACATCCTTTTCCACTTAACAATTATTTTGGGACCTTAGCTGGTGGTCTGGGCTGTTTCCCTTTCGACTACGGATCTTAGCACTCGCAGTCTGACTGCCGACCATAATTCATTGGCATTCGGAGTTTATCTGAGATTGGTAATCCGGGATGGACCCCTCACCCAAACAGTGCTCTACCTCCAAGAATCTTAATGTCGACGCTAGCCCTAAAGCTATTTCGGAGAGAACCAGCTATCTCCAAGTTCGTTTGGAATTTCTCCGCTACCCACAAGTCATCCAAGCACTTTTCAACGTGCCCTGGTTCGGTCCTCCAGTGCGTCTTACCGCACCTTCAACCTGCTCATGGGTAGGTCACATGGTTTCGGGTCTACGTCATGATACTAATTCGCCCTATTCAGACTCGGTTTCCCTACGGCTCCGTCTCTTCAACTTAACCTCGCATCATAACGTAACTCGCCGGTTCATTCTACAAAAGGCACGCTCTCACCCATTAACGGGCTCGAACTTGTTGTAGGCACACGGTTTCAGGTTCTATTTCACTCCCCTCCCGGGGTGCTTTTCACCTTTCCCTCACGGTACTGGTTCACTATCGGTCACTAGGGAGTATTTAGGGTTGGGAGATGGTCCTCCCAGATTCCGACGGGATTTCACGTGTCCCGCCGTACTCAGGATACTGCTAGGTACAAAGACTATTTTAAATACGAGGCTATTACTCTCTTTGGCTGATCTTCCCAAATCATTCTTCTATAATCTTTGAGTCCACATTGCAGTCCTACAACCCCGAAGAGTAAACTCTTCGGTTTGCCCTTCTGCCGTTTCGCTCGCCGCTACTAAGGCAATCGCTTTTGCTTTCTCTTCCTGCAGCTACTTAGATGTTTCAGTTCACTGCGTCTTCCTCCTCACATCCTTAACAGATGCGGGTAACAGGTAGTACCTGTTGGGTTCCCCCATTCGGAAATCCCTGGATCGTCGCTTACTTACAGCTACCCAAGGCATATCGTCGTTTGTCACGTCCTTCTTCGGCTCCTAGTGCCAAGGCATCCACCGTGCGCCCTTATTAACTTAACCTTATTTCTGACCTTTCAGTCATAAACTCTTATTAATACTACAGCGTTTTCGGTTTATTTTCTTGTTACTATTTGATATAGATATTCAATTTTCAATGTGCATTACTTGGTGATCTCTCACCAATGGAGCCTAGCGGGATCGAACCGCTGACCTCCTGCGTGCAAAGCAGGCGCTCTCCCAGCTGAGCTAAGGCCCCACAAGACCTCTCAAGACTAAACAAGACCAATGCGCAGTTCCTTATCCTTAGAAAGGAGGTGATCCAGCCGCACCTTCCGATACGGCTACCTTGTTACGACTTCACCCCAATCATCTATCCCACCTTAGGCGGCTGGCTCCTTACGGTTACCTCACCGACTTCGGGTGTTACAAACTCTCGTGGTGTGACGGGCGGTGTGTACAAGGCCCGGGAACGTATTCACCGCGGCGTGCTGATCCGCGATTACTAGCGATTCCGACTTCATGTAGGCGAGTTGCAGCCTACAATCCGAACTGAGACTGGCTTTAAGAGATTAGCTTGCCGTCACCGGCTTGCGACTCGTTGTACCAGCCATTGTAGCACGTGTGTAGCCCAGGTCATAAGGGGCATGATGATTTGACGTCATCCCCACCTTCCTCCGGTTTATTACCGGCAGTCTCGCTAGAGTGCCCAACTAAATGATGGCAACTAACAATAGGGGTTGCGCTCGTTGCGGGACTTAACCCAACATCTCACGACACGAGCTGACGACAACCATGCACCACCTGTCACCTCTGTCCCGAAGGAAAACTCTATCTCTAGAGCGGTCAGAGGGATGTCAAGACCTGGTAAGGTTCTTCGCGTTGCTTCGAATTAAACCACATGCTCCACCGCTTGTGCGGGCCCCCGTCAATTCCTTTGAGTTTCAACCTTGCGGTCGTACTCCCCAGGCGGAGTGCTTAATGCGTTAGCTGCGGCACTAAACCCCGGAAAGGGTCTAACACCTAGCACTCATCGTTTACGGCGTGGACTACCAGGGTATCTAATCCTGTTTGCTCCCCACGCTTTCGAGCCTCAGCGTCAGTTACAAGCCAGAGAGCCGCTTTCGCCACCGGTGTTCCTCCATATATCTACGCATTTCACCGCTACACATGGAATTCCACTCTCCCCTCTTGCACTCAAGTTAAACAGTTTCCAAAGCGTACTATGGTTAAGCCACAGCCTTTAACTTCAGACTTATCTAACCGCCTGCGCTCGCTTTACGCCCAATAAATCCGGACAACGCTCGGGACCTACGTATTACCGCGGCTGCTGGCACGTAGTTAGCCGTCCCTTTCTGGTAAGATACCGTCACAGTGTGAACTTTCCACTCTCACACTCGTTCTTCTCTTACAACAGAGCTTTACGATCCGAAAACCTTCTTCACTCACGCGGCGTTGCTCGGTCAGACTTCCGTCCATTGCCGAAGATTCCCTACTGCTGCCTCCCGTAGGAGTCTGGGCCGTGTCTCAGTCCCAGTGTGGCCGATCACCCTCTCAGGTCGGCTATGTATCGTCGCCTTGGTGAGCCGTTACCCCACCAACTAGCTAATACAACGCAGGTCCATCTGGTAGTGATGCAATTGCACCTTTTAAGCAAATGTCATGCAACATTTACTGTTATGCGGTATTAGCTATCGTTTCCAATAGTTATCCCCCGCTACCAGGCAGGTTACCTACGCGTTACTCACCCGTTCGCAACTCGTCCAGAAGAGCAAGCTCTCCCTTCAGCGTTCTACTTGCATGTATTAGGCACGCCGCCAGCGTTCGTCCTGAGCCAGGATCAAACTCTCATTAAAAGTTTGAGTTCTCACTCATTTCTGTC
>NZ_JUPG01000202.1 GCF_001074825.1 Streptococcus pseudopneumoniae
ATTAAAACACAATTTATCATTATCTATTTTAGCATTCTTTCTTTTAGATTTGTAAGATTTTGCATTTTTAATCGAAGAATCTCCCGTTTTAAAAATTATAGTCAACATTGCTGGATCAATTTCTCCATCAGCATTTATTCCACCTACTATGATTTTTTCAACGATACTCTCAAAAATATCCTTATCAAACTCCGTCAAAGTCTTTTGTGAAGTTAAAATTTCTTTAAAATTCTCTAATCTACTTTTTATATCAACTTCTGATTTTAAAGTTACTTCTAAGTTTACTTTTTCTTCTAAAAGTTTTTCTTTCTCAATTTGTATTTGATTGAATTTATCTTCATATACAGAATCACT
>NZ_JUPG01000203.1 GCF_001074825.1 Streptococcus pseudopneumoniae
GTAAGCAGCACTTGCTTTTGTAGTATCGGCTTCCGTATTTGAAGCAGCACTTAGGGCAGCTGTTGTTCTTTCCAGTTCTAATTTAGCTTTTTTCTCAATTCCCTTGTGTAATTCCTGCTTATACTCTATAGTAGTTTTTAACTCATTTGAATCAATTAATGTTTTAATAGTTTGTAACTGATTTAAATAATCATTCTTACTAGCTTCCGTCACATTAGTGATATCATGTTCTTTTGTTTCCTCTAGTTTACTATAAATCTCTTTTAAAAGTTGTTTTGCCAATTGATTTGTACTTTGACTTATACTAAATTCTTTTCCAGAGATAGGAAGTGTATATTTCTCATCCCACGATTGATAACTTCCCCCAGCTCTATTTTGATCTGCCAAGCTAATTCTAACTTTATATTTATTCGCTCCTTTTTTCAACATAATAGGCTTACTTATAAACATCCCAGCCCTACCGTTCGGACGGTTCCTTGGTTCTGCTATCTTTTTCTCAGCTTTTTCTTTTCCTATATAGCCGACTCGGGAACTATTTTCTGATGTTGAATTATTAGGGGTAGTAGATATACGAATAGTATCTACCCCTGAACCATTACTTGCTGCAATTACATCCATATCACTGTTATGTGTAGTTCTGGACGGATCAAACACTGTACTATAAACTTTAATTTCCGCATCATTTTCTATACTAAAAACTTCAACTTTATAATTAGCCTTATGCCCTTCGTCATCACCAGTATATCCTGTTCTAAACTTAATAGTGACTGTGGAATCTATAGCACTATTATAAACTCCAAAAGTCTTTTCAATTCCGTTAAAACCAACTATATTTTTACTAATACCTGAACCTTCTCCTTTATATCTATAGTTACTATTATCAGAAACTCTCTCACTAGAATTATGCCTATTTCTAGGTTTTGCAAGTAGGAGAATATAATTACTATCTCTATCAAATGCCTGCTCAGTTAGCCAAACAGTATCATTTAAAGTTACATTAATGGTTTCCAGCGGAAAAACACCATCTTCAGTTTTCCTGGCAATTGTAAACTTCCCTCTTTCTCCATTAATTGTTACCCCTCTCCAACCACCAAATTCCATAATTTCCTTTACTTTACCAGCTAGAATTCTTTCCTCATCCCCCAGTTTATCCATATCATTAATTTTTGTGTTATTTTGAATTTCATTTGGTAATTGTTCGAGCTTTTTTTGTAACTCATCTAATCCAGCACCATCCCCTGGAGCTTCATAAGTCTGATGTGCATCTGGGTCGTCATCGGTTGCAGTCGCTGGTGGGGCAGGTGCATCACGTCTTTTACGTACTTTTAGCTTGTTGCTTGCTTCTTCTGATCTTGTACCTTCACCTTCAGATTTTGGAGAGCTAGAGTCCCCACTCACAGAGTTTTCATCCGATTGAGTCTTTGTTGTAGTTTCGCTTCTTTCAGATGAGTTGGCTTCTTCCTCTTTGGTCTCTGGATGACTTTCTTGCTTGCCTTCATCCCCTGCTTCAGTATTGGTTGCAGATCCTTGTTCCTTTGCAGCAGGAGCAGCGTAGGTTGGCTGCTGTTCCTCTGATTTTTTCTCTGTTTCCGAATCCTTATCAGCTGCCACCTTCTCATTTGACTGTACGGCCTGTGCTTCCTCAGCAGATACCGCTCCACTTCCCATAAAGAGATACAGCGCCGCCACGGCTACCGAGGCCGCTCCAAAACTAACCTTCCGAATCGAAAAACGTAATTGTTTTTCTCTATCTTCATTACCTTTATAAAACATATATCATTTTGCTCCTTTTCCGATAATTATCGGTTAATATATAATGGAAGGGCAAATAAAAAGCCCCCCCCCCTAAAATATTTGAGCATACTTTAGGTAGGTTTAACTCATTATACTCTCTTTCTTTTTATAAATCAAGCATTATGAACTAAGCTTGATATCATATATCTTATCGTGGAAATATTGACTTCATTTTCTCCTGAAATTTGTTTTTTACCCAGCCTCAACATATATACGGCAAGCTGAAACCAACATTGTTTGACTTGATCGTCAAGCTTTTCACTTCACCACCTGCTAGCTGTTTTAAAAGAAAAAACGCTTGAAAAATCAGCGTTATTCTTCGTATATTATTAAAATATATGATTCTATCAGTTTTTTAGAAATATTTTATAGTTCAAGAACGATAAGCTCGAGAAACAGCTAGAGTTTCAAATTGCACTACTATCATACAAAACTCTTTGGTCCTATTTATTTTTATCACAATTTTGATTTATAGTTCTCCGAATACCTTTTAAATGTGAAAGCATTTCATTGGAACTTTGAAAAATACATACACTGTTTTTATTCGTATGTTAACTTGATAGAATCTTTGTCTTCAAGCATTTTTTAATGTTAACGACAGGCAATATGAAGTTGGGGAACTCATTCCGCCGAGTAATCATATCAGATACGATAGGCCGAATATAGGACCAAAGAATTGCTAAACCATTCTCTTTAAGAAAAGTTTCAAAATCAATATCAAATTCTGTCTCGTCATATATAAATGAAAATTCTCCAACAATATCTACAATAAGCTCAAAAGCAGAATCATCTGAATCTATATTTCCTTGCTTTGTTATCAAGTTAACATAAGCAAGGTTTTCAGATTTTCTTATTAAAATCTGTGCAGACAATTCAGGATGTAAATTAATAGTACTATTTGTTTGGTCAAAACTAGGATTTCTTCGATATGATACTTCATTTAAAAAATAATCTTTAAATTGTAAAGAGGACATTAAGCTGCCACCTCACTATTTTCTTTTGTTGTAATTAAGTTTTCAGAATCTATTAGTAAATATGAAAAACATGACTTCTTGTTTTTTATATTATATTTAGGCATTGCATTTACTTTAGTTATAGAATTCAAATCATAAAACTCTTTTTGATTATTTAATTGAGAAGTAAAATGGATTTCATCTTTATATTTTTTAAGACTTCCTGATATATTCAAATCATAATCAAATTCATTGTTTACTGAATAAATTTTGTTGGCCTTAATCTTTTCAACTAATTCTTGGAACATTGGAGAATCCATCAAAGAAAATTCTTCAGTTCCTAAAAAGTTTGACAATAAACTCATAAAAGCCTCCTTATTTATAAAATGTTTGTCATACAATTTAAATCACGGATACAAATTTCCTCTCCGTTCTTTCCGTTAATTACTGGTAAAAATGGAATATCTGTATATGTTTTAGACTGCACGGCTTCATAATTTTTCCCATGCTGAGACGCTAAATCAAGCAACAGCTCAATAATTAATCCTTGATTTTGGTTAAGAAGAGTAGCTCTATTTTTGGCTCCGCTATCTGCAATATCTGTAATCTCACGTTCAATTTGAATAAATGCCGCTTGTCGATATTCTTCTAATAAGCTTTGGTTTGCTGGGTCATCCAACATAAAAATATTGTTCATAGAGCTTAGGATGATTTTAGCATGAATTAACTCAGACCTAACCCCGGGTTTGCTTAGTTCAAATGACTTATACTTTGCTACATGAGCAGAAGCAATCGTTTTACCAGTATCTTTGTCAAAAGGTAGAAAAAAGTAAATACCATTACCCAAGTCGTTCGGATGTCTCTGTTTATGAATACCAGGTTTATATTTCTCATAAGAAAAACCAGCAGATAGAATCTTTTATTGATGGTGCCGTGCCACCCACTATATTGTAGCATAGAACTTCCTGATGAAGCTACTAACTTGATTATACTGTTAAAGCTTAGATAATTCAACTATTACGGGATTTTTTGAAAACATTCTAGCGATTTCCAGAACGGAACTGAGCATTAAGACAATAACTACCTCACCTTATCATACCGAAATTATCGGATTTTATCAGAATTAAAACCCCATAAAATCGGGCTTTTTCCATTCTTCAAGAAAACGCTTTTTTGAAGAATAGGATTGTAATTTCTGGTTCTAATCGTTCAAAATGCGTGTTTTTGCAAAATAGAAATGCAAGCCAGAACCTGCAAAAACATTATCTATTCTAAATAGTCTTTTTCTGTTATGACTCTTAATCTAGTAGAATAATTCTGGAATGTTGAGAATTTAAAGCGTTTAGGATCTTCAAGTTTGTTTCTATCGTTCATTTCTAAAGCACCGTTATAGTCTATAATAGCTTTTATCAACTTATTAATTATAGCTCTATCATTGTCCATTACTTTATAATAATCTTCGATTTTTCGAAGTCGAAAAGTAGTATTTAGCAAATAACTTTCATCTTCTAAAATCAAGGTTTTACCAATATCTAATCCTTCAACATACCCTTCTTTTGCTGAATTTCGAAGCTTATACTTCAACTGATACTTTTTAGGAATATAACTTCTAAATGGAATCAAGAAAGTTAGCCCCTGTATTTTGACAACAGTTACCGCAAATCCCCTTCCTTTATTCATTACTTCCTTCGTCTTAAAGTCATAGTCCATCGCTTGAATAAGGTCGTAATCCTTGCACATTTTTAAATCAATTTGACCTAATTTTAACTTTTTGCTTTTCATTTCTATTCCCTAGATAAAAAGCTCACTAAAAAGTGAGCAACATTTCCAATGAGATACTTCTGTTGACGAGCGCGTCTCTCCGCCCCCTCATTGCCTCACGAAAAGGCTAGACGAATCGAAAGGAGGTGAGTTTTCCTGTTTTCAATTCTCCTTATTCTTACACATTTTTTTAATTTTGTCAAACAAAAAAACGCAAGCCTAAGCCTGCGGTGAGTGTAATCTATTTTGAAATTTTTAAATAAAAAAGGAGCATTTAAGCCCCTCCTTTGAAATAACGGACCCTTTGGCTGGTCGGTGTACCCAGCATCTCAGATACCTTTTTGCAAGGTGTGGCAGGAACCTTTCTGCCCTCAAATGTCTTTCGTTAATGTTATTCTAGCACTATCTAATTTTTTGTCAAGTTTTCTCAATCTACCAGACTGAATACGTATTAGCTACACCCTCAACAAATTTATACTCTTCGAAAATCCCTTCAAACCTCCTCAGCTTCCATCTGAAACCTCAAAACAGTGTTTTGAGCAACCTACAGCTAGCTTCCTAGTTTGCTCTTTGATTTTCATTGAGTATTAAAAAACTCTCTTATCTGAAACCATCACAAAAAAACAATTGAAATACTAAGCCTACACAGACTGATTCCAATTGTTTTTTAGATTGTTTAACAATCAATTTTACCATTCTTCATAGTCAAAACCATCATAATCTGGATATTGTTCTGGCGGCGTTCCAACCGAACGTACGAGATAAGCTTCTTCGTCTTCCGCCTCGATTTCTCTCAGCACTTGGCATTCAAAACGCCATTCATCACCGAAGTCGAAAATAAACTTAAATGTTTGTTTGACACTTAGGGTATCCAGATAGACATTTTCTGTGTAACGTTCTTCAACATCATCACTAACAAAGCTAAGAAAGTAAGAATCTGCATGACTCCACGCAACATTATCCACGAAAAATGCATGAGCATGATCATTTGCAAAATCAAAACTCCATAAAATCACATCTGCTAGTTCTACTAACGTTTTTGTTTTTGGAATTTGTATATGTCGGTAGCAACCTTTTTAAAATTTGACGAAAATGACCCAGGCTTCTACAGATGCTGGCTTTTCAGCTTCTATTTCTTGTTTTACTAATTTTAAGTGTACCACAATACCTCTAAGTGCTAATCGATAGAATTGCTCTTAGGAAACATTCCCTTTCTGCTATTCTATCATAAGTTTGTCTAACTGTGGCATTTGAAACTAGATAATTCTTCTGTTTCACGCGAAACACCCTGCGCCAGGCAAGGTGTTCTTGTTTTTTATGTCGTATAAATGGTTGAAGCTGTCGCAATAGTATGCCATTGGTTGGCTGTTGTAGCTGCGAAATCCTTGTTTGCGTAGAAGTCGTTAAATGGCAGAATTTCTACTTCCAGCTCATCGATGCGGTCAAGCTGACCAGTCAGATAAGCCTCGATGCGGCTTTCTGATCGCTTGATGCGTTGCAAGAGTCCGCCCATACGGATGTCAACTGTATCCAAGCCAAAGACCTTGTTTTCCTTCAGCCATTGATGGCTAAAGAGGGCATGGAAGTGTTCAATTTGGCTTCTGAGTTCTGGTAATTCTTGCCTGGCGATTTCTTGCAGACTTTCCTTATCATCCGCTTGATAGGCTTGACGAATGCGTCTTCCTACATCCACTTTGCTACTTAAAATCTGGTTCAACTGAGCCTGAGTTTCAAAGAGGTAAGAGTAAGCACCAGCTTTTTCTTTGATTTCAGCAAGGGTCTCAGCTGCCTGAGCAAAGTGTGGTTTGTCCTGTTCAGGTGTCATGTGTCGGTCAAGGATCGGACAGAGGACATCCTGATAAAAGACATAGCGGTTAGGATTGATGCCACTGAGATTGCCTGGCAGGTCTGGCAAGAGGTTGGCAAGGTCAATCTGCATAAAATCTTCAACCGATAGACCAGTATTGGTCTGAAAGTGAGCAGACAAACGGTCTAGGTCATTGCGATAGCTTAGTTCGGCCCAAATTTGCAAGCTTGGGAGAATAGAAAACTGGGCAGTTTCACCACCATTGTCTCCCCAACCAGTTACGATGACTTCTTTAATCTGATTGGCACGGCAGGCTTTATTAGCCTCGATAGCCACTAGACGGCTAAAATGGTTGTGAGGTGTAAAACCAATCCACTTCCAAGCACCACCTGCAAAGGCAAGGTCATGACTAATCTTATGATGATTGCGGAAATTACGGTTGTATTTTTCCTCGCTATCCTGATAATAGTCCCAGTAAACCAAGGTCACACGGTCTTTGAGACGGTCTAGATAGACACGAGTGTCTTCTGGAATTTCCACATCACGGTCGTACTGGCCATCCGCTGACATAAGTTTAAAGAACATATCGCTCCACATCTGGCAGTGGAAACCATATTTGTCAGCAATATCCAGCACGCGCTCCAAGTGTTGACACATTAGGAGACTACGATCCACAACACCGTTCAATATCAAGTAGCGTCCCAAACCAACCAAGTGGGCTTCGTCCATCCCGATATTGACCTTGCGAGTCTTCAGTTTAGACAACGTGGCAAACATGCCATCAATCAGGTCATAAACCTTTTCTTCGCCAATGAGAAGAATGGCCTCTACATCACGGAGCTCCTGGACTTCTTTGACACCCCATTTGACGAAGGCTGACAAGTGGGCCAAGGTCTGGATACAAGGCACAAAGGTCATGTCAAACTGCTGGGCATAGGCTTCGATTTCCTGCAACTCCTCAGCCGAATAAGCCCCGCGGAAATAGCCAAAGTAAGGCTGCCCTTCAATCTGGTAGGTGTCTTCCATGTAAAGCTCAAAGGTTGAGTAGCCCATGAGAGCCAAGACCTCAATCATCTGCTTGGCAGAAACCACATTCAGCACCGCATTTCGAGAACAGTCTGCCATGTAGGCTAACTCTTCATAAGCTGCCTGCTCCTCAATCTCTACTTTATCAGCTTCTGCTAGAGCTGTTACCAACAAGGACAAGGCACGATAAAGTTGGTGAGGTTTGCGGTAGGTCAATTGATAGTGGCCACCCTCACCCTTGATAGAGATAGAGGCTTGGTCAGATTGAGCGACAGCTACCTCTACATCTGGTAGCGGAATGTGCTTTTTTAATACTTCAATAGCTTGCGCTTGTTTGGGATGAAGTCCTGTAAATCTTACCATTGCTTTTCCTCCTGTAGCCAGTTGACAAGGGCTCCGTAGAGATTAGCATCTGCATGATAGGTGCAGGCCTGGATAACGGGTGCGACCGTATATTCTTCGTAGGTATCGACAAAGTCTTCAACAGCTTCCTTGACACCTTGGATAAAATCTGGATTTTGACTGATAGAGCCTCCCAGACTAATGACATCTGGATCGATGAGATACTGGATATTAAGCAAGCCTTGCGCCAGATTACGGTTCATGCGCTCAATGGCTTCTTGGCAAAGGGCATTCCCAGCTGCAGCTTCTTGGTAAATCTTGCGACCGTCCCAATCAGTCTGACCAGATTTTTCAATCACGTATCGCACCATATTTCCAGTTGATGCTAGTTGCGACCAGTTGTTGAGCTTTTCAGCAGGGGCAAGGGTTGTCATGTAGCCAAATTCTCCACCCAGACCGTGGCGACCTCGGTGCAGTCTGCCATTGATCATCATGGCTCCGCCAATCCCTGTCCCAATCACGACACAGGCTGCATTTTCAAGCTCTGGATGAGCTAGTAGTTCACTGAGTCCAACGCAGTTGGCATCATTTTCCAGATGGACAGGAATCTGATAAGAGCTAAGCGCCTCATACCAAGAAAAGCCGTGAATGTAGGGCACCGCACTGAAGCCATCAATCACACCTGTCTCTTGATTGACCGCGCCTGGAACGCTCATAGCAATCCCGCTATAATCCTGCTCTGACAAGCGCTGGTCTAGCCAAGCTAGTAAATCCTCCAAACTTTCAGGCGTTGGAATGCTTGTCTTATCCAATATTTTCCCATCAGGAGTCAGACTGGCAAACTTAATTCCAGTCCCTCCGATATCAATCGTTGCAATAGTCATTGTTTTTACCATAAAAAGGGGCGAATCAGCAGTTAGTTCTTACCTTTTCGCCCCTCCTTTCTTTTTATGTTTACTTTTTGAAATTAAATTTCTTCTTTTTTGATGAATTCTGTACGAATCTCTTGTGGTGAAATGAGGCCTCTATGAACTGGGTATGCTCGTTCCAGTAGGTCCAGGAAGAGATGTTGACTTTCCGGTACACGTACATTTTCACTACACATATTGTAGTAACGAAGAACATAGCCTTCTTCATTTTCAGCTACCTTAAAGGCTGTTGGACAGATTTGCGGTATGCTGAGAACAGAATGGCTCAAGAGGCTACCAGTAGCGGCCACGCTTCCTTCTTGTCTAGCAAGCTGAAGGCTGGAAAACGGTGTCTGCAAGGCTTTAGCTCGACGATAGGCTGAGAAGCGTTCTTGGGCTTGGTGGCATTCAAGCGCAAACTCGACTTCAAACTCACGCAAGCATTGTGCTTCTGGTGTTGGGAAGTAACCCCAGTCACCTAGCTCACCTGATGCACGCAAAATAGTCACTGCAATGGTGTCGTCTCCAAGGATTTCGTATTCATTCAATCCCTTGTTGGATACAGTTACACCCTTTTCATCGTCATACAGACTGACAAAGGCTTGTTGGTGTTGAGGATTTTCAGGATTTTCCCATGAAGCTGCTGGTTTGTTTGGTCGTGTCACCACCTCATAGATGCTTTCAGAATCATTGCTTGGACGCGTGTTATGAGTCTTAACCAAGAGACGGATACGATGATCTTTGGCAGTGTTGGTAAAGCGAGTCTTGCAACGGATTTGTGGATTATCAACGAAGATAGTCATCTCAGTTTCAAGAGGAATGCTTGTCAATTCTTCTGAACGTCCAGCTTCACGCTTCATAAACTCGATGATGCCTTTTTGCTCTTCTTCTAGCTTTTCATCTGCACTGACAGGCACGGTCAATTCATGTTTGAGCAAAATCTTAGCGTAGCGAGCTGTGTTTTCCAAGACCTCGTAGCCCTTAAGCTCTGCATAGATTGGCTCTGTTCCTTTTGGTTGGAAATAGATATACTCGTTTCCGATGTCACCACGGTCTTCGAAGCGGATAAAATCTTCATAGGCTTCGTGAGTTGTCTTGTCATAGACTGTGATGTTGTCATCCACACTTACCGTTACAAATGGCGTATCAATCACTCCGTTTTGGTAAATACCGTCGCGGTGTTCTTGCTCTCCTTCCAGCAATTGGAAGGTTGTCCAAGAGAGAGGTGTTAGATGAACAGGGACTGTCACGCGCACTTGACGAGCAATACGAGCTTGGCGGAACTTGTCTTTTGGTAAATCGTACTCAAAATTAGCCCCAAGGTCTTCGATTTTAGCCTCTACAGGACGCCCATCCAAGTCCTCCACACGATAACTTGGCAAGTTAAGGGCAGCCATCTTCTTGTAACCTTCTGTTGGGTGTAATTCCTTGAAATCACAAGTCGCAACATCAATCACTGTGCTGACAGTATCGACCTTATCATGCAAGCCTGTGTTAATGACAGTAAAGAGATAATCACTTTGAGCCTTAGCTGTAGCGATTTTACCCTTCCACTCGTTAAGAAGATTGGTCTTAACAAAGTTTCCGACTTGGTTGACCTTGGCAAAACGCGTTTCCATCTCGCGATGAACTTCGTCCACGCTACAGCCACAGATGCTATCATGTGGCGCATTTTGTAAAAGAGTTTTCCAAGCATAGGTCAACTGGTCCTTGTGGTTGTGGCCACCAGTGATAATAGTCAGTGGTTCTACAACTTGCTCTAGGAGGTTGCTATTTTCTTGGAAGGCTTGTTTGAGATAAATACGAGATGAAGAAGTGTTGGCAAGCGTGTACCAGCCATCTGTTTCCTGACTGATCAACTCGCCTGTAACCGTTGACAATTGCTCTGGTAGGGCACTTTCCACGGCTTGAACATATTCATCAAAAGAACTGTGTACAAAAGTCACATCTGGGAAGAGTTCATTGGCCACACGAATAGCTTCACTCAGATTTTTCTGTACAGGTTGGTGATCACAGCCGTTCATCATCAACCATTGGTTGGTCGAAGCGTAGTCACGCACATCTGACAATTTTTGTGTCCAGAAGGTCAAGGCCTCGTCTTTATCAACTGGAATTTCATTCCCATTACTGTACCAGTTGGCAAAGAGGATACCGAGGACACGACTTCCGTCCGCACCCTGCCAGTACATTTCTGAAAACTGGGATGTAAACTGCTCATCTTCAAGGACTTGGTTGTCAAATCCAATCGGTTTGACACCACGGCCAAAAGCTGCCACGTGAATGCCTGATTTTTGAAGGATTTGAGGCGCTTGTCCCATATTTCCAAAGGTATCTGGGAAGTAGCCAATCTGGGTTGATTTGCCCCATTTTGCAGCCTCCTGCTGACCGATAAGAGTATTGCGGACATTGGCTTCACTTGAAATTAAGTAGTCATCCTGCAAGATGTAAAAGGGACCAATTTTAAGTTTGCCCTCGTCAATGTAGCGTTGAACCTTGTCACGATTTTCAGGACGAATCTCCAAGTAGTCATCAAGGACAATGGTTTGACCATCCAAGTGGAAACTCTTGAACTCAGGGTCATTTTCAAAGAGATCAAAGAGATTGTCAAACAATTCCACCAACTGCATACGGTGGCTTTCAAAAGGCAAGTACCACTCACGGTCCCAGTGACTATGTGAGATAATATGTACAACAACATTTTCCATGAAGTAAAACCTCATTCTAAATTTAAATTTTAACGTTTTAAATGTAAAAGTATGATTCTGACACGAATCGGTGAAACTAAAGCGAGCTCCTTAGCGAATATCCAAGTAATCCAAGACTAACTCGCAGAACATCATGTTAGCCCAAGAGAACCATTCACGAGAGTAGAGAGTTGGGTCGTCCACGTGGAAGCTTTCATGCATGACACCTGTGCCCCCATCGCAAGCAACCAGCTGATCCAGCAAGAATTTCTTCTCTGCCTTATCTCTTGTTGTCAATCCTTGGATAGATAGGGCAATGGGCCAGATATAGCGATAGAAGGTATGAGAACTTCCGAGACCACTAGCATATTCTCCTTGGTAGAAGTAGGGATTTTCTGGGCTCAGAATAGTGCGACGAGTTGCTTGATACACTTCGTCTTCAATGTCGCAATAGCCCAGATAAGGCGCAGCCAGTAAACTTGGTACGTTTGGATCATCCATGATGCTGGCATTTCCTAGGCCATCCACTTCAAAAGCGTAAATCTTTTCACCCTTGCTGTTGGTGGTGTAAGCGTAGTTTTCGATTCCTTCTTGGATTTCAGACTGGAGACGCTTAGCATCTGTGATAACACTCTCGCTATCAGCTAGGTCTAGTTCTGCAAAGATTTCCTGCACGTAACCCAAGACTACTGCTGCAAACATATTGGACGGAATCAAGTAACTATACTGGCAGCAATCATCACTTGGACGGAAGGCTGACCAGGTCATGCCTGTCACTGCAAAGTCAGGACCAAAGCCATCATTTACCAAGGTATCTTCCTTGCGGTCCGTATCCCGAACAAAACGATAAGGAGAGTTCTTGTGGTCTTGTTCCACTGTCCACAGATGGAGAATCTCCTTGGTCGCTGCGACAAAAGTTTCATCAAACTGACTAGTCTCGCCAGTCTCTTTCCAAAGGAGATAGGCCAACTGCAAAGGATAGCAAAGCGAGTCCACCTCATACTTGCGCTCCCAAATCCAACCATTAAGGTCGGTATGGTCGGTCTCATGGTGACCCTTCCAGTTTTCCTCGATATTAAAGGAGTTGGCATAAGGATCCTTGAGCACCAAGGTCATCTGACGTTTGACCAAACCTGCAATGGTCTGACGCAAGAGAGGATCTCTTTTAGCCACATGAAGGTAGGGTCTGAGTTGGGCTGTCGAATCTCGAAGCCACATAGCAGGAATATCCCCAGTCAAGACAAAAGTTGAACCATCTTCTAGGATTTCAACCGTATTGTCCAAGGTGTCTGTGTAGCAACGCTCAAAGACATCCACCCACTCTGGATGGTCCTTAGCACGTTCTGCTACTTCATCTAGCCATTCTCTAACAATTTCTTTTGAATAAATCATCGTGCAGTATCCTCTTTCAAACAAGTTTCATTTTCAGTATATAGCTTTTGGGACAGAAAATACATACACAAATGATAGTCATTTTTCTACAAAATAGTTATCTTTGAAACTCCTTTTCTAAAGGCTATCTTTTTCTGATATAATGTAGAAAAACAGCTAAAGGAAAGACTATGAAACCACTACTTGAAAGCATCGATACCCGATTTGGAACTGCCAGCAAGCATGCCTTTTCTCGGGGAAATACCCTGCCTTACACGGGCGTCCCTTTCGGGATGAATTACTTTGTGCCCCAGACCAGTGACCAGGAGGGAGCTTGGTTTTTCGATCCGCATTTGCCTATTTTTCAGGGGATTCGATTAACCCACCAGCCCAGCCCTTGGATTGGGGACTACTCTTGGCTCCTTCTGACACCTGTCACCGGCCAACTGGGTGGAGACAGCCTCTTCCATCGCCAATCTTCCTATGACATGGATAAGGCCTCTTTCCAACCTCATTATTTGAAGATTTTCTCCCTGCGCTATCAGATTGAAAGCCAGCTCACACCGACTTGCTACGGTGCTTCTATTCGTTTGGAACAAAAGCAAGGCAAAGCCCTCTCCCTCTACCTTCACGCAGCAGATGAACTGACCGTAGAGCAAGTAGATAAGCGAACGCTTGCCCTAAGACAAGAAGGAAAAACTGAAACCAACAAAAATCCACTAACTATGTTCACCTCCCTGCAAATGAATACGGATATCCTTGCTGTCAGCCAAGAAGATGAAGACTGGCGAATTGACTTAGCAGATAGCCATGCTGAGATCCAACTAGCGACTTCTTTCATCTCCCCTTCTCAAGCACTGCTTAATCTACCTCAAGAAGATTTTGATAACTGTAAAGCAAGTGCCCAAGCGGATTGGGAAAATCTCCTCCATCGTTTTGATGTTATAGAGACAGGAGAGGCTGACCGAACCTTCTTTGATCACTGCCTTTACAGACTCTTCCTCTTCCCGCAGACTTTTTATGAGGTTGATGAATCAGGGCAAGCCATCCACATGGATCTGGCTACTGGTACTATCAAGCCCGGTGTCCTCTTTAGCAACAATGGTTTCTGGGATACCTTCCGCACCACCTTCCCCCTCTTTGCCCTTATCATACCAGAGCATTATCGTCTCTTTTTAGAAGGCTTTCTCAATAGCTACCGTGATACCGGATTTCTTCCAAAATGGCTGGCTCCAGATGAACGTGGCATGATGCCTGGTACCCTTTTAGATGGTATTATCGCAGATAGCGCCTGCAAGGACATGGCTCCCGACTTGGAAGAAGAACTCCTCCAGGCTATGCTTGAAACAGCCAGCAAATCCGACCCTCTCGGCATCAATGGTCGCCACGGACTAGCCCAATACCAAGAACTTGGCTACCTCTCTACCGACTACCACGAAAGCGTCAGCCATACCCTAGACTATGCCTATAGCGATTTTTGTATCGCTAGCTGTGCCGAAAAACTCGGTCAGAATGATATCGAGGAAACTTATAGAACTGCTTCACAAAATTACTGCCATCTATTTGACGCTGAAACGGGCTACATGCGAGCGCGAGACAATCAAGGCAACTTTCGCCCTGACTTCTCTCCCTATAGTTGGGGACAAGACTATGCCGAATGTTCAGCCATCCAAGCAACCCTAGGTGTCCTCCACGACATCCCAGGCTTGATCCAACTTATGGGTGGAAAAGAAGCCTTTAGCAACTATCTTTTGAAAACCTGTCAAGATTCTCCTCTATTTGAGACAACAGGCTATGGTTACGAGATTCATGAAATGAGCGAGATGGCTACTGCTCCTTTTGGACAAATAGCCATTTCCAACCAGCCGAGCTTCCACATTCCTTATCTCTTCCGCTACAGCAATTACCCTGACTACACTGCCCTTCTCATCAAGACCTTGCGTCAGAAAGCCTTTCACCCAAGTTGGGAAGCCTATCCTGGCGATGAGGATAACGGCAGTCTCTCGGCCTGGTACATCTGGTCAGCTCTCGGATTTTATCCGACCTGTCCAGGAAAACCAAGCTATGACCTCGGAATCCCTATCTTTGACCACCTCCGTATCTACCTAGCTAAAGAAGGTAAATGGCTAGATATCCATGCCGAGCAAAACCACAGCCACTTCAACTTTGTAAAAGAATGCCGACTGGATAAGGTGCCAATATCTAGCATTCAACACCGAGACCTCTTGAAAACTGATCAACTAACCTTCACCCTCAGCTGGTTGCCAAGTCAGCTGTCCACTTCCTGAAATGCAAAAATCTCCTAGCAGACTTTCCTGCTAGGAGATTTTCTTATGAGAGGTACTTATTTAAGCTTTAAAAATCGGACTTATTATTCGATAATTATCAAACAATCTACCAATTAAGCTTCTTCGTCATCTTTACGACGACGACCTGCAAGACCAAGACCAAGTAATGCACTTGCGGCTGCTGCTACCATAGCTACAGTAGAATCTGCTGTACCTGTATTTGGCAATTCTTTAGCTGCTTTACGCGCATTTGCTTGTCCTGATGTTGTTTGACCAGCATTAGCTGAACTTCCATTGTCTGTAGAAGAACGTTGTTTAAAGATATCTTTACCTACAATTGTGTAAACTTTACCATCTTTAGTAATTACAGTTGCATTTCCTGCTTTGTCGAAGATAACTTCTACTACATCAGCGTTTGCTCCTTTAATCTTAGCTTTTGCAGCTTCTTTTTCTGCATCTGTTAAGTTATTGAAGTCTGCTACTGTTTCTTTTTCGAAGTCAACGTTGATGTTTTCACCATTGTTCTTAGCTGCAACATCTTTAGCATCTTTAACTAATTGAGCTGCTGGAATGGTTGCTGTCTTACCTTCTGGGGTTGTAACTGTTGCGTTTCCTTTATCGTCTACTACTACAGTTGATCCTGGGTTGACTGCTTTAATTGATTCTTTAACTTTTTCAATTTCATCAGCTGTTAATTTAGCTTTATCTCCAACTAACACTCTAGTTGCTGGTGTGTTCACACCATTTTGTTGAGTTGGATCAGTTAATTTATCTTCTGGAATTACTAAGTCAAGTTCTGGGATTACTAATACTGTTCCATCACCTTTAGTAACGATTACATCACCTTTATCATTTACTACTACAGTTGATCCTGGGTTTACATCCTCTACTGCTTTCTTAACTTTTGCTTTTTCTTCATCTGTTAACTTAGCTGGATCTTTTACTACTGTCTTAGTTGCTGGTGTGTTTGCTCCATTTCCTGCATTTGCTTTACCTGCGTCTGCTGCTGACTTAGTTACATCTGCTGCTGGAATGGTTGCTGTTTTACCTTCTGGAGTTGTAACTGTTACGTTTCCTTTATCGTCTACTACAACTTTAGATCCTGGATTTACAGCTTTAACTTTGTCTTCGATTGCTTTCTTCTCAGCGTCTGTTAAGTTAGCTGGATCTTTAACTTCTACCTTAGCTGCTGGTGTGTTTACTGCATTTCCTGCATTTGCTTTACCTGCATCTGCTGCTGACTTAGTTACGTCTGCTGCTGGAATGGTTGCTGTCTTACCTTCTGAGGTTGTGACTGTTGCGTTTCCTTTATCGTCTACTACAACTTTAGATCCTGGGTTTACTGCCTCAATTGCTTCCTTAACTTTTGCTTTTTCTTCATCTGTTAATTTGGCTGGATCTTTAACTTCTACCTTAGCTGCTGGTGTGTTTACTGCATTTCCTGCATTTGCTTTAGCTGCGTCTTCTGGTGATTTAGTTAAGTCTGTTGATGGAATTACTACTACATCACCTTCTGGGGTTGTGACTGTTGCATTTCCTTTATCGTCTACTACAACTTTAGATCCTGAGTTTACTGCCTCAATTGCTTCCTTAACTTTTGCTTTTTCTTCATCTGTTAATTTGGCTGGATC
>NZ_JUPG01000204.1 GCF_001074825.1 Streptococcus pseudopneumoniae
TCCTGTACCTGGGACATCTTTCTTAGGAAGTTTGTCATTTGGTACTTCACCTGAACCATTGTCGCCAATTGTAACTTCGATTGGTGTGTTGTTTTCACCTGGAATCACTACCTTGCTGCCTGATGGGTATGGTTTTCCATCTGGTTTCTTAGGCGTTACAATCGCATCACCATTTGGTTTGCGTGTGATTTCAATCTCACTTGGTGTTTCAGTTGTTGGTGTTTCTGGTGTGACCTTAGCTGGTGTTTCTACTGGAACTTCAACTGTTGGTTGACCTGGTTCAGTAATCTTAGCTGTACCTGGAACTTTACCTTCTGGTAATTCACTGTTTGGTACTTTACCTTTACCGTCTTCACCAATTGTAACTGTGATTGGCTTGCCATCTTTACCTGGGATTTCTACCTTAGTTCCTGGTGGGTATGTTGAACCATCTGGTTTCTTCGGTGTTACTGTAACGTCACCTGTCTTAGGATCTTGTTCAACATCTACTGTTGGTGTCTTACGA
>NZ_JUPG01000205.1 GCF_001074825.1 Streptococcus pseudopneumoniae
TCATCAGAATTTTTTCATCAATCGCCTGTGGGCTTACTTGTGCAGTCAGGTCAATCAAAACCTAGAAAAAATTCGTCAACGAGAAGGTGATACTCATCAGAGTTACAAACACATCGCACCTGTTTACGCTATCGCAATCGTGGACAGCAACTACTTCTCGGATGACTTGGCTTTCCATAGCTTTAGTATGCGCGAGGATACGACAGGTGAGGCCTTAACTATTACAAATAACTGTCAAGAAAACCATCTAGTCAAAATGGCATTCTTGGAACTAAAAAAATACAGAGAAACCAGCAAAGACAAGGTTCGCAAGCCATGGTTGGAGTTTTTCGGTAATAAACCCTTTACCCAAGAACCCGAGCGAGCCATCAGTCAGGCAGACCAACTGCTAGACTATAAGAGCTGGTCCGAGGAGGACAGGAAGATGTTTAGTCAACTACGTATGCGCGAAGAACAAGCCTTGTTAGCACAGGACTACGCCTTGGAAACAGCTAGGGCCGAAGGTATTGAACAAGGTATTGAAAAAGGATTAGAGCGTGGAAAAGTTGAAGGACAAATCTTTACCTTTCTAGATTTAGTACGCCAACATGTTTTAACTTCCGAATTTGCAAGTCAACAATTGGGCATGACCGTTGCTGAGTTTGAGGCGTTGTTGTAAGACCAGCACTAATGATTAAGAAAACCATCTAGTCAAGATGGCGTTCTTGGAATTAAAAAAATACAGAGAAACCAGCAAAGACGAGGTTCGCAAACCGTGGTTGGAGTTTTTCGGTAATAAACCCTTTACCCAAGAACCTGAGCGAGCCATCAGTCAGGCAGACCAACTGCTAGACTATAAGAGCTGGTCCGAGGAGGAAAGGAAAATGTTTAGTCAACTACGTATGCGCGAAGAACAAGCCTTGTTAGCACAGGACTATGCCTTGGAAACTGCGAGGGCCGAAGGTATTGAACAAGGTCTAGAGCGTGGGAAAATCTTTACCTTTCTAGATTTAGTACGCCAACATGTTTTAACTTCCGAATTTGCGAGTGAGCAATTGGGCATGACTGTCGCTGAGTTTGAGGCTTTACTATAAATGAGAATGGGGACATGTTATCAAATTAGATAGCATGTTTTATTTTGGGCTAATAGTCAATGCTTGTTTTTAAACTTACTCTGATTCTAATTATATATATGTAATATCTTCTGTAATTACGTATAAATCGAACAAAAATATAATAGAATAATATAGCAATTAAATATATATTTAGGCGTAAAAAAATGCAAATTCAAATTATCTGAAAATTCCTTACTTTCCCAAAACACTTTTTTTTTGCGAAAATTTGAAGTCTAAAAGTTTGCATATATTCTAAAAGTTTGCATATATATTGAAAATAGGATAGAATATGAGTGTAGGTTTCTGCATGCATAAGAGAATATTGCTTATTCGTTTTAAGTAATAAATTTTGTTATGTAGAAGCTAAATCAACTAATTCCAAAAGGAGAATAAAATGGAACACAAAAATCCCATGAGTCGTGTTGAACGTTTGCACCGTGAAAAGGTCACGCGTTACTCGATTCGTAAATATAGCTTTGGAGCGGCTAGTGTAGCGGTCGCTGCTCTTTTCATGTTCTTAGGAAATGGAGCTGTATCAGCTAATGAGCTAAGCAAACAAGATACACCATCTGTAGAAGCTTCAGCGCCAGCCTCTGAAAACAAAACAACTTCGGAAGAGGCTACTGCTAAACCAGTAGAAGCAACAACTCCAACTTTGGACAAGTCAGAGTTGACAAATTTAATTTCAGAAATTGAAACAAAACTTTCTAACGGTTCTTACGATAACAAAACGGAAGAAAGTGTTGCAGTATTAAAAGCTGACTTAGAATCTGCAAAAGCTACATTAGCGAATGCAACTACTCAAGCTGAACTAAAAAAAGCTTACAGCAAACTTGTCACTACAGCTAACACTAAATTAAAAAATAAACCTGTAGAGAAAAAAGAAACTCCAGCAGTAGACACTACTAACGGAAAAGAAACTGTAGGTAAAAAAGCAGACAACACTGAGAAAAAATCAGAATCTAACTCTATCGAAAATTCAGGTTCAAAAGACGAACGTAATGGACAAGCATTAGACAAAAACAATGCTTTCCGTGCTGAGACAACTGCAACTCAAGGTAACTTTACTTATTCTATGGAGTATTCTAATGGAAAAGAAATTTACCTTTATAATGAAGAAGACGCAGCCATCGATATCACAGTTAACTCAACGGCTGGAGATATTACTAAAGCAACAGTTAAAAGTGGAAGTGGTCAGTTCTTACTAAAATCTAAGAGAGATGCAGTAAAAGCTGGTACGAAACCTCAACCTGTTGAAGAAGAAAATGAAATAGATGGTTTTGGTTGGACTTATCGTCAGACACTAACTCTAACTAAAGGTCCAGTAACAATTAAAATAACTGGTAAACCAAATGATGAATTTAAAGGACTTTCAGCTTACAAAAAAACTGAAGATCAAAACGCAGTATTAGGAGCAAGATATTTACAACTTGAAAATTCTAATGGTGACAAGTTGGCTGCAGGTAGCAACCTAAATGCTCCTGGTGCGTTTAACTTAGTTGTTAAATCTCAAACATATAAATACGATATTCAACCAGTAGCAGAGGGGGATAAAGTTCCTGTTGCTGATATTAACAGCTTGACTGCGCCTGAGATTACTAAAATCAAAGAGAAAATTAAGATTCAATATTCTGATACTGCAACTACACAAGATGCTCGACTAGCGTCTCACAGAGGGGAAGTCTTAGCAGATAGATCTTCAGTAGTGAAAGATGTCGCTGTTGCAAATGGAACAGTTACTGTTACCTATAAAGACGACTCAGTAGATACTACTCCAGTTGCAAATGTAGCACGTGTAAATGCGGCACCAACAGTAGAGATTCCATACTCAGTAGGAGGCAGAAAAGACGTATTTGTATATTCAAATGAAGATTTCGATATTCCTATTAAATTTACAGATGACTCAGGAAAAATAGCATCTGCAGAAATTGTACGTGGTGGAAATAAGGTATCACCAGCTAAAGATGCATCAAATCCAAATATATTGAATAACGAATATGACACAGTAGTCGAGAAAATCTCTACAGAAACACCAGCAACAGCAGATAAACCTGCAGTTGTTCATATTAGAGGTAAAATCACAAAAGATACAGAAGGTGGAACACCAGTTAAGAAAATAACACTTCCTACAACAGAAAGTGCGGAACTTCCAGTTGTAACTCGTTATGCAACTGCAACAGATACAGATGGAGCATACATTAACAACACTGCGACTGGATCTTCATATGCAAATGACCCAGGTTCATTCAGAATTGTCTTAAAAGCTCAAACAGCAAAATATGATATTAAGAATCCAGAGACAAAAATTTCTGTAGCGAATGCTAATAATATCACAGAAGACGAGTTTAACCAGATTAAAGACAGTATTAAGATTCAATACTCTACTACAAACCCAGATAAAAATCTTCTTGATAAACAAGGAAAAGACGTTGAAAACCAAACTGATCGTATTGAAAGCATTACTAGAGAAGGAAATAATGTTGTAGTAACCTATAAAGATGGTTCTAAAGATACAAAAGCATTAGCAGATTTTGTAAACGTAGCTCCAACAGTAGAACTTCCATACTCAAATCAAACCAACAAAGAAATCTATGTTTATTCAGGTGAAAACACTGATTTAACATTCAAAGGTTCAGATGAAAATGAAGTTAAAGATCTTTACCTACGTGGACCTGGAGATGTTACATGGAATAACGCGAATGGATTCAAATTGACAACAGGTAAAGTTGAAGATGGTGTGGTTACAGGAGAAGGTTCAGTATCTGAAGATAAAAGAACAGCTACTATCAAGATGACTGGCACTACAAACCTTACAGCTGGAAAAGCGTGGACAAGTTTTATCGTTTCTAAAGACAACGATGGTAAACTTTCAAACACTGATTATAGAGCGCTAGATGTAGATAAAAACGCGAAAGAAAAACCAGGGTATGCTCGATTCGTAGTTAAAAATCAAACATCTAAATATGACATTGCAGCTCCAACAGAAAAAGTAGCTGTAGCAGACCCAGCTAATGTAACAGCAGATGACTTAGATAAAATCAAAGAAA
Source organism: Streptococcus pseudopneumoniae (assembly GCF_001074825.1). Classification (GTDB taxonomy): domain Bacteria; phylum Bacillota; class Bacilli; order Lactobacillales; family Streptococcaceae; genus Streptococcus; species Streptococcus pseudopneumoniae_C. Next base: position 4,142 of record NZ_JUPG01000205.1, read on the forward strand.
AACTGCAAATTGAGTATGCTCAAACTAATGATGATGCCAACTTTGCAGACAAAAAAGGTAAAACTGTAGATGCTGCAGATGCTAAGACTAAGATTAAATCAGTAGAAAAAGATAACGCTGGAAATCTTGTAGTAACATATACAGATGGATCTACAGATAAAAAACCATTGTCAGACTTTGTAACTCTTGATAAACAACCAGCTATTGAGGCAGTAGAAAAAGCAGCAGAAGCCCAAATTGCTGCCATCAATAAAACTCCAAATGCTACTGATGATGAGAAACAAGCAGCAATCGATAAAGTAAATGCTGACAAAACAGCAGCTTTGACAGCAATTAATGATGCTGCTACAAAAACAGCTCTTGATACGGCTAAAGACGCAGGAACAACTGCAATCGCAGGAGATAATCCAGTAGTAGCTAAGAAAGATGCAGCAAAAGCAGATGTTGAAGCAGCTCGTAAAGCGAAAGAAGACGCTATTAAAGCAAATCCAAATCTAACACAAGCAGAAAAAGACGCAGCAATTGCGAAAAATAATACGGCAGCAGCAGAAGCAACTAAGGCTATCGACTCTGCAACAACAAACGATGTAGTAGATGCAGCTAAAACTGCTGGTACTGGTGAAATTGCGAAAGTAAATCCAGTAGCTAAAGAAGCAGCTAAGAAAGCAGTTGCGGATGAATTAGCTGAGAAAGAAAAAGCAATCGATGCACGTACTGACTTAACTGACGCAGAAAAAGCAGCAGCTAAGGAAGATGCAAAAGCGAAAGCCAAAGCAGCAACAGACGCTATTAATGCACAGCCAGATAACGCAGAAACACCAGAAGCAGCAGCAACAGCACAAACAGCAGTAAATGATGCAAAAGATAAAGGTGTAGCAGACGTTAAATCTGTAAACCCAGTAGCTAAAGAAGCAGCTAAGAAAGCAATCGCAGATGAATTAGCTGAGAAAGAAAAAGCCATCGACGGACGTACTGACTTAACAGATGCAGAAAAAGCAGCAGCTAAGGACGACGCAAAAGCGAAAGCAAAAGCAGCAACAGACGCTATTAATGCACAGCCAGATAACGCAGCAACA
>NZ_JUPG01000206.1 GCF_001074825.1 Streptococcus pseudopneumoniae
TTTTTTTCATTGTTCAGTACTACAACCTTAGTTGTAGTGCCCTGCACATTGGTTCGTCTTGTTCAGTTTTCAAAGGTCTTTGTCACTCACTTCTCTCAAGTGACAACTATATTAGTATATCACAGTCGCTTTCGCTTGTCAACACTTTTTTGAAACTTTTTTAAGTTTTTTTAAAACTTTTTTCATCAAGTGTTCCATCTGCAACATACCATAGTCCGTACGGGATTCGAACCCGTGTTACCGCCGTGAAAAGGCGGTGTCTTAACCCCTTGACCAACGGACCTGAGTTGTTATTTTCAACTCTTACTATTATACAGCCTTTTTATTTTTTGTCAACTACTTTTT
>NZ_JUPG01000207.1 GCF_001074825.1 Streptococcus pseudopneumoniae
TAAGGTAGAAATCCCAGGTAAAGATAAGGATCACCCAATCACAGTAACAATCGGTGAAGACGGAAAAGGTAAAGTACCAAACGCTGAATTACCAGACGGTAAAGTACCAGGAACAGGTAAGATTACAGAACCAGGTAGACCAACAGAAGAAATTCCAGTTGAAACACCGGCTCATAAGACACCAAAACTAGAGTTGGAACAAGATCCTAAGACTGGAGACGTAACAGTAACACCGAAGAAACCAGATGGGTCACCATTCCCATCAGGAACTAAGGTAGAAATCCCAGGTAAAGATAAAGACCACCCAATCACTGTTACAATTGGTGAAGACGGTAAAGGTAAAGTACCAAACGCTGAATTACCAGAAGGTAAAGTACCAGGAACAGGTAAGATTACAGAACCAGGTAGACCAACAGAAGAAGTTCCAGTTGAAACACCGGCTCATAA
>NZ_JUPG01000208.1 GCF_001074825.1 Streptococcus pseudopneumoniae
AAGTACCAAATGACAACCTTCCTAAGAAAGCTGTCCCAGGTACAGGAACAGTAACAGAACCTAATAAGAACCCATCAAAACCAGTAGATGTAACAACACCAGCTCATAAGACACCAAAACTAGAGTTGAATCAAGATCCTAAGACTGGAGACGTAACAGTAACACCTAAGAAACCAGATGGATCACCATTCCCATCAGGAACTAAGGTAGAAATCCCAGGTAAAGATAAGGATCACCCAATCACTGTTACAATCGGTGAAGACGGTAAAGGTAAAGTACCAAACAGTGAATTACCAGAAGGTAAAGTGCCAGGAACAGGTAAGATTACAGAACCAGGTAAACCAACGGAAGAAGTTCCAGTTGAAACGCCAAGTAAGATAATACCAGGTGCTCCAACAACAGAACAACCAGTTGCGATTGAAATTAATCAAAAACCAAATGGTGATGCAGTAGTAACGCCTAAGAAAGAAGATGGAAAACCATACCCACCAGGAACTAAGGTAGAAATCCCTGGTGAAGATAAAGATGGAAACCCAATTACAATCACTGTTACGATTGGAGACAATGGTTCAGGTGAAGTACCAAATGACAAACTTCCTAAGAAAGATATCCCAGGAAAAGGAAAAGTAACAGAACCTAAGAAGAACCCATCACAACCAGTTCCAGTAACAACACCAGCTCATAAGAAACCAAAACTAGAGTTAGAACAAGATCCTAAGACTGGAGACGTAACAGTAACACCTAAGAAACCAGATGGATCACCATTC